>CADCLV010000145.1 GCA_902802325.1 Oscillospiraceae bacterium | reverse complement strand
GTTCGGATATGAAGGAAAAGAACATCTTCGGAATCACCACATGTATGTCTGCTGTAAGGATGCATCTGAACTGAAACGGCATGTTTCTTTCCGGGATTATCTGAGGTCTCATCCGGAGGCGGTCGCTGAATACAGCCGCATAAAGGAAGAAGGCGCGGTGCTTTTCCCGCATGATATCGATCAGTATATCCAGCATAAGACGCCCTTCATCGAAGGGATCTATAAGGAACTTGGGCTGTAATCGGGCGGGTAGTGAGTAAAAGCGAAAAGAAATCAGGGTATGCCTGGCTGGTCATTTCTGGAAGATGACCAGCTGGGCGTACTTATCTTTCTGTGTTCCGATGTAGGTGAAGCCCTGCTTCTCAAATCTTTCTCGGAATTCCTTATCCGAGAAGAACTCTCCGTTGATGTTCCGGCAGAGAAAATTCACGAGTTTCCTGACCGGATGCGGAAGATTCGGATCGGCAATATACAGGCGTCCTCCGGGTTTTAAGATCCGGAGGGCTTCTTTTTCGAAAGCCTCTTTATCCGGGAAGTGGTGATAGGCCATGCATGCAGTGAGAGTATCGAAGTATGCATCCTCATAGGGAGTGTTTTCGCAGGAGCATTCGCGGATATCCATGTCGGGGCATTTCCTTCGGGCGACCTCCAGCATATTCGGTTCGACATCGATGCCATGACCGTCGATATTCTGAAAGTCACGGAATGCCTTCAGGATCGTTCCGGTACCACAGCCTACATCCAGCACTCTGTCCCCATCGGAAAGACCGGTAAAACGGTATAGAAGCGCATAGAATCTTTTCGATAGTTTTCCCTCAAAGTGGTCGTCGTATTTGTCGGCGCGCTTGTCGAATTTGAAATCTCTTTTTTCTGTGTTCTTTTTCATGTTTATGTCCTCTCTTTCTCGGCGGCGAGATAAGCACCTGCCGCCATGATCATGAATGAAATAACAAATAGTACAGAAGGGATCTTCGGGAAGATCGCGAAGGATAGAAATGCACCGAGCGTAGAAAGCAGATGTCCTGGCTGCACCGATATAGCGCTGGGCGTAGACGTAGGTATAGACACTTAACCCGTAAGCGATGAACCCCAGAAGCAGCGCCAGAGGAATAAAGGGGGACAGCGAGATATGTTCTTTACAGATCAGGGAAACAATGACCGATCCGGTACCGGATCCGAATCCCTTAATGATCACGATCTTCGACGGCGCACTCTGCGAGAGCATGCGCGTGCAGTTATTTTCCAGTCCCCAGCAGCAACAGGCCAGGATCGCAAGAAGTGAATATGTGGAGAAGGATAAAGAAGAGATGTCACTGAGCGAGAGAAGAAGGCTGGCGACCGTGATCAGAAAGATAGCGAAACCTAACATTGGAGAGATCTTCTCCTTAAAGAGAAGCAGGGCGATCAGCGAGGTGGCGACGATCTCGAAGTTGTTGAGAAGAGACACCGACTCCGCCGAAGATCTCGAGATGGCGATCATGAGAAATACTGGGGCAAGGATATCGAGCACGACCATCCCGATGAGGTACGGATAATCCTTATGGGTGAAGGGCGTCCCTTCTTCTTTCTTCCCTTTGGAAAAGCACTTGAGAAGGCACATTCCGATCGCGGCTCCGAGGTAGAGAAGCCCTGCCATGAAGACCGGTGGGATCTCCTTTAGAAGTATCTTCGAAAATGGCGTGCTGATGGCATAAAGAAGTGCAGCATATACGGCATATCGGATGGCTTTTCTGTTCGTCATAGGTATCACTTTCTCATGAAAAGTTTCTGAACACTCTGTTCGATAAAATGATATAATCTACGTGAAACCGAAAACAGAATCAGAATCCGTGATATGTCTATTACTGAACAGAATCGCGAAATTGTACGGGAATGAAATATGGACAGACGACAGATCAAAACCAGAACAGCCATCTACGATGCATTGACGGGACTTCTTCGGAAGTACCGCTTCGAAGAGATCACGGTACAGCAGATCATCGATGAAGCGAATATCGGAAGAAGCACCTTCTACTCGCATTTTGAGACGAAGGACCAGCTTCTGGAACAGATGTGTAAGGAAATGTTTTCGCATGTTTTCTCCGATACTCTGGCGCCGGAAAAGAGTCACGACTATTCGAAGAATCACGAAGATATGCGGGCACTTCTGGAGCATATACTGTACCACATTCTGGACCATAAAGAGAATATCCGGTCCATTATGAATGGTGAGTCGGAGAAGGTATTCACAAGATACTTCACCGAATATCTGGAAAGTGCTTTTGGCGAAGTCATCGTGCATATGGATGTGGATGTGACGGATGATTTTAAGAAGCAGCGGAAGCTTCATCCATACGGTCAAATGGTGGATAGCAAGGGGCCTGAAAGAAAAGCCGGAAAAGATCATCGATTCATATATGAAGTGTTTGCCCGGGAAGAATGAGTAAAGAGGTACAGGATATGCTGGAAACATCGGATAGAGAAAAAGAGAATCTCTTGAGAAAAAGAGGCCTTCTTGCGGGCGCGGCGATTCTCAGTATGGCAGTTCTGCTTGCTGCCGGATGTAAGAAGAAGGACATCCCGGAATCAAGTACTACGCTTGCGGAAAGCGATGTGAGTATGGGCGAACTTTCTGGCGGAGACGGTTCTTCGGAGACGTCTGAAAAGCAGCCAATGAGTCTGGAGGAGATCGCCGAGAAAGCACATGCGGTACGATGGTTCGACTACTTCAGCCTGGATCAGGTGATCCCGTGGGAAGTAAGCGAAGAGATACGGATCGAGGAATATCCGGAAGTGCTTTTTCAGTGGACGAATAAGGCGGAGGATGTAGGAAGCGTGATTTATGCCGTTACAGATCAGGAGACGGTGGAGCTATACAGGGGCTCGCCGATCTGGAGCGTGTATTTCTGCGATCTGACCGG
>CADCLV010000144.1:1538-2576 GCA_902802325.1 Oscillospiraceae bacterium | reverse complement strand
TATGTAACAAAGGCTGTACTTGGTGCAGCAATCGTTCTGGCCGCCGCTGGCGTTGTATGTGCGACACGTGCAAAGAAGAGCTCGGCTAACTAAAGATACGATACTCAAAATAGCAGGAATAGTAGCAGCAATGCTACTATTCTTTTCTATTTTGCTCGTTTTGACTGACAGGATGAAGAAGAAGGCGACTTCTTCGGATCCTTCCGATACACAGGGTGGGGTAAGTTATAACCTTGCAAGTCCCTATGATGAGGAAGAGATCGATCCTGTCATTTATTTTGGCGGAAAAGGTTACGTCAAAAAGAAGAAGATCGATACGTTCCTCTTTATGGGTATCGACTCCTATGGCGAGGCTCAGGAACAGAAGGGCTTTAGTAATAACGATCAGGTGGATGTTCTGATGCTGGTGGTGGTAGATCACAACAGTAAGACCTACCGTGTCCTTTCCATTAACCGTGACTCCATGACCGAGATCGTCAAGATTGGTTCCACAGGACAGCGTTCCGGTACCCAGATCGCCCAGATCGCCCTTTCCCATACGGAAGGCTCCGGCTTAAATGACAGCTGCGAACTGACAACAGAAGCAGTAAGCACGCTCCTTCTGGGAGAAGAGTGCACATTATTAATGGAAGCGTGGGCGGAGTTGAGGTGTCCATTCCTGTGGACATGACAGCTCTCGATCCGGAAATGACCAAGGGAAAGACCATGAAGCTTTCCGACCAACAGGCAGAATACTTCGTCCGGGGAAGAAAGGCGCTGGAAGATGACTTTAATAGTTCCCGTATGGAGCGCCAGACCACCTATCTCAATGCCTGGAAGACGAAAGCCAAAGCCATGCTGTCAGTTGATCCCGGATTTGCCTTAAATCTCATTGGCGACTTAGATCCGTACATGATCACCGACATGGACTTGGGTAAGCTTTCTGATCTGGCCGGCTACCTGGCAGACTATACCCAGCTTCCCAGTATCACCATCGAAGGTGAGTACCAGCAGGGAAAAGATTTCCGTGAATTCTACTGTAATGACACTTCTCTGAAG
>CADCLV010000144.1:0-1449 GCA_902802325.1 Oscillospiraceae bacterium | reverse complement strand
GTTCCCAAGAGGATCATGCAGATCCGAAGAAAAGGTGACTGGATCTATACTGAAAAAAGTATGTTCCCGGGATACTTCTTCGTGGATACGGACGATGTGGAAGAGCTTTATCAGGAACTCAGAAAACAGGAAGGCTTCAGTACCATTCTCACGGTAGATAAGAAATATTGCCCGCTTACTGGAAAAGATGCGGAGCAGGTGGAAGATCTTTACCTCAATCACGGCATCTTTGATGTATCTAAAGGCATAATCGAAGGGGACCAGATCCTGGTTACATCCGGACCTCTCAAAGGCCAGGAAGGACTTATCAAGAAGATCGACCGGCATAAGAGACTGGCATATCTGGAGTTTCACATGTTCGATCAGGTGATCAAGGGATCGGTAGGATTGGAAATTGTAGAAAAGCATCCCGGAAACGAAAACGGTTGAGAGTGAGCTGAAAAACGTAAAATAAGCGATTTTTGAAGGAAAACTAAGGAAATCGCTTTGTTTTTGCATGATTTTATCGCAAAATTGAGTATTTTGTCACTTTTCTTTGAATGATTTGGTGTCATTTCTGTATATATAGGGTATAATAGATAATTGTTTAGTACGTCAAACTAACGTATGTTGAGGATGTATAGATGAAAGCGATCGTCGCCTAGGAGCGCGTCGTTTCCGCTACACGGACATAGCCACTTCTCATAGGAAGGAGACCCCTTCCATGGCGAAGCATACGTTTTTTGAAGAAAATGGGGGATCAGACAATACAGCTATGTGTACTCGAAAGTAAAAATCGAGATGAAGGATGAGGATTCATAACGAAGAGGTTATGGATTCTCATTTGCTGTATGGATAAATAAATGAGTAAACAGAAGAATCAAAGCAGCTACGAGATACGCGAAGCGCATATTCGTGGCACAAAGAACCACTATAAGATGATGTGGGTCAAGTTGTACCGTAGTGCACTTGACGTTATGCTCTTCTATCTGGCTTTTATTTTCTTTCGCTATAAACGGTTTACTGATCTCCCTGAATATGGTTTCCGCTATAACTACTTCATGACTATAGCATGGAAAGTGGAATAATAGGGACAACCATGAGAAAGGTGGAGATTTCAGTGGTTTCGGAAAAGTCAAAGACCGGTTTGTCCTCGATTTTGAATTTAAAAGCAAATGAGTGAGAATTCTGGTTGAAGATCAATCCTGAATTCTCTTTCTAGTTTTTAGGGGGTAAAAAAGTAAACTCTGCTAGGGTGAATTATATCATAGAAAAACAAAATAGACAACAATAAAAAGAACGATGTAAGGGGTTAAGCGAGTCAGAATTGACTTGATTGAGAGATGGGAAAGAAAGAACAAGTACAACTGAATGAATCAAGTGCATATGCGCTGCGAGAGGGTCATGTTCGGCGTGAGAAGAACAATTATAAAATGTTGTTCGTCAAACTCTATCGCATATCGTTAGATA
>CADCLV010000143.1 GCA_902802325.1 Oscillospiraceae bacterium | reverse complement strand
CTACTTCAAGCAGCTGTTTGCCCAGGTCACCAACCCGCCGATCGACTGCATCCGTGAAGACATCGTCATCATGGAAAGAATGTATCTGGGAAATGAAGGAAACATCATCGAGCCGAAGGCAACCGATGCACGGCATATCGCACTTCCTTGCCCGATCTTAAAGGATGAAGAACTGGAAGCGGTAAAGAGCATTAAGAGAAAAGGATTTAAGTCTGTAGTGATCCCGATCCTCTATGAGGCAAACGGTGACGGACATACTCTTGAGAAGGCGATGGATGCACTCTTCCGGACCGCATCGGAAGCGGTAGAAAAGGGTACGAATATCCTCATTCTTTCCGACCGGTACGAATATCCTCATTCTTTCCGACCGCGACGCGGATGCGGATAAGAGCCCGATTCCGGCTCTTTTGGCGGTGGCCGGTCTGCACCAGCACCTCGTCCGTTCCGGCCAGCGTCACATGACTTCCATTGTTCTGGAATCCGGTGAACCGAGAGAAGTACATCACTTTGCACTCCTGGTCGGGTATGGTGCATCCGCCATCAATCCGTACATGGCATATGCAACGATCGCAGATGAGATTTCACACCAGCGTCTTGATAAGGAACTGGATGTTGCCATCGATAACTACATCAACGCGGCACGTCATGGTATCGTAAAGATCCTTTCTAAGATGGGTATCTCGGCAGTTAAGAGTTATCAGGGAGCGCAGATCTTTGAAGCACTGGGTATCGGTGAAGAAGTGATCGAAAAATACTTTTCTTCCACCGCATCCCGTATCGGTGGTATCGGTCTTTCTGAGATCGCCAAAGAAGTCCAGCAGCGCATGGAAGCGGCATATAAGACAGAGGAGACCCAGCCCGGTCTTTCTTCCGGTGGTGTATACCAGTGGAGAAAAGACGGCGAGTATCATATGTTTAATCCGAAGACCATTTACCAGTTGCAGAATGCGGTAAGAAAAGGTGACTATGCTCTCTTTAAAGAATACAGTAAGGGATTAAATGAAGAGAACGAACGTCTCTGTACGATCCGCGGACTTCTGGAATTTGTTCCCAGTAAGCAGCCTGTTTCCATCTATGAAGTAGAACCGGTGGAAAGTATTGTAAAACGCTTTAAGACAGGCGCCATGTCCTATGGTTCCATCTCTCAGGAAGCACACGAAACATTGGCCATCGCCATGAACCGTCTGGGCGGAAAGAGCAACACCGGTGAAGGTGGTGAGGATCCGAAGCGTTATGAAAGAATGCCGAACGGCGATTCGAAAATGAGTGCCATCAAGCAGGTGGCATCCGGCCGTTTCGGTGTGACCTCGGATTATCTGGTCCATGCAAAAGAAATCCAGATCAAGATGGCCCAGGGTGCAAAGCCGGGTGAAGGCGGACAGCTGCCGGCAGGAAAAGTCTACCCGTGGATCGCCAAGACCCGTCACAGTACGCCGGGTGTAGGATTGATTTCTCCGCCGCCGCATCACGATATCTATTCTATCGAGGACTTAGCGGAACTGATCCATGACTTAAAAAATGCCAACCGCTTTGCCCGGATCAACGTCAAGCTGGTTTCGGAAGTAGGTGTAGGAACAGTAGCCGCAGGTGTAGCTAAGGCCAGAGCCGATGTGGTCCTGATCTCCGGTTATGATGGAGGTACCGGTGCGGCACCGAGAACATCTATCCGCCATGCGGGTCTTCCCTGGGAATTGGGTGTGGCAGAAGCACACCAGACACTGCTTCTTAATGACCTTCGTTCCCGTATTACGGTAGAAGCAGATGGTAAGCTTCTGACCGGCCGTGACGTTGCTATCGCATGCCTTTTAGGCGCAGAGGAATTCGGTTTTGCTACAGGTCCTCTGGTTGCTTTGGGATGTGCCATGATGCGTGTATGTAATCTGGATACCTGCCCCTTTGGTGTCGCGACACAGAACCCGAAGCTTCGTGCCAAGTTTGAAGGAAAGCCGGAATATGTGGTGAACTTCATGCGCTTTATCGCGGAAGAACTTCGTGAGATCATGGCGCAGCTGGGCTTCCGTACCATCGATGAAATGGTG
>CADCLV010000142.1 GCA_902802325.1 Oscillospiraceae bacterium | reverse complement strand
GGTCGCCTTTGCAATAGAGGCAGGAGAGGCTTTCGCCCATCCTTGTTTCGATAAGGAAGTCCTGGACGGTCTCTTCCCGCACATCGACATCGTTCGATACCGTGGAATAGAACACGACACGGTCTCCAAACGGAAGCTTACGATATGCAGTTATTACGTCCTTCAGTTCTGACATAAACCGACTCCATGTGAAATACTTGACTCCATTATACAGAACATCTGTTCGACTGTCAACCACTAAACTAAAATAAGCCTGACTCCGTTATCCATGATCATGCGTCCGCATTCCGGACAGGGGGCAGATTCTTTCGTGGAGGGGGCGAAAGTCTCGGGTTTGGCAACGATTTCTTCCATGGATAGTGTAGAATGGATACAAGTGATCTATAGAAGACATCCTGAAATAAGGCGGAAGGAGAAGCCCATGAAAGTTATCGTACTTAGCCGTGTTCTGAAAGAGAAACATGTTGAGAAGATCAAGAAGACCGCGGTAGAAGCGGGTGCGGTTCTCTGTTTTGTCGAAGATGAAAAAGACATTCCGGAAGGCTTTTCAGATGCAGAGGTTCTCTACGGATTCGGTACGGAATATGCTCGTACGAACCCCGCGCTGAAGTGGCTGTGCGTGCCTTCTGCCGGCGTTGATTACCTCATGGGAGAAAGTGCTTTTGCCAATAAAGAATGCCTGCTGACTAACTCTTCCGGCGCCTATGGTGTGACGATCGCGGAGCATATCATTACGGTAAGTCTCATGATGATGAGAAAACTCACGCTGACCTACGAAGAAACACTTCGTGGAGAATGGGGAAAGCCCAAGCCGCAGAAGTCTCTGAAGGACTGCCGGATCACGGTCCTGGGAACAGGCGATATCGGCACCTGTTTTGCAAAGAGGGCGAAGGCATTTGAACCGAAAACGATCGTGGGTGTGAACCGGAGCGGAAACTGTCCGGATCCGTGCTATAACCAGATCCTTACGATAGAAGAACTGGATACGATCCTTCCGGAAACGGATCTTCTGGTAATGAGTCTTCCGGACACGAAAGAAACGAAAGGAATCCTTTCCGGGGAAAGGATGGCGCTTCTTCCGAAAGATGCCTATATCGTGAATGTCGGGCGGGGATCGGCCATCGATGAAGAAGCCTTGGCGGAACTTCTGGAAAAGGATGAATTAGGCGGAGCGGCGCTGGATGTTTTCCGGACTGAACCGCTTCCTTCGGACAGCCCGCTGTGGAAGACAAAGAATCTTCTGATCACACCACATGTGGCAGGTAATCTCACACTGGATTATACGCTGGATACGAATGTGGAGATGTTCTGCGAGGACCTTCTGAACTACGCAAAAGGACTTCCGCTCAAGAACCTGGTGGATCGAACAAGAGGATACTGATAGCAGCAGGAGGAAAAGCAAATGGACAATTTTGTGGATGAAAGAGATTACGCATTACTTGCTCAGGACAAATATACTTTTTCGGTCCTTTCGAGGATCATCGGCGGGGAATGTGAGCTTTGCCTGACGGATCACGAGAGGTTCATTCTCTGCTTTACGGGGCAGCCGTATCCGGTGTGGATCTGGATGCCGGATGAACTGGCGGATTACTTTATCCGAAGAGCCGAAAAGGAAGGACTTCATCTTTCGATCTCGACGAATCTTTATGCCTATGACTGTCCGGAGCTGATCCCGCCGAAGACTGTGACGGACGGGCATATCCATAAGTGCACACCGGAGGACGTCGAAGTGCTGACGGACTTTTTCGAGATGTTCCACGATGCTGTCGGAATCGATAAGGCCAGCAGAGAACAATACAGGATCGATGCGGAAAACGGGATCCGTGAAGGATCTATGTATCTTTGGAAAACGGAGGACGGTGAATTTGCTGCCAGTTGCCATTGGCATCCGGTGCAGGACATGGCGTCTATCGGACTGGTCTATACCCGAGATGAGTACCGTCGGCATTACTATGCGGAACATCTGGTATATGAGGTCACGAAGATCGCAAGAGATGAAGGATACCTTCCGATGCTCTATACGGATGCGGACTATGTTGCG
>CADCLV010000141.1 GCA_902802325.1 Oscillospiraceae bacterium | reverse complement strand
AAAGGGGATCCAGGTGACGGAAGAGACCTACGGCAAGTGTCCGATCTATCTGGAAGCCCAGTGCTATGCGGAAGGTTTTTACGGAAAACACGGATTTCAAAAGATCTCCGACAAGTTCATGCTGGACGGGATCTTGCACTACAAGATGCTCCGCCCTTAAGTATCACTTGGATCAATCACTTTGATCAGTCGTTTTGATCAGTCGTTTCCTTCCGCTTGAGCCGCTGATTCACTTTGTTCGTTCAATTCTTTTTCCATCTTCCCAATCAGCTCTAAAAGTTCGTCCATCGCTTTTTCTTCTTTTTTCTTTTCCGCTTTGGCAATCTTTCTCTTTTTTTCTTCCCAGGAATCGTTGCCGGAAAGTCCGGAGATATTCTTCGGGGCTGTTTGGAAACCGAACATATCCTGATACTTGGTTTTCAGTGGAAGGATGATATACACAAAGATGCCGGCCAAAACCGCAAGACAGCACGTGATCTTATAAAGCGCATATTCATCATTCACCGCGAAGTACAAAAATGCAGCAATGACGCCAATGAAGGCGAGGGCGACTGCGGCCATTTTTAACAGGAAGATCCATATCGGTTCCGTCTCAGGAACATAGGCTGAATGTTCTTCTCCGGTGCGTTTCTTTCTTGGTTTCACACCCAAAAGCAGCATGGATCTTTCACAGAAACTCCTGCAATGGTTCGAAAATGCACGGGCTTTGGTGGAAGGGGCTTCGTTAAACTGTTCCCATCCGCTCCAGTCCAGTACACGCTGAAGCTCGCCGGGAAGCTTTCTTTTGGATGAAAGTGCTTCGTAGACACTTCGCGCACGAAGAGAACAGCAAAAATTTCGAGCCAAAAGTCCCGGGTTTTCCGGATCTTTCTTTCTCAGTTCCACCACGATGGTGGAAGCTTTGTTGTACTGCTCGTTAGAAAGGGCGGTGTCGAGATCTTTGAGGGTATAGGCGTCTGTGGTATCCGTGAGGGTACGGGTATTTCCGCAGAAGGGGCAGATGAGAAGCTTTTTCCTCGGATCAAAACTCATATTTCCGCCGCAGTTGGCACAGGTCTTGCCGGAAAGCGAAGCAGAGCCGGATGCGGCTTCGCGAACGGAAGTGGCTTTCGAGCGGGAACCGTGTAAGTATGCGTTTTCTGCTTCCTGCATTCTGGTGTAGGTATCCCATCTCTGTTTTTCCAGATTCCGGAGCTTGCTGTTAAACTCGTTTCTGGCATTGATCTTTGCCTGCTCCTTTTTCCGGTTTTGCATCTGTACCCACTGTTCCATCGACTTCTGCCGGTCACCTTCGTAGCTGCCGCCCCGCCAGGAAGCGACGGTGAAAAGAAGGCAAATGCCGAAATAAGCCGTAAGACCGATGTAGAGATACTTCATGACCGTCGGGTCTGTTTTCGTTTTCGTGTCGATGATGAAGAGGGCAAAAAAGGCAAGAATGAGCAGTACGATCTGAATGACCATGGAAACGCGGTGTTCAAAGGAGCCGGCAGGGATCTTGGAGATCTTCTCGTAGTATTCATCGGCAGTGAGTTCTTTTTCTTCGTCATCTGCATGATCCGATTCGACCTTTTCCGGTCCTTCCTTCTGAAGAGTTTCGATCTTCCGGCAGAGTTCGCGGAAATGCTCGCAACAGGAAGCAAATCCATGATCGTCATCCGACAGTACGACGGAAAAAGAAGACCAGTCCGGACTTTGAAAGAAAGATTCCATCTTCGTTTCGTCTTCCAAAGATTCCATCTTCGTTTCGTCTTCCCGGTTCTGATACAGATAATGAGAAAGAGTCTCGTCCTGGCAGTTCTTCAGAAGGGACCGATAGTAGACATCGGGATTCTCCAGTGAAGCCAGTTCGTCCAGTGCGGATAAATCATCCAGTTTGGCAGGATCATCCAGCGCGGACGGATCCGGCTGAAGATTGGTTTCCAGTGCATTTTCCGGAGAAGAATTATTTCCCATTTTGCATATCCTCCGAGTGATAGCGCAGGATACGAATGATCGTGCGCAGGTGGATGACGGGTACAGTAAGAGTTTCAGTTACAGTGTTTCTTCCAGTTCCTTGATCGAAAGAAGAAGTGTGGCCTGCTCTTGTGAGAGCTCGGAAAGCGTTTTCTGATCCGCTTCCAGTTCGGCCTTCGCGGCTTCCTCTTTTGCCTGGATCTGATCTTGACGGGATTTGGGCATCCTGCTCTTCAGACGGGAAAGGAATCCGTCAGGGGCATCCTCATTTTCACCGTCCTTATTTTCTCCGTCCTTTGCCGGTACGATCAGGGCTGAACCGGAAGTCCTGCCGGGCGCAGAAAGAAATGCCTTGTTACGCTCGATTTTTTGTGACAGGGAATGGATCTCGATACTGACCTGGCAGTAGCGCTTAATATCCTTGATGAAATTAGAATGACTGCCGGAAAGATATGGCTTCAGCTCATCCCATTCTTCGGAATTCATGATGGAACTGCACAAAGACGGATTGGTCTTGGCGCAGGAGAGAAGAAGAGATGTGCTGGTCATTTTAAATGAGGCCAGGATGGAACGAAGAACAAAAATAGGATTGGCCGGCTCCATTATGCAAAGCTCTTTCAGCATTTCCTTTGCTTCTTCGTACTGATGCGCATGCATCTTATCGTCCACATCGAGAAGGGAAAGCGGGCTTTCCCGGCCGACGACTGCGTGGACCTTGCCGCAACTGGCACATTCGTAAAGACCACTGGTGCGGTTGAACTTCAGTTCGCCGCCACAGGTTACACATATTTGATTCATATCCCAATACCTCCGTATTGATGCTGCCCACGGTGCGGTGAGGGAGCGCGAAATGTGCGGCGCCCAGTGCTTTTGCCGTGGATCGGCTCCAATGCTTCCAACCTCCTTCATTATAGCAAATAAAGGTTAGGGAAAAAGCGGTGCGAGGGAAAAATAGGCAGTACTTTTGCCGTGGGGGC
>CADCLV010000140.1 GCA_902802325.1 Oscillospiraceae bacterium | reverse complement strand
GAAGAGTATGAGCTTTCTGAAGAAGAGCGGCTGAAATGGCTGAAGAACAACTGCGAGAGCGGTCTTTATGAGAAGATCTCCCGGGATCCGGCACAGTACATGGACGCCTATGTCAAATTCTCCGGCGAAGTGATCCAGGTGTGCTCGGAAGCAAAATCGGCTTCGGAGTATTCGACCTATCGTGTGGCCACGAAGAACGGCTATGATGACGTGATCTTGATCGCTGTACTTAACTACGGCAAATCCCGTATCCTGGAAGGGGATAAGATCACGGTTTACGGCCAGTTTGCCGATCTTTACACTTATGAGAGCGTCATGGGAGCAAGTATTACGATCCCACTGGTGTATGTTCTGGAATACGAATAATCAAGCATATCGTTTACGGATTAATAGTCATATCGTTGCGGAAATGGCCACATCCTCACGCTTTCCCTTGACTTTTTCGGGTGGCAAAGGTACAATCCATGCATGCAAAGAAGGTGCGTAAGTAGTTTCTGCTTAGCCCCTGTGAAAAGAGAGTCGTGTCACCGGCTGAAAGCACGATCGCAGAGAGCGGAGATGAATTTCAACACTGGAGCATTCTTACGAAAACGGTCACGACGTTCTTTTCAGACTTCTTTTTAGACGAAAGAAGGAGCGGGTGATTGAGTAAGTAGGATGCAGGCGCAGCATTAAAGGCGCAGTAATGAGAGCAGAACTTTCAAGTTTCAGGTGCATTTGCCGGAGAAAGAAAATTCTGAACATGGGTGGTACCGCGAAGGTGCACGGAAAACGTGAATTCGTCCCATGACAATGGAAACGTTGTCATGGGATTTTTGTATGCATGAGGCAAAAAGGAGGAAAACATGGCGGAACTTGGTGAATTAAAAGAGAAACTGTCCGAGATCAAGAGCAAAATCGAAAGTGATCTTTCGGGCATCACCAGCAGCAAGGGCGTGTATGAGTACAAGAAGAGTGTCATGGATGCCAAGGAAGGAAAAATCGGCTCTCTCATGAAGGAGATGGGCAAGATCCCGAAGGAGCTCAAGGCCGATTACGGTAAGATGGTCAATGAGATCAAGAACTGGGCACAGGGCAAATTTGACGAGATGGACGAGAAGTTCAAGGCGCAGGAGAGAAAAGCCCGCTACGAGAAGGAGACCATCGATATCACGCTTCCGGAAAAGCCGCATAAGCTTGGAAAGCTTCACCCGAATACCCAGGTGAGAAATCAGATCGTGGATATCTTCGGTTCCATGGGATTTTCGATCTACGAAGGTAATGAGATCGAGACCGATTACTATAATTTCACTGCGCTGAATATTCCGCAGGATCACCCGGCCCGCGATATGCAGGATACTTTTTACTTAAGTTCGGAATTCCTTCTGCGTACACAGACATCTGCCGGTCAGATCCATGTTATGGAAAACCAAAAGCCGCCGATCAAGATCATTTCTCCCGGTAAGGTATTCCGTTCCGACGATGACGCGACGCATTCTCCGATGTTCACCCAGATGGAAGGCCTCGTTGTGGATAAGGGCATTACCCTTTGCGACCTGCAGGGCATGCTGGATGAATTCGTAAAGAAGATCTTCGATGATGAGGTCAAGACACGTCTTCGTCCTTCTTATTTCCCGTTCACCGAACCGTCTGTAGAAGTTGACGTCAGCTGCTTCCAGTGCCACGGCAAGGGCTGTAAGCTCTGCAAGGGCACTGGATGGATCGAGGTCCTCGGTGCCGGTGTCGTCAATAAGAAGGTACTGGAAGGATGCGGCATCGACAGCAATGTCTATTCCGGTCTGGCATTCGGTATCGGTATTGAGCGTATTGCCATGCTCAAGTACGGCATCAACAATATCAAGCTTCTGTTCGAATCGGATCTCAGAGTGCTGGATCAGATCGATGACTGATAAGGAGGAGAGCATATGTTAGTACCACTTAGCTGGTTGAAAGATTATGTAGATATCAACGTGACCCCGGACGAACTGGATGATTTCTGCGTTTACAAGCTCGCTGCGGATTACCGCGG
>CADCLV010000139.1 GCA_902802325.1 Oscillospiraceae bacterium | reverse complement strand
GACCGGAAAACCTGTAACGTTTCTTTCGGGTCAGATGTTTCATAAACAGATTCGGAAAAAGAGGAGAAACAGTATGCAGACGGAAATCGGAAAACAGACTCAGATCTGGGAAAAAAGTGCGAAGAGACGGCTTCTTGCCATTATGGCAGTGATCATCGTGGCGCTCCTCGGTTTTGCAGGCTGGAAAGAATACCTGGTTTCTTTACCCCAGAGAATAAATGAATTAAAGCGTCTGGATGAAATAGTAGAGGGAAGTTTCAAAGTTGCTTTTGCCTGTCATGATGGAAATAGCGGCATGTTCTGGATGTCTTCTTCGGAGACGCAAGGCTATTTCAAGTTCAAAGTGGGATATAGGGAAGATCGCATATCCGATGTATTCTGTCTGCGTTATCCCACTGGGGCAAACGGATCTCCGGCCGGTCTATGTTCTATGGAGTAACGGCCTTCTGTATGACGGGAATGGCAGTACCTATAAATGTGAGATAGACTTTTCTGATTTCATTGCGGCAGAGGAGATCATGACAAATTGCTTCTCTCTGGATGAAGTCGAAGGACATGCTATGTTCCGGGGTTTTTCCGAGTTAAAAACCTGGATCCGCTGGATGCTGAAACCTTCGGATTATAAAGGCCAGCCGGCGATTCCCGGAATCCGGTTCGAGAATACCTACTTAACTCTATACAATGGAAAAAGAGGAACGGCACTGAACGCGGAAATACATAATGAAACGGGCAAGGAGCTGAAATTCAGCACGCTCGGCTGTCTTGAAGTACAGATCGATTATGCCTGGTACAAGGTCCCAAGAGATCCGCGTTACGGATTTGAGTCAGTGGTAGCCAGATTAGACGCGTATATGGAAGTGGGGGAATGCCGAAGTGTCAATTTTGATACTTCCCGATTTGGTAATCTTCCAAAAGGAAAATACCGGCTGGTGGTGCCGGTCCGTTCGGGAGAAACCGATGGGGTTATGTATATCGAATTCGAAGAATGAGCTTCTATAGACGGGACTTAAAATCTTCGTAGCCGAATGTCTTATAGCATGTGGCCTGACCGTTTTCTTCCAGGATCCAGATGGAAGGAAGCGGCATACCGTTGAAGGTGTTGTCCTTCACCATGGTATACATGGCCATGTCACCGAAATACAGACGGTCGCCTACCTTCAGTTCCTTTTCAAAGGAGTAGTCGCCGATCACATCTCCGGCCAGACAGGTATTTCCGGCGAGGCGATAGGTGAACGGTTTTTCATCCGGCTCATAGGAGTTATAAAGCGGCGGACGGTAGGGCATTTCCAGCACATCCGGCATATGGCAGGCGGCAGAAACGTCGAGGATAGCGATCTTCATACCGTTTTCCACGATATCCAGTACAGTGCCCACAAGGCATCCGGCATCGATGGCCACAGCTTCACCCGGCTCCAGATAGACGGTTACATTATATTTTTCGGAAAGACGCTTCACTTCTGATATCAGGCCATCCCGATCGTAGTCGTCTTTTGTGATATGGTGACCGCCCCCAAGGTTCAGCCATTTGATCTGGGGGAGGGAAAGAAGATCCACGAACCTTTCTTCAATGACCTTAATGGTGCGGGCTAAAGGCTCGAAACCCTGCTCACAGTGAGTATGGAAATGCAGCCCCGAGATCCCGGTAAAGATCGAGGCATCCCAGGAGTCTGAGGTGACAGGTGCATTTCCCAAAGCCTGATCCAAAGCATTCCGAAGGATCCCGAGACGGGAACCCTTGGCGCAGGGATTATAGATCTCGGTTTCGATCTCGGAATATTCCGGATTGATCCGAAGACCACAGGCCGGGCGCTCGGAAGAGCCGAGGCCGATACCGGAAGTGTTCCAGTACTCGTAGATCCGCTCCCGGTGCATTTGCCACTGCGCGATGGAATTAAAAACGATATGGTCACAGATCGGAAGCAAGGCTTCCATATCTTCCGTAGTAAACGCGGGTGCATAGACATGGGTCTCTTTTCTGTAAGGACGGCCCATTTCTTCGTATCCCAGACGGGCTTCGTGATAGCCGCTGGCGGTGGTGCCGCTCAGGTACTTACTGAGCTCCGGATAGGTGGCATAGCAGGAGTATGCCTTCTGTGCCAGAAGGATATGGGCACCGCTTTGCTCCGCCACATCCTTCAAGATCGAGGCATTCTTTCGAAGCGCCTTCATATCGATGACGAAAGCCGGAGTCGGGATGCGAGTTATAGAGAGACGAGTGACCACAATACTTATTGTAGCATTTCGGTGGTGGTCAGACAAATGAAAGGGTTCTTTCCGATCCGGTCAATTGTAATATGTATCGACGAGAGCTGCCCAGTCCTCATAGGATCTGGCACCGATATACAGTTTTTCGCTGTCCGAAGAAGCGTAGATTGGAAGGATCCATCCGTGCTCATCCACGAAGATCGTCGTCGGAACAGATCCGCTCTGGAACCGGTCAAAAGCGGAGTCATAGGTCGCGATCGGATAACTCGTATGTGCCTGCTGCATGATTTCCTTGACCTCTGACTTCATATCGGTAGAAGAATATACACCGATAATGTAGAAGCCTTTGTCCTTGTAATTCTCATACAGTTTCTCCAGTTCCGGCATCTCGTCGATGCAAGGGCCGCACCACGGCTCCCAGAAGTTGATCATGGTGAGCGTATGAAGCGAGAAGACCGACTCGTCGATCGAGTTTCCATCCATATCTTTGATGGTGAAAACGACCTCAGGGTAAAAATTCTCTCCCACGGATACGTCAGGATTGGATCTCGGAGCTTTCTTCTTTTTGCATGCGGCACAGGTGAAGACAAGCCCAGAAGCCATTACTACGAGTGCCATAGCGGCGATCAGTTTCTTTTTCATTTTCTTTCTTCCTTTTTCTTTTTTCCTTTTCTTCTAAAATAAATCAGCATGATAAAAACTGTATATCCAAAAACCTATATTTTTTATGAGTTTGTCTTTTGAGAGCAGACATATGAAAGGGAAAGCAAGGCAATCGAATGAAATGTGATAAAATACAAATGAATAAGATTAAAATGACGGAAACCTATGAGGCACGGTCAGGAGAATAGGAAATGCAGTTAAGACAGCTAAAACTAGAAGATGCATCTTTGATGTTAGAATGGATGCACGATAAAAATGTCGTAGAAGGATTACGAACAGACTTTTCTACCATGACACTTTCAGATGCCGAATCATTTATCGAAAATAGCTGGAAGGACAAGAGTAACATCCATTTAGCTATCGTTTCTGATGAAGACATATATATGGGTACTGTAAGCCTGAAGCACATCGAAGACAATACAGCAGAGTTTGCTATTGTAGTTCGCTCCGCAGCTATGAGCCGCGGATATGCGGTGTATGGTATGAAGGCGATTATTGAGAAAGCTTTTGGCGAGTTGGGACTCGAAGCCGTGTACTGGTGTGTGTCTCGCAACAATCCTCGCGCAGTACGTTTTTATGACAAGAATAATTTCCACGAAGTAGTCGATGTTCCACAGAAAGCGTTAGATAGATATAGGGGA
>CADCLV010000138.1 GCA_902802325.1 Oscillospiraceae bacterium | reverse complement strand
AAAGCTGCCAATATTGATGAGATGATCGAATCACTTCCTAACGGGTATAAGACGGTCGTATCAGACAGCACGGGTCTTTCCGGAGGAGAGAAGCAGCGTATTGCCATTGCAAGGGCGATCCTTAAAGATGCACCGATCGTCGTTCTCGATGAAGCGACCGCCTATGCCGATGCAGAAAACGAAGCAAAGATACAGAAAGCATTCTCTAAGCTTTCGGAAGGAAAAACCGTCATCATGATCGCACATAGACTGAAGACCATTCAGAATGCGGATAATATCCTTGTAATGAACGGGGGGAAACTGGAAGACATCGGAAAACATGATGAACTCATGAAACGATGTGAACTCTATAAGAATATGGTCGATGCCAACGATCACCGTGACAGCTGGATCATGAGGAGGAATGAAAATGACTAAGCGCGAACACTTCTCAAAATGGTGGGATATAATCACTTACGGGGATAAGAAACGGTATGGGAAATTCATCGCATGGCTCTTCCTGGACAGCTTTGTGGCCTCGATCCCTTCCAGCATTCTTATGGTTGCTGTATATATGTTTCTTGCTCCGGTATTAGATACGGCAAAGGCATTCGAGCAAAGACCGTTCTGGATCCTTGTGGGAATCCTTCTGGTGCAGACGATCATCTATGCGATCGTGAGAAGAAAATCCTATCTCGATATCTGTGTTGGGCATGTATCTCTTCAGCAGAGGGAGAAACTACGCCTGGGAGATAAGCTTCGAAGACTTCCGATGGGATTTTTCGCCGACCACGATGCCGGTGAACTTTCCACCCTTCTGATGGCCAATTACGAAGAAATCGAAAATCTGTCCTCCAGCGTTGTGGCCAACGGCGCCGTGATTCTGATGAGACTTCTGATCGCCCTGATCGTGCTCAGTATATTCAGTGTGAAAATGACGCTTGCGATGTTTGTGGTCATTCCTCTTGCGATCCCTTTTGCAGTGATCAGCTATAAAAGGATCGCACATACAAGCTCGGAACTGATCGCCATCCGTCAGAAGACCGCTGCGAATGTGATCGAATATGCAGGCGGTATCACCACACTTCAGGCCTATGACCGGGCCGGCAGTGCTTTTGAAGGACTGCAGAAAAGCTTTGCCAAACTCCGGGATGATTCGAAAAAGCAGGAAAAGGCCGGAGGTGCCGTATCCATGTATGGCAGAGCGATATTGTTCCTGGGGATCAGTATCGTCATGGGCACCGGCGCATATCTTCTGTCTTCCGGAGAAATCTCACCGTTCTTCTACATTATGTCGCTTCTGGCGGCACTTCAGGTATATGAGCCGATCATGCAGCTATTCGTCTTTGTGATCAGTATGGCGAGAATGAATCAGTGTGTAGATAAGCTGATCCGTCTGAAAGAGGAAAAAGAATTAGGCGTGGAAGAGCCGGCAAGAACCACAGAAAGAAGTGACATCTCCTTTCAGAATGTACACTTTTCGTACGATGGGAAAAATGACGTGATCAAAGGAATCAGTTTCGACATTCCGGAGAGAAATTTTGTCGCACTGGTCGGATCTTCCGGTTCCGGAAAAACAACGATTGCAAGGCTTCTTGCGCGATTCTGGGATATTTCTCAAGGAAGAATCAGTATCGGCGGGGTCACGGTAAATGCCATGACACAGGAACATCTGCTGTCGAAGATCAGCATGGTTTTTCAGGATGTCTATCTGTTCAAGGATACGATCGCGGAAAATATCCGCATCGGTAAACCGGATGCGACAGATGAGGAGATCTATTCCGCGGCCAGAGCCGCTGCCTGCCACGACTTTATCCTT
Organism: Oscillospiraceae bacterium; assembly: GCA_902802325.1. GTDB lineage: Bacteria > Bacillota > Clostridia > Saccharofermentanales > Saccharofermentanaceae > Scatonaster. The sequence goes on along the minus strand of CADCLV010000138.1, from coordinate 297 downwards.
TCGCTTCCGGACGGCTATGACACGATGGTAGGTGAAGGCGGTTCCACTCTTTCGGGAGGAGAGAAGCAGCGGATCTCGATTGCAAGAGCGATCCTTTCCGACGCGCCTATCGTATTTCTGGATGAAGCGACAGCAAGTCTTGATCCGGAAAATGAAGTGCTTATTCAGAAAGCCATCGATGAGCTGGTGAAGAATAAAACAGTCCTGGTCATTGCCCACCGTCTGCAGTCCGTCATGAATGCCGACGATATCCTCGTTCTCGATGATGGTAGGATCATCGAAGAAGGAAATCATGAA
>CADCLV010000137.1 GCA_902802325.1 Oscillospiraceae bacterium | reverse complement strand
AATCTTAACTTCCAGTGAGGATTAACACTCAAACGAATAAAAGACCTCGAAAAGCCCGGAAATTCAACATTTCTATTGATTTTCCGGGCTATCTTTAGTATAATTATTGAGTAGGTATACATACTTTATTTTTGAGAGATAAACACAGGAAATGTACTTCGATTTCAAAGTGAAAATCCCTGAAGTGAAGGGTAAAATCTATGAGCGGACAATCAAGGGAGTCGTATATATCAACTATGAGTACGACCGGATCTATAAGCCGGACAAAAAGTACAACATCCCGAAACGCACAACGATCGGCAAGAAATGTGAAGACGATCCGGAGATGATGTATCCGAACCCAAACTTCTTGACATACTTTCCGGACGCCGAACTTCCGGAGGATCAGGGCCGGGATGCCCGGAGCAGCTGCCTGCGTATCGGGACATGGATCGTGATCGAAAAACTGATGAGAGAGAGTCTTCTGGACAGGATCATCAGTGATCTTTATGGAGATGAACGCGGCACTGGACTCTTTCTTGATCTGGCGACCTACTATCTCACTACAGAGAATAATGCCGGCCAGTACTATCCGGATTACGCTTATAACCATCCGCTCTTCACGCCGGAGTATAAGATCTACAGCGACTCCACCGTATCGACCTTCATCAGTCAGATCTCAGTGGAAGACAGCGTTTCTTTCCAGAACGAATGGAATGCGGTCAAGAAAAAGCAGGATAAGATCTATATTTCCTATGATTCTACCAATAAGAACTGTCAGGCCGGCGATATCGAGATCGTTGAATTCGGACATGCCAAGGAAGACCGGGGGCTTCCGATCTTCAACTATTCCATCGCGTATGACTGCAACAACCGGGAGCCGTTGTTCTATGAGACTTATCCGGGAAGCATCGTCGATATCTCCCAGCTTCAGCTGATGCTGAATAAGGCAGTATCGTATGGGTATAAGAATGCCGGTTTTATCCTGGACAGGGGATATTTTTCCAGGGAGAACATCCGGTACATGGACCATCTGGGCTATGATTTCGTGATCATGGTCAAGGGGATGAAATCCTTTGTAAACGATAAGATCCGGGAAGTCCAGGGAAGCTTTGAGGAGAAACGGCAGTATACGATCCGCCGGTACCAGGTAAACGGTACGACCGTAAAGACAAAGGTTTTTTATTCGGATGAAAAGGACCGATATCTGCACATTTATTACAGCTACGGCAAAGCCGCTTCGGAGCGAGAGGATCTGGAATCAAAGATCGACCGGATCGCGGCATACCTGAAAAAGCAGGAAGGACAGCCGGTCGTCATTGATAAGAGTTATGAGAAGTACTTCAGCCTTGAGTATTATCATGAAGGAAAAGAAGACCAGTGTTTTGTCTGCGGGATAGAGAAGGCTTCTGTTATAGAAGAAGAACTGAAGATGTGCGGATACTTCTGTATTATTACTTCAGCTGAGATGTCTGCAAAAGAAGCACTGGATCTGTATAAGAGCAGGGACGCCTCGGAAAAGCTGTTTAAAGCGGATAAGAGCTTCCTCGGAAACCGGAGCCTCCGGGTGTATACAGGCGAATCTCTTGAAGGAAAGATGCTGATTGCGTTTGTGGCGCTGATCATCCGGAACCGGATGTACACGAAGCTGAAAGACGCGGAAGAAGAACTTCTGGAAAAGCCGAATTACATGAACGTGTCGGCATCCATACGGGAGCTTGAAAAGATAGAGATGATCCGCCAGGCAGATGGCGTGTACCGGCTGGATCATGCAGTTACGGCGACACAGAAAACGATACTGAAAGCGTTTGGAATCGACGCGAATTATGTAAAAAGAAAAGCCCGTGAGATCAGCGATGAGTTGAATCCGAAGATGCTGAAGGTCAGGATATAGGAGGAGGGAAAACGCAATGGCACGCGGAAGACGCAAGGTCAATACAGATACACTGGATGCGAAGATCGAACAGCAGAAAGCTGTTCTGGAAAAAGCAAAAGCGAAATACGAAGCAGAGAAAGAAACGCTGGCTGAGCTGATCAAACTCCGTAATGAAATGCGGAAGGAAGAATTAATGGAGGCGGTCATAAAGAGCAAACGCTCTTACGCGGAGATCATGGCATTTATTAAAAG
>CADCLV010000136.1 GCA_902802325.1 Oscillospiraceae bacterium | reverse complement strand
AACTGTGCGTTCTACGCAATGTTGCACATATTTGGAAGGTATAAAGTATCATGACTTTTGGAATATTTTTTACTAAAAACCCTCTCCGCTGCAGCACAGCTATGTAATGCCGGCAGCGGATCGGATTTTGCTCGTTACAGTTTCTTCTTGTTTTTACTACCGGGTGGTCGTCCGCGCCTGCGTTTTTGAACCACAGGCATATGAAGCTCGGAATCGCTTTCATTGGGGACTTCGAAGCCGAAAACCCGGCATATGTCCAGCTGCTTTCCGGTAAACGGTGTCAGCTTTACTACTTGTTGTTCCGGATATTCGATACAGCGGATGCTTCTCATCTCGTCCAGAATCTCGAGAGATGTGGAAAACATCTTATGCAGTTCAGTCGTTTTCCATATATGCCTGAGATAGGAACTGAGCATCAGCCCGACAAACTGTGTAAAAGCACGGCCCGCTTTTCCGTCTTCGGATGAATTCCGCTGACGATCGCAAAGCATCTGTGTTTTCATTTGAGAAAAGTATTTTTCCTGTTCGTCGCGAAGAGCATACTGTTCCAACGCCTCTAACGGATCAAAATCTTTTCCGAGAGTCAGCAGTGCAAAAAATCCGGCAGTTTTTCTTCCTTCCGCAACGGCTTCATCGTCTCGTTTATAGCCTGAAAGGATCTTGTGTTCCGGTATGGGGATGATCTTGCCGTGAGGCTCTACCCAATTGGAAGCCGGAATCGTTTTAAAGGAAAGCTTCAGATAAGGATACTTTTTCTGAAGCGCCGAAGGGTTATCGATCGGACATTTTTGCTCAATCAGCTCATTGAGCTCTTCCTTGCTTCCTTTTTGTACGATGTCTATCCGTTTCAGTTCGGCGCTTCGGCGTACCGGATCGAAATAAAGGTTCAGTTTTAAACGATCGGACGTTTTCACCGTTCCGTCACTCAGAGTAAAAGAATGCGAAATGTCCGTCTGGCGGTAATAAAGTTCTTTATTATAATCAAGTTCAAATCCGTCAGGCACATAAGAATAGGCTCCGAGCTTTTTTATGGCATCAAGGGCAAATCCCGATCCGGATTTCACGCACATGATCATCTTTTGTTCATTGAGGATATACTCTTCCAGATTCTGTGTGGAGTCATACCCTCTGTCGGTGATAAGGATAACGTTCTTGAAGCCGGCCTCTTTAAGGTCGGCGAGAATGATCCGGATGGTCTTTGCATCATGCATGTTTCCGGGAAATATCCTATAGTAAACCGGCTGATGAGATGTAAGTGTATAGATCACGGCTTCAACCGTTACCTCGAGAGGGAGCCCCTCCTTATTTTTGCCCCACCGGACATTAATAAGAGTGTCTTCCCATCCTGATTTTGTTGTGGAGTCCACGGCCAGAAGTTCATCATCTTTCAGCCGAAGCGCTCTTTCCTTGAGAAAACATATCCTGTGGCGGTCACGGATAGCCTGCGTAAGATATGTTATACTCGGCGGATCCAGCAGCCTTTCGGAAGGATACTTCTCCAGCTGTTGCCATTTCTGCAGCCGATTGAGATTATAAGTAGTAATATATGGAAACATTGCGATGGTGAGAATGTCTTTGACCATTTGCTCATCACCGTCAAATGTTTTCAAAAGGTCTTCCGTGATATGAAGTTTATCTGCGATCTTTCCGAGAAGCCATGTGGTTCCGAAGAAACGGTCATGATAGTTGTCCGGAAGAGAAAGATCAAAGGTTTCTTTCCGGACAGACGCTTTTTTCTCAATCGCGGAAAGATCCCATTCTTCGGGAAAGATCAGTTTATCCCGTTCTTCCTGCGAAGCATAGATATAGTTTTTGTTTGGAATAAACTTTGAACCGATGAGAAGTCCCCAGGAGAAATGCCTCCGGACAGTCTTCCCGGTATTATCTGTTACAAATGGTTGAGTGGTCGCATATATATGTCCGTTTGATTTATGTGTCGATACCCGGTAAGGACTGATCGGATCTTTCGGTCTCCCCATGGCTTAGCCCTCCTTTTATAGTAAATATTTTACTACAAAAAGAGCGGATAGTCAATGGAAAGTACTTAAAAAACCAGTAAAATCAAGGGGTTGAGGACATGAACGCTTATTCTTAGTAAAAATTAGTTTAAAAGTCATGCTG
>CADCLV010000135.1:1012-3134 GCA_902802325.1 Oscillospiraceae bacterium | reverse complement strand
ATCCGCTCGATGATGCGATCAGCCTCGTAGGCTCTGCTGCGATATTCGGAAAGTTCCGCGTCATTCTCATCAATTGACGTGAACACCGGCCATGACCGCCCCTGCGGAAACACATGATTCTCCTCGTAGATTCCGCACAATCGAACGAAGTCCTCTGGATTTGTGCCTGCCAGCTCATAACGCGCATACTGCCGAAGCAACTCGTCCGGATCGGCTTTCGGATCTACATAAAGCCCATTGACGATCCATTTGTTTATGTCTTCATAGATTCCTTCGGAATAAATCATGAACCCACCTGTCACACGCTCAGCCTGATGGAACAGCCTTGCAAACCTTTTCGGCAAAGCCGTCGCCCCATACCCACCCCATGGATCACGCCCCCACATGCTGATTTCGGGGAACGTCACTATGGGAATCCCTTTCGGTACGGGATGTTCAAGCGGATACTTCGGGAAGAAAGATATGTAGGTATGACTGAACGGGATGGGAATTATTTTCCAGCAATCATTGCTTCAGAGGTATTCTGTGAAACACGTTCGCGCTTCAAGGCATTTGTCCCCACAGAGCGTGATGTGCTTCTCGTAGCGATTAAGAAGAAATGTTCATTTATTGATCCCGACAGAAGACTTCAAATCTCGGAAAAGTACAATGCCGGCGGAATCGTTAAATATATCTCAGTAGCGGGGAATTCGAGGTTTCGCATCTCCAGAGAAGAGATCCTGAGACAGGTCACACGAGCGATGCGTATGGAAAAGCGGATTTGCAAAAGTGTTCTCGAAAGGTTCAAAACACCAGAGCCGGAAGAAATCCTGAAAACGATGGAGGACACATATCACTTACAGGCGAAGTCTTTGTTCGAATTCTCAGTAGAGGCTCAGAAAGATAACCATCGAAACTATAGGCGGTTCCGAAAAGGCAAGATGTCTGAAAGAGATTATCTGGAGTACCACGAAACCATGCTTCAGGAGATAAAGGAGATAAGTGACGAGTTTTCTGTACTGCTGAGCAGACTGAATTACAGACGAACACAGTTTAAGGAAGAGAACGATTGGATACAGCGCTTTCTTAATGTGGATGAGGAGAGCCTGACGCCGGAGATCGTCAAAGAAGTCATTGATTCGATCGTTCTCAGAGAAGACGGAAAAGTAGATATCTATCTGAACACCAAAGGCAAAGAGGTTTTCCCCAAGACCTGGACGACACTTCTGGGAGGTAAACATGGCAAGAAAAAGTAGAAGAGAGTTTACGGAAGATCTTCCTGAGATCATCCTTTCTGATATGCCTCGTGAAGAACGGATCGCGACGGCAATCTATGCAAGATTGTCTCTGGAAAACAATGGGCGTGAAGACGAGGAGTCTATTACGAGCCAGCTGACTCTTCTTAGGACGTATGTCCATGAGAACCCTGAGTTTGATCTGGTGGACACGTATGTTGATAACGGTTATACGGGAACCAACTTCAACCGCCCGGAGTTCAACCGTCTGATCACTGACCTCAATCACGGACGAGTCTCCTGCGTCATCGTCAAGGATCTTTCCAGATTCGGCAGAAACTATATCGAGACAGGCATGCTGATTGAAACAGTATTCCCCAAACTCAACATCCGACTGATCGCCATAAATGATCACTTCGACAGTGCACGTCCTGAAGACCGGGATAGTATTTCTGTTCCGATGAAGAACATGATTAACGAAATGTATTCGAGGGATGCTTCACGGAAAGGAATCATCGCGAACCGAATCAGGCAGCATAAAGAAAATGTGCTTCCATATGGAAAAGCCCCGTTCGGGTATCAGAAGAACTCTCGTGGTACGCAGTATGTTGTGGATCGTGAGAAGGCAGACTATGTCAGGATCATATTCCTGTGGCGGCAATTGGGAGTAAAAAGCAGTGACATTTGCGAAAGAATGAATCTTCTCGGTGTTGAACTTCCAAGTGAGGGCCTTAATAACCGTAAATGCGGGTGGTGGACTCCAGCAAGTATTAGTAACATTCTCAAGAATCCGACATATCTCGGGAATCTGTATTTCGGAAAGGTCATCAATCGACTGGGAAAGAAAGGCCGGATCACGAAAGTCATTCCGAAAGAACAGTGGGTGGTGCACGAGAATACTCATGAGG
>CADCLV010000135.1:0-971 GCA_902802325.1 Oscillospiraceae bacterium | reverse complement strand
TGAACTGGCTAATGCGAAACGGCAAAAGAACACAGATAAGAAGAGCGTGTTCTACCATTCTCCAACGAACTATTTAAAAACCATGGTGTACTGCAAGGATTGTGGACGGAAGATGATTACTGTGGATTCCGGATATAACAAGAATACGAAGAGGCGATTTATGCGGTTTTATTGCGGAAAGATCGCAAACCACGCGGAATTCTGCAATAACTCTGTATCCGAGGATTTCGTAAAGGTGATAGTGATGGACAGTATTCGGATCCAGCTCAAACTCATGACCGATAAGGCGGAGATTATCAAGGCCGCCAAGGAATCAAGAAACGGGAAAGACCTGACGCTGTCTATCGATAAGAAGATCAAGTTTGCAGAAACCGAACTGTCTGATCAGAAAGAGAAACGAAGCAGGCTGTTCGAAGACTATCACACGGGACTTGTAGATAAAGAAGACTTTGATCACATCGCTGCAAAGACAAGAGCAAGGATACAGGAACTGGAAGATACCCTGAAAGATCTGACGAGACAAAGAGACGAGTATACCCGGGCAATCAACAACTATCTTGCTTTGATCGGTGAACTGAAGATCGATTCTGATGACGAAGGCTACGATGATGAACTTGTCGGGAAGATGGTCGAGCGAGTCGAGATCACACGCGACAAACGCGTAGAAGTGGTTTTCAAGAGTAATGACTTCCTGGAACTCCTGGACGCAGCTCTGAAGGGAGGTGCGGCATGAGTATAGGAATCTACTTGCGCTTGTCTATGGCAGATGGAGATCTGAGCGGCCCCAAGAAGGAGAGTAATAGCATTGAGAACCAGCGACTGCTCCTTCGAGAGTATGTGTATAACCATGACGATCTTGTCGGAGACATTGTTGAGTATATTGATGATGGATACACCGGTACCAATTTCAACCGACCCGGGTTTGAACGTATGCTCAGCGATGCCCGAAGAGGCGTCATCAAGGTGATCAT
>CADCLV010000134.1 GCA_902802325.1 Oscillospiraceae bacterium | reverse complement strand
ATATTCTGCTCATACATTTTCTTCGGAAGGATCGCCCGGTAGATCGAGCAGTAGCCCTCCGCGATTGCCTCTTCGTTATGGATACCCTTCAACGGATATTCCAAAAGAAGGTACTCCACTCCGAAAACGAGTACATGCACGTTCGTGTTAATTGCTCCGGCCTGAAGATAAAAGTCCAGCCGCCTTTCTCTGGCCTTCTTTTCTTCCTCCGGAACTTCCGACTCCGGATCTTCGATCTCGATGATCGTTACTTCGGAACTGCACTGCTCCACCGCTCTTCGGAGGAACTCAGACCCGATCCCTTTTCCCCGCATATCCGGCACCACCGCATAGTAGTCCAGAAGGCATACTTCTTTCTCGAATACAAAGAAAGCATAGGCCAGGAATCCTCCGTCCTCGGCAAAAGCACCTGTACACAGGTACCGCCCTTCCCGGATCGACTGCTCGATCCGGGAAAGTGGTTTTCGCTCATCATCGGGAAAATCATAGTAGAGATATTTCTCATAGACTTCCCGTATCTCTTCGATTGTCAGAATACGTGTCTGCATACTGCCTCAATTGTTTGTAATCAGATCCGCTTCTATACTACACGCGTCACGGATCTCAACCGCGTTACGAATCACTATAATGATACCTTTTTAATCTCGTTCCGAAAACCAGACAATGTATGGTTCCAGAAAGTCCCAGGATGCCCATCATAAGTGCTGCGCCGGATCCTTTTCCCGACCCAAAGAGCGTTGTCAGCACTTCAGAATAGGCATGTCTTGCCATGAATGGTTCACATATGTGATCCACCATGAATCCGCCGAGGAAAAGACCGATGGGAATCGTGAAGAACTGGAAAGTATTTCTACACGCATAGACTCTTCCCTGAAGTTCCACAGGGATGGAATTTCTTAGGACCACATCCAGGTTCGCGCTCATGACCGGAACCAGTATCCATCCGACGATCTGTCCCAGACACCACAGGACCGGTTCTCTCGAGAAGGCCAGAACGAAGTTCTCCACGCTTAAGGAGATGAACATCGTCACAAATATGACTCGTACCCGGTCCTTCGGTTTCGGCATCTTCGATACGATCAGACTTCCGATAACCATCGCAATTCCGGAACATGCTGTCACGATACCCAGCACTTCTTTTCCGCCTCTCGGGTTCGGGATCACATACCCATATAGTGTCGCATCAAAGGCAGACGCCACGAGATTGACGCCGGACATAAAGAGGATCAGCGAGAATACCAGCGGTGTCTTCTTAAGAAAGCGAAGTCCTTCCTTGGCTAGCGTGATCGTGCTCTCTTTTTTCTCACTCGGCTTTTCCGGGATCTGCACAAATCGCAGAAGTGCCACAAAAGCCGTGGCAAATGTAAGAAGATCCAATGCAAAAACAGAACTCATGCCCAGCAGCCCGTAAAGCGCCGTAGCGATCAGCGGGTGCAAAATGGAATTCAGTGAGCGGGTCAGCGAGTTCATGGCGCTGATCTTCTGATAATGTGTCTTTGGCACGATCAGGGTCATGGTCACTTCCGACGCCGGCTGCTGTACCGTATTCATCAGTCCGGAAAAGACATTGATCGCATAAAGATGCCAGACCGCCAGAGTGTCTGTCTTATAAAGAAGGAACACGATGACCGTGCATAGAGCCGCCAGTGTATCGCACACCAGCATGGTCTTTTTCTTATTAAACCGGTCTGTCAGCGCACCTGCGAAGATGCTCATGATCACGTAAGGCGCATAGGTACAGATCGTCAGCGCCGCCGTACCTAAAGCGGATCCGGTCTTGTCATAGAGCCACAGTGTCAGCGCAAAAGCCGTGATGCTTGATCCCAGCTGGGACAGGCTCTGCGTGCTCCAAAGGACATAGAAATCCCGAAGCGGATTCTTTTTTGTATTTACTATTTCGTTATTCATATCTTTGCTCCTTATCGTTGAAATGACTTTCGAAGCAAAGCTCGAGGAAAACTATTTCTTCCTCCACACAGTCTCCTCAGGCTCTGCGTGGAGCATCTGCAATGCAGCGTTTCATGTTGATCCGTCCTCCTAAAAGTTTTCAATTCATCGCATATTGTATCACCGGTCCCGGCAGAAAACCGCCGGATTAAACTTATGGTATAGACAGTTTTTCTAAGGCCGATCCGGAATGTGCGCCCCGGTTTCCCTAAGCCGCGCTATTTTCGAAAAAACCGTCAGCTGATCGTGCAGAGTTTGCCTCGAAGAATATACCCGAGTTTCTCATAGCACTTGTTGGACGCAACATAGTCCGCATCCGTATAGAGCATCGGAAGGTATCCTTCATCTCTTGCGATCTTCGTGACCTCATATACCAGATGTTCCGCATAGTAATGCCG
>CADCLV010000133.1 GCA_902802325.1 Oscillospiraceae bacterium | reverse complement strand
TAATCCCGGAAAGAAACATGCCGTTTCAGTTCAGATGCATCCTTACAGCAGACATACATGTGGTGATTCCGAAGATGTTCTTTTCCTTCATATCCGAACACTTCACGTCCCGGAATGTCCTTGTTTCCTTCGTGGTAATAACCGATTTTTGAAAGAGCATCCACCACGGAAGGAAACACGGATTCATCCTCGATCACCACATCGATATCGATGATGGGTTTGGCAGAAAGTCCTTTTACCGAAGTACTTCCCACATGCTCGATCCGAAGCGCCAGATCCCCGAGGGCCTCTTCAAGCTCCGACTTTATCTTCAGAAAATCCTGCTCCCAAGCTTCATCATAGGGAACCACTTTGATCGTTCTTACTGCCATTTTTCTTTCCTTTCTTACTTCTTCTTGATCGGAATCCACAGCTCGCAGAAGACATCCGGACGGGTGCCGTCGAAGTAGAGCTCGTAGTCCGTCTGTTCCGATGCCTCGTAGCCCATCTGCGGCAGGAACTCCTTATAGAACTTCACCCATGTCTTCGCGATGCAGTCGCCGTCTTCTCCCACACAGTCAAAGACCACATATGTGCCCGGAGTAACGTCCCAGATGCGGAAGCCTTTCTTTTCCAGATCCGCCTGGTCGAACTCTTTCGTGTCCTCATCGATGATGATGCCGATGCCATATTCGAAGGTATCTTTTCCTTCGGTCGTCGGAGAACAAAGACCATAAAGATCACGCTTTCCATCTTCCCGCAGCATCCAGATCGGAGAGAGCATCTGATTGCTGTTGACCTCGCCCCAGAAATCCGCCACCTCGTGGTTGGCTTCATCATTAATGATCCCGTTGCTGAACTCTCTTACCAGTGCGATAAACTTCTTTTCTTTTGTTTGAACGATACGGTAATCCATACTCTTACCACCTTTCACAGATAAAGTAATCGTAAGCGGATTAAAAAGCACCAGCTTGACGGGTTCTTCTCTGGCTGTCTTGGGAGCAACACCGTGAAACCTCGTGAATGCTTTGGTAAAGCTTTCCGGTGTCTCATAGCCGTACTTCATCGCCAGATCCGTGATCTTCGCATCGGTCTCCACCAGTTCTTTTCCCGCCAGAGACAAACGGCGGCTTCTGATATATGTGTTGGCCGTTAAGCCCGTCACGAAACTGAAAGCTCTGTGAAACTCGTAGCTCGACGTGTGCACCTGCCTGGCTACGTCCTCATAGTTGATATCCTCGAGAAGATGCTCTTCCATATACGTGATGGCCTTTTGTAATGCTTCGATCCATTCCATGCTTTTGTCCTCCTTCTTACACGTCCATTATGGACAAGATCCGTAAAGGGCACATTTCCTTGTTTGCGAAAAAATGTCAGGTGCTTTTCCCAATGAAAAAGCACTATCGCCTGACCATTACTTCTCCACCCAATATACTGCGTATTCCGCCTCCGGAACAAAACCATGACCGATCGCCATCTTCGACGACATCGGATTCTGCGCATCCCAGTGTATGGTCAATCCTTTTTGGACACTCTGGCGGATCATCTCGAAAACACAGTGATCGGCCAGTCCCTTACCCCTGTGCTCCTCATCCGTAAACACATCGAGTTCCACGTGATCTTCGAAAGTCAGGAAACTCGACGATGCCGACACGACCCTCCCGTCAAAAAGCACCACCGCTCCGGTTCCTTTTTGTGAAAAGTCCGGATAATCCACATATCCCCGTCCTTGATCGAAGGGGTGTGCTTCAAAGATCTCTTCTGTAAAAGAACTGATGCTGTAGCCTTCCGGAAGCGGTCTCAACTTCTTATCCGATGCACAGCGAAGCGGAGCCATCAGCTCTCTTCGCAGGATAAACTTGATGGGAAGTTTACGGATATACTCCTCCCATTCAGAACTCATACAAACCAGTCTTGTGTTATAGATCAAGTCCGGATTCTCTGCGAGAAATGCTTCATCCGGTTTTCCGCACAAAAACGTAAATATCGTCTTGTAGATCGCGCCGTCCGGATACGAAAAAACCGTCCCGATTCTCCCTTCCTTACACGCAGTAAGGATCAGCGGTTCCACGGAAAGAACCCCGCTTCCATCTTTTTCCCATATCTCGTATATGCTTTGCGTTCCCATTATTTCACCTAACAATTCAATTCAAATACCGTCTCGCCATCGATCACCTCGCCGGTCGGTCTGAAACCGACGGACTTGTATAATCGGATCGCATTGACGTTGCTCTCCTTAGTCGACAGCCGAATACTCGTAGCCCCGTTCTCTCTAAAGTATGTAACAATGTTATTCAGCGCTTCTTTTCCATATCCGCGACATAGCACGCAAGCTCCAGAGCAATATCAAAATGTCCCGGATCGTGCTGTGTATGTTTCT
>CADCLV010000132.1:718-3084 GCA_902802325.1 Oscillospiraceae bacterium | reverse complement strand
GCGATCATTTTTGTCGTCGGTGCTACGATCGGACTATATCTTGCCGTGGAGATAAACTCGATCCCCAGAAAGCTTCGCGCCAGAAAGCAGCTTGCCCATCTTACCGGAAGGGCGGAAGGCCGGATCACAAGCCATTACGAGGATACATATGAGACCAAGGATGAGGACGGAAACTGGCATAGGAATTCCCGTGGAACCGTCATTTACTATGAGTTCGAGGCTGGAGGGAATACGTATACCGGACAGGGGTATGGTTCCTGGAAACGGGCAAACAGAGAACAGCAGACGATCTGCTATGATCCGGATCATCCGGAAGACAATCTTCCCCTGTATGATGTAGACAGTAAAACGAAGACGAATTTTCTCGGATTACTCCTGTACTTGATCATATCGTTTGCGGTCTTCTTCGGAATCATTTGGCTGTTTTTTGGCGTGATCTATAAAGGCTGATATGCGCCGTGATCGTATGGTATATCGCGAGTAAACTGTTCTGATGAAAAAAGCACACAAGGAGAGATGATAATGAAAAATAGACCGATAATCAGATCTATATGTTTCGCTGTGATAGCTATGCTTTCTGCCACAGTGCTTTTGCCGGGGTGTTCGAATTCAAAAAAAGAAACGACCACGACGGCTACGCAAACTGAATATACCACTACTACCACAAGTGAGATCGAGCTTTCAACAGAGACGGAAGAAACCGAACCAACCACTTCCGAGACGCTTCCGATGCCGACCAATGCGCCGGTCACCCTGGAGGCTTTTTCCAATATCACGGATGAGTATACGATCGACGACATCGTCAATGAAGTGGGGATGTATGCGCGGGAAGAATATTCGGAGAGGTATGTTTGGACACTTGAAGACGGATCAGAGGTCTGGGTGTTTATGATCCATGCGATGGAAACAGTAGATAAGAGAATGGAACAGGTATTATCTCAGGAAGGCATGACGATCGTTCATGTGAATGGACTGGAAGAAACGGTATTGTACAATTCGATCGAGTCTTCTGCTTATGGAAACGTGAGCACGATGGGCGAGTTTGAATTCAGTTATATGGTCTCGAGGGAATTCGGACCGGAATTAGAAGCAGGGTATTACATACTGGAGGAAAATGGATATGTTTATATCGTAGTCAGTTGCGGCCGAAACGAAAAAAGAGGCAAAACCGTGTACTTCAGAGAAATCAGTCTTACCACTGTGGATTTCAGCGAAAGTGGTATGATGATCAAGTGTGAAGAGCAGACCCATGAGGAGGAACTGCCGGATCTGGGAAGACCTTCCTATCCGTGCTGCTTTTTACGGATGAATAAGCTTCATAAGAAGTATGTGGTGGTAAACCAGTATAGAGTCGAAATTCCGTTCATGGGCTATATCAAGGATTCAAAGACCTGGGAAGTGATCCCGCCTGAGGACTCTTAATTCCAGTAGTACTCAGTTGCGTCATCTTCGCTCCATTTTCCGGTTTTTGAATCATAGGTCTGCCGATGCTGTCGGGTAAAATCGGCGTTGAATTCTTCCTCATAGTACAGGCTGATATCTCCGTCATTGAAATCAATTGCCCTCCCCAGAATGGAGATGAAGCCTCTTCCGAAATAATTCTCCGGTTCTTTTTCGATTTCTTTCTTTTTCTCTTCGGAATAGAAGGTTTTGACGATACATATCCGGTCCTTTCCGGAGACCGTCGTTGCCCAGCCGTCAGAATGGCTGTATTCAAATTGCCTGACTACGGCTTCCTTATAATAGTCTTCCTCCCAGCTCGTTGCCCATTCGGGATTTCTGTCGAAGTTATATAGCGTGTCGATCGAATCGAAAGTCTCCTGATCAAAAACCATCAGGACCGTATTTTCATAGACATAGATCTCTTTCAGTCCGAACATGTTGTCCGGCGAACAAGAATAGTGGTCGAGCAGTTTCTCGTCGTCGGCCGGGAGAAACGTGAAGTCGTCCGGAACAGGGTGAAGGTTGGCTTTGTATTCGGATTCATCCACGAGAATCGGGGCGGATTCAGTGGCTTTTGCTTTTCTTTCCTCGACCGGAATCGTATAGGTGGTAAAAGAGTCTTCTTCGGGAAATGCACTTTTCTTCTTGCATCCGGTTACACTTGATAGTGTACATGCGGCCAATGAAACCAACGCGATCAATCTTACTACTGACTCTCTCATACGGCACTCCCTCTTCGTGTATCTTTTATGTGGTACATCTTTCCATGTAAATAAGACGATGCTTAAGAAACGGTTGTTGCACCGTGTTTCTACAGAATCTTTGTCCAATGTATATACGGCTCATTGACAAGACAGCTCTCCGTATATTTTCATTAATGGGAAGAAATAATTTTCTCGTGCCTGCGAAGAAATTTCCATTGT
>CADCLV010000132.1:0-659 GCA_902802325.1 Oscillospiraceae bacterium | reverse complement strand
AAAAGAACTTGAAAAGATCTACAATGAAGCCTATCGTGCGGTGTACTGGACGGCATTTTCTCTTCTGAAGAATGAGGACGATGCGCAGGATATCGTGCAGGATACGTTTGTTGCCCTGATCAACTCGTATGACAGCATTCAGGATAAAAGCAAGATCGTACCGTGGCTGAAAAAGGTCGCCGCCAACAAGTCCCTGAATCGTCTCACGAGGACGAAAACGGACAATGTGGAGGACGAGTTCTTTGATACAGTCGAAACCGTTCCCGAGGATTTCCTCCCGGATTCACTGGTTGAGTCGGAAGAGACGAGAAAGATCATCATGGATATCATCAACAACTCATTGTCGGAAGATATCCGGATGACGCTGATCCTCTTCTACTTCGACGAGATGAGCACCAAAGAGGTCGCAGAAGCTCTCGGGATCCCGGAGGGAACTGTATCCCGGCGCATCCATTCTGCCAAGAAGAAAATCAAGAAGGAGGTCGAGAAATATGAAGATGAGAACGACACGAAACTGTTTATGGTCGTACCATTCTTAACGCAATTGTTTACTAAAGAAGCTGAGCAGGTGGCATTTAAACCAATTCCTGCATCACTTTTGAATCTGTCCGCATCTACGGGGGCTGCAGAAGCAGCCGGGTCTAAACTTGCCACACAGG
>CADCLV010000131.1 GCA_902802325.1 Oscillospiraceae bacterium | reverse complement strand
TTCAGGATAAAAGCAAGATCGTACCGTGGCTGAAAAAGGTCGCCGCCAACAAGTCCCTGAATCGTCTCACGAGGACGAAGACGGACAATGTGGAGGACGAGTTCTTTGATACAGTCGAAACCGTTCCCGAGGATTTCCTCCCGGATTCGCTCGTTGAGTCGGAAGAGACGAGAAAGATCATCATGGATATCATCAACAACTCATTGTCGGAAGAAATCCGGATGACGCTGATCCTCTTTTACTTTGATGAGATGAGCACCAAAGAAGTCGCTGAAGCTCTCGGGATCCCGGAGGGAACTGTATCCCGACGCATCCATTCTGCCAAGAAGAAAATCAAGAAGGAGGTCGAGAAATATGAAAATGAGAACGACACGAAGCTGTTTATGGTCGTACCATTCTTAACGCAATTGTTTACCAAAGAAGCCGAGCAGGTGGCATTTAAGCCAATTCCTGCATCACTTTTGAATCTGTCCGCATCTACGGGGGCTGCAGAAGCAGCCGGGTCTAAACTTGCCACACAGGCAGTAAAGAAAGGGACAGAGGTTATGCTTAAGAAAATCATTATTACCAGTGTATCTGTAGTTTTAGTAGGTGCGGTCGCAGCCGGGATCATCTATTTCGCGACAAGAAAAGACGAGAAGTCCGATGTGAAGAAGCGTGCCGGAAAGAATGAAGAAAACGAGATCACAGCGATCGATCCGGATACTGAAGATACAGGATCGGTCGGCGAAGACCAATCCGACGCGAAAAGCACTTCTGACGTGGCGGGCGCAGTAGGCTCCTCGGAAGTAATCACGGACACAACGACAGAAGCTGTCACACAAGATCCCACAGAAGGAACCACAGAAGCAACTACAGCGGCTCCGACAGAGACAGAAGAAAGAAATGAGGCCGACTATGTTTTCGATCTTACAGATATGTCTGCAGAAGAGATCGCGGATCTCTGCGACAGCCTGACAACCAGAAGGATCCCGCAGGTCGGAGATACTGTAGAAGATGTCCGCAAGACATACTATGATGTTGAACCCTGGAACTACACACAGGA
Organism: Oscillospiraceae bacterium; assembly: GCA_902802325.1. Classification (GTDB taxonomy): domain Bacteria; phylum Bacillota; class Clostridia; order Saccharofermentanales; family Saccharofermentanaceae; genus Scatonaster. The sequence goes on along the minus strand of CADCLV010000131.1, from coordinate 2,863 downwards.
ATTCTGCGGAAGATACAGCAAGTCCGATAAGGATAATGTCAACTGCATCTATGTAAGTGGCATACACGGAGACGGATCAGAGGAGAACGGCGGCCCGATCGTGAATAAAGTCACAAATTTCGGAACCGGACTCGTTCTTGAGATCTACGACTATGATAAGGCGATGGAATTCATAAGGATCATGAAAGAAAGACATCCTGTTCTTGAGGAGAAACCGAACGGATCCTGGAAATCCGATGATTTCCTTGTCGGCATGACTGCGATCGATTACATCACATATAAAAACGGGATACATTTCCAGATCGCTTATGGTGAAAAGAGCATCTGGTATGAGTCGGTCGCTGGAGTCTTCGGATTCGGATATAACATCACGACGGGAGATCCTACAGAAGAAACGGCTGCGGATTCGAATTGAAGTGCTTTTCCATCGAACAACGTTGACAGTGCCTCTTGGCGGTGCTACCATGTAGATAAACTACAAATGTATTTTACAGTAAGGAAATCAAGAAACTTCCGGATGCGGAATTTGAGATCATGCGGGCGATCTGGAGGTGCAGTGAGCCGGTGACTTCGCCGATCCTTACAGAGAAACTCCGGCTCGCTCTTCCCGAGAAGGACTGGAAGCAGCAGACCGTCATGACGATGCTGGTCCGTCTGGAAAAGAAAGCCTTTCTCCGATCGGAGAAAAATGGTAAAGAGAGATACTATACTCCGGTGGTGTCCGAAGAAGAGTATATGCAGGTCGAAGCGAAAAGCCTCCGCCAGCGCTTCGGCGGATCTCGTGTCACCGGTCTGGTAAAGTCACTTTGTGATGGCGGAGATCTCTCGGAAGAAGAGATCTCGGACTTGAAAAAATGGCTCGATGAGCAGTAAGGAGAAGCATGGGAAATCTTTTTCAGACGATCATCTTAAACTCGCTGAATATGACATTGGTCGCACTGCTTCTGATGATCATTCTTCGTGCGCTTAAGAATATCCAGTCTCCGAAGATCCGCTATTATTCCTGGATGATCGTGCTTCTTGGATTTCTTATCCCCGTTCGATTCTCATTCGGTTACTCACTGTTTCATATTTCGAATGCATCCGAAGCTCCGGCGGTAACGGTCGGTGCCGGGACGACTGTGATAAAAGCTGCGGAAACCGGGCTTTCGTGGAATGTGGTCATGACCATACTATGTGTGATCTGGATTCTGGGCGCAGGTGCTTTTGCAACGGTATCTTTCGTCCGATTTATCCGATGGAAAAGAACGATCCTGAGGCTTTCGAAACCTTCTCCATATTACGACGCATATGTTTCCGCGGTCGCGGAAGAGATGGAGATCGGTCCGGTGGAAGTCCGTATCTCGGATGCGGTATCTTCCCCCATGATGATCGGCCTTTTCAAGCCGACTATTCTGCTTCCGATCCGTCACTATGCATACGATGAATTAAGACTGATCATCAAGCACGAACTGACGCATTATCTCCACAGGGATCTCTGGTTTAAACTCCTTTTGATCCTCTGCCGGGCCGTGCACTGGTTCAATCCCTTTATGGTGCTTTTCGCAAGGTCGATCGAGCAGGAATGCGAATACTACTGTGATATGTCGGTCATGGAAAAAGAGCCGGAGAAGATGCGGAAGGTCTACTGCAACTCGATCGTGAATACATTGGCGGATCAGGTGAGAAGAAACGGACGGGAGATGCGGCCGGTTCTGGCAACGAGTTTCTACTCGCCGAAATCCGGACTTAAGCACCGCTTCTCCATGGTGCTTCGAGGAAAGACGAGAAAAGTCGTAGGTGTCCTGATCCTGGCGGGCGTTCTGACGATCGTGTCCGGATTTGTGCTGGGCGGAAATAGAAAGAATACGGAAAAAAGTTCTAGATCCAACGGCAAGAACGATTCGACAGGTTTCTTTGCGCTGAGTGAAGAAGTTGCAAATACGGGTTGGACAGAGCAGGAAGTGGAAGAAACGACCTGGGTAGAAGAACTGGGAATAGAAGAAACAACTTATTACGAAGAATATGCCACGTGGGTCGAAGATGATGATCAGGTGGCATCGTCTGCGTATGCGAATGATGACGATTGGGTAGAAGAAACTTACTGGGAAGAAACAACGGCTACATAATGCGTGTGTTTTTTTGTTCTTATTAACTACAGATGTAGTTATTCAAAAAGGAGGAATCGGCGATGAAAAACAGAATGGATTTCAGGTTGGTGGCGATACTGATCAGTATGTCGCTGATGGTCCCGGTGACAGGATGCAAGAGAAACTCTGCATCAGAGAATCAGGGAGGAACACAGGTTGCCTCCAGAAATCAGAAGGAAGTCGTCGCGGAGTCCGATCCGTACTTCTACATAACGGAGAAGGAACTGTCTATCCCGGTTGAAAAGGACCGGAAAGTAGTCTATGCCGATTTAGGAGAATGCAGATTCGTCGGAGATCAGGTCTTTGTTTCTTACATGCTCTTCTACGAAACCGAAGGAGAGCCGGAAGGTGTATTCGGAAGAGTGCTTTTCGATAAGGAGGGGAAGCTTCTTATGGATCTATCTTCTAAGGCGGATTCGGAGGAGCGGATCGTGAAGATCATCGAAGATAATAGTCATGAACTTTATGCGATCACTTTCGAATTGTCGGAATTTACTTACTCTATCCAAAAAATCAATCAGGACGGCTCACTCGGAGAAAAAAGAAATCTACCTGCGGAAATAGACGAAGAAAGTGAAGTGCTTTTTCTTCCGGATGGAAACCTGATGATCGCCAATATGGGCGAGATGAAGATAGTTGCGCCGGATGGCACGCTTGCCGGGTCAAGCAGCCAGGAAGAATTCATGGGATGGGTCTTCATTCAGGACGGGAAATACTATGGCGGATGTAACCAC
>CADCLV010000130.1 GCA_902802325.1 Oscillospiraceae bacterium | reverse complement strand
GCTCGATCTTTTCCTGGATACGGTTATTTTCCTCGATCTCCTTTCCAAGGACCTCCCGGCAGGCATCTCTTTGTACCGGAAAAGATCCGTTTTGGCATATTGTTTCCTGCTGCTCTTTAGTCAAAGAGGAGCATATGGCTTCCCAGGCGGCTTCCTTCTGGCCGCAGGTGGAGGTGATCCCCAGGCGCATTTCGCATGTGATCAGAAGCCCGCTTCCTTTTCCATCGTCACATGGATACCCGATCATCTTGCTTTTTCCGGGCAGAAGGGACATGTACAGGCAGTAATCTTCCAGCGTCCGGATATCCACGCGAAGCATCGCACAGATCCCGGCCATGTATTTGTCGCGGGAAGAGGAACGGGAAGACAGGTCTGCTTCGCCGGAAGGCATCGTCTGGACGCCGCAGGTCTTGGCAATCTGTAGGATCTTCCGGAAAGACTCGTCCTCGAAATGCGCCCGATTTTCGGATTCATTCACGAGTGAAGAAAGATTCGCCGTCGTCAGTTCAGAAAGAAGAGTGCCTTGAAGGGTGCTCTGAAGATACTGCACATCAGAAGAAATATTCAGTGCATTTTCCAGAAAACCATCGTAGCTTGCGACCTGATCTTCCGATACCAGATCGGTATTGACCAGAAGCCCGGAAAGCGAGAAGGCGACAGGAATGGCATAGAGTTTTCCATCTGTTTCTTCTGCCTGAAATACACTGTCGAAGTACTTGCTGCGGTCTATGGGCGCAGATCCGGTTTCCCCGTTCATGTACGGGAGAAGATCCACCATGACATTTTCCGTATAGAACCGTTCATTTCCGGAAAGGTCCACCAGGATGTCCGGCCCTTTTCCGGAAAGGATATCCAGTGTCAGTGCTTCCTCGGCAGTGGTCTTTTTACTTTGCTCCTCATCCATGGCATAGCGTGCCGAATAGTCCAGAACTTCAAGCCGGGAGTGGTTTCCGACATTTGAGTTATAGGCATATACATATTCATAAAAGGCATCGGAAAGATCCAGCCCGCCGGCCAGAAGGATCGGTTTTCCGGCATGCGGATTCGTTGGCGCTTTTTTCAGGGAGAGTACATAGAACTTTCGTGCCCACTGCTGGTCTTTCTCGGTCCGGTCCCGCCAGGAGATCGCGTAGATCGCTTCCTCGCTTTTCGGAAAGCAATGGGCATTCTCCACCAAGGTTCTGGGAAGATCGGTCTGGTTCCAGTCGAAAATCTCTTCAAGTCTCCCGCTTCCGATATCGTAACGGCTGATCCCGTTTCCATGGGTGACATAGGCACCGTCTTTGGCCATCTCCGGAAAGTTTGCATGAAGAAGGTCTGAGGCATCGATCCCTTCACCGAGAGATCCGGTACGGATGTCCACTTCCTTCAGAAGCACACTGGATTCTTCCTGATTGATAAGACTGGAGATGACGTAGTATTTTCCATCGGAGGAATAGATCTCCGGATGAATTTTCCGGCCGTGATCCAGTATCAGGCAGAGATAGTTTCCATCCGCATCAAAAACGTGAAAGCCATTTCCTTCGGATACAGCCATAAGCCCATCCGAAAGAACTTCCAGATAACTGTAACAGGGGTCGATACCGGTATTCGGCATCTTCAGGGAAGTCTCCTTAACTGTATTTCCGTCCTGATCCATGGTGGTCGCATATAAGTACGTGCCGTACTCCGAATAAAGGGAGGAGAGAATGCAGATATTTCCATCAGGAGTCTCTGAATAGGCCATTACATCCCGGTTTGGCTCGGTGAATGGAAACTCGCCCAGATAGTTGCCGGAAAGGTCAAAGCGGGCGATGCCGTGACGCAGGTATTTGTCCAGATCTCCGGAGGAAAGAAGAGCCGCGTCCGTGCCGGAGGGGATCTCGTAGTTCAGGTAATATGTGGCCAGGATCTGTTCGCCCAGGATCTCTACCGCAGTAAAGTCCAGAGAATCAAAGATCAGGTCCGGGTCCAGGGGTAAAGTCAGTTCGGTCACCGAGGCCTCGAAATACGGATCGTCCGCATTTACTTTACGGACATCAGTCAGGGCTGAGCTTTTCTTTTTGCACGCGCAAAAGGATAGCGCGATCGCTCCGGCAAGAAGGAAGGAAATCCATTTTCTCATACAGCACATATGTCTTCTCCATTTGCCAACTGCTTTGAAACTACGTGACAAGTAACCCCAGATAAGTGTACCTTTTCCGGATATGAAAAGCGTGACATTTTCGTCATAACAGAGGCGGGATGATATAATGGGTCATGTATAAAACGATCCTAAATGTGGATACCTGAAGGAATAAGAAACAAACCGGGAAATGCCGGGTAAATGAGGTGAGTATTCTGGAAAAGAAAATGTATCGGAATGTTTTTTCGGAGATCGGAAAGACACAAGAAGAAATCGAAAGAAAGATCAATGAGGCAGTACAGACATTCTTCTTTGACGAGGAAGAACG
>CADCLV010000129.1 GCA_902802325.1 Oscillospiraceae bacterium | reverse complement strand
ACCGGCAATAATGAGGTCAAGAAGTCCTCTGGCTCCAGAGATGATGCCGTAGCGAAGTCTTCTCTTCCTAAAGTTAAGGATCCCTCCTATATCGAGCTCTGCCGCATTGCCCTTTGCTATTTTATCGCCAAGGCGGACGGCGTTTCACAGGAGGAGCAGGCAAAGATCGATGCCATGTGTGAGCAGTTTCTTTCCAATCCGCAGTCCAGTTCAGACTTCCGTGCCGAACTTAGGATGATCCTGGCAGATAAGGGAACCAGTTTTTCCAATCTGCGAAGATATTTAAACCGGATCGAGACCGAAGAGATCAGACGCTTTATGGACGACGTCCGGAATATCGCGGAAACATCGGACGGAATTACAGAAAAAGAAAAGAAAGCCATTCTCATCTTTATGGATTATCTGGACGAAAGAAAGACCGAAGATGGAGATGATGCGCTCGAGAGGCTGACCGGTAAGCCAAGTGTGATCTCGCTGAAGTGTGAAAGCTGCGGCTCGAACCTGAATGTCACCTCTGATAAGCAGATCGCTTCCTGCCCGTACTGCGGCTCCAACCTTCTCATTGTCAGTCATGGAGGTGTCCTTTAAAAAGGAGACACTTTCTCTTCTACAGATAATGATTCGTTTTGCCGGTGTTCTACCTTCGTAGAACACCGGTGTCAACAAAAAGTTCTACTTTTGTAGAATCGAGGAAATCAAGCGATCTCCCAGACCACCGTCACGGTATCTTCCACTTCGATATCCTCCGGCTGGATGTTCAGATCGTAACTGCCCATGATCTTACTTGCCCGGGTCATGCCGGAAGAAAGCATCGCATTCATCGGCCGGACTTCCAGATCGATCTCTCCCCAGGAGTAGTTGATATTCTGGATCTCCTTAAGAGAGACACCGGCCGCCCGGGAAAGCACCTCCGCTTTTTCTTTTGCATCTTTCACCGCATCTCCGAGAAGAGCATTCTTTGCCGCCTCCCGATCCTTGACCGTATAGCTGATCCGGAGCTCCGGCTTGAGGTCACTTTGCCCCAGAGAAAAAAGGATCTTCCCCAGCCTCTCGTTATCCAGGTCAAATTCCAGTTTCAGCTCATGTCTATAGCGGTAGCCGGTAAGTCTCTGCTTATAGACGCCCTCCTCCTCGTAGGATTCATACTCGGTATCCACATGAAAGGCACAGGTCTTCAGATCTTCCGTTTTAAAACCGAATTCACTGATCAGATCCGTAATTTTCTTTGTATCCTCGGAGGAATGCCGGAGCGTCTCGCCATACTCTTTGAAAACGCCTTCCAGCGTGATCTGAAGCCGCATCCGGTCCGGCTTTACACTGATCTTTCCTTTTCCTGTTACCTGAATCGTTCTCATCTCCGTCACTTTCCTCCTTCATTGATTAATCTAAAATCACCAGATCCGGTAGTTTCCGGACAGGGCTAAGATCGCAAACATGCTCAGACAGTTGTCATAGTATCTGCGGCCGCCTTTCCGCAAAGGCTCATTCCAGAACCATTCGACCCATTTTTTTGCCACGGCAAATGCACTGTCGCTTTCACTGCTGTAGGGTATGGCCAGCGCACTCTGCGCCAATGTAGCCAGAAGCCCCAGAGGGTGAAGTACCGGCCGCATAAGAGGGGTCCCGTCCACCTCATACGCGCAGCGTACCGCCTCCAGATCCGTTCTAAAGAACTTCATCATGCGAAGCGGCACCGCATAGTGACCCGCATCTTTTCCATACCACTCGGCATCCAGTCCGATGTTGGCCGCCGTACGGTAGGCGTCGCTGAAGAAGTCACCGAATTCACCCCATGGCAGTTTTTCTTTCATCGGAGAGCCGTCGAAATAACTGTACTCGGCATTTAGTCCCGTCTTCGGATGGCAGGCGGTGACTAAGAATTCCCGGCTGGCTTTTGCCGCTTCCCGGAAAAACGGACGGTCTTCTTCGTCGGCCCACAGTGCGAAAAGCTCATAGAAATGCGGCAGATGGTACGAAGGATCCGTGAACGGACAGCCCGGCACAAAGAGGAACAGGTGATTGTCATGGTTCCACATCGGCGCGCCGGCTCTTCCGTTTTCACCCTTATGAAGACATGCCCGAAGGATCGCTTTTGCCTGCTCGCTATACGCGAAGATCCCTTCTCCGTCGCCCCAGCGGTGGGAGGCAAAAAATAAAGACATGGCGAAGAATTCTTCTCCATCCGGTGCCGGGCCGGTAGCATTCTTTGTTCCGTCCGGTTTACACGACCAGGCAAAATAGCCCTCATTTTCGCCCTCTTCCATATACATGTAAGTCTTCGCCCACTTCCAGATCCGGTCGAAAATATCTTTTCTGTCCAGCTGGACGGCCATCATCATGCCGTAGGACATGCCTTCTGTTCTCGCATCATTATTACCGGTATCCAGAAGATATCCCATATCTTCCCCCTCTTCGTGGTAGATCCGTTCTTCCTCGTCAAAGAAGAATGTCTGTACTGCCTCATTGATCTTTCTTTCGATTTCTTCTTGTGTCTTTCCGATCTCCGAAAAAACATTCCGATAC
>CADCLV010000128.1 GCA_902802325.1 Oscillospiraceae bacterium | reverse complement strand
TACCCGATGGATCCGAATAATGTGAAAGAAAAAGGATGCGACTATGTTGCAGGTCTGAAGGTTACAAACCGATCTTACGAATATTGATTTAGGAGAAAAATGAAATGAGCAATATATACGAACAGTGTCCTGTACTTGAAAATGAAAGATGGCTGATGCGCTTTGTAAAGGAGGAAGATGCGGAAGACCTTCTTCTGGTCTATGGGGACAAGCAGGCGCTTCCGTTTTTCAACAGCGACAACTGCCACGAAGATAATTTCTACTACGACACGAAAGAGAAGATGGATAACGCGATCCGTTTCTGGCTCGAATCTTATGAAGGAAAATGGTTTGTCCGCCTGACAATAATCGATAAGCATATCTCCAAGGCCATTGGTACAATAGAGATGTTCCACAGGCCGTCGGATGATGAATTCGATGGTGACGGACTGATCCGTCTGGACGTAAGATCAGACTATGAGAAATCCGATGAACTGCAGGAGATCTTCGCACTTCTGATCCCGGAGGCGTACGATCTTCTTGACTGTGAAGAGATCATCACGAAGATCCCGCTTTATGCGGTAGAGAGGATCGACGCGGCGAAGAAGTTTGGATTTGAAAAATCAGACAGATTCCTCGTTGGCGGCGAAGACCATTACGCGTACAAGAACTACTGGGCGATCAGAAAGAAATAAGAGAGACAACATGAAGTACGGCATTATTGATTACGAGATCATCGGCGAGGGAACGCCGGTCCTGATCATCCACGGATGGGGGATCGACAGGACCACGATGCAGGCTGCATTTGAACCTGTATTCACTAAACTGGATGGATACAAACGTTTCTACATCGATCTTCCGGGAATGGGAAGATCTGAGCATGGAAACGTAAAGAACTCGGACGATATCCTCGAGATCCTACACGGCTTTGCGACCGATGTCATCGGAGAGAAGTTTATGATCGTCGGACAATCGTATGGCGGTCTTCTGGCGAGAGGATTTATCAACAAGTATGGTGAACTTATCACGAAGATGATCCTTCTTGTACCATGTGTGATCCCCGGTGTCCGACAGGGCCGGGTAGAGCCTCTTGTAGCGGTAGAACGTGATGATGCATTTCTGGCTACGCTTACAAAGGAAGAGTATGACAGCTTTACCCTGATGAATGTCAGATTGACGGAACCTGTGTGGAAGAGATACCGTGAATACCTCATGCCGGCACTGGCAAGAGCTGACTGGGATTTCCTCAATACAACACTTGAAGGAAGCTTTTCTTTTGACCCGGATGATATGGATCAGCCATCACAGATCTCGGTGCTGATCATTGCCGCGAAAAATGATTCGGAAGTCGGATATAAGGATCAGTTTGACCTTATGAAGATCTACCCGAAAGCCACATACTGTGCGGTAGATAATGCAGGGCATAACCTGCAGATCGAACAGCCTGAGATATTCACATCACTGGTGTATTCCTGGCTGAATTCAGGACGAGCAGAATGAGGTGAAAAATGGATACTTCTATGAACCCTTGGAACGAGATAAAACTGGATGACTATGAGAACCACATGAGCCTGGATTCCGTCAATCAGCTTCAGACGATGAATGCGATGATGAAGGAACAGTTCGAAGCGTATCCTGTGGAGACTTCCATGGTTCTCGGTGTCGCCGGTGGTAACGGTCTGGAACATGTCAGCAAAGACAAGTATAAAACCGTGTATGGTGTGGATATCAATGAAGAGTATCTATGCGAAGTAGACAAGACATATCCGCAGCTTCAGGCTGTTCTGAAGTGCCTTAAGATCGATCTCATAAACGAAGCAGATAAGCTTCCGGAAGCACAGCTCGTTATAGCAAATCTTCTGATCGAATACATCGGTTATCCCGCTTTTCAGAAGGCGGTTCAGAAGATCGATCCGGAGTATGTTTCCTGCGTGATCCAGATCAACACGGATACGGCGCAGTGGGTCTCCGATTCGCCGTATCTTCACGCATTCGACAGGCTGGATGAAGTGCATCACCAGATGGAAGAAGATGCCCTGGAGAAGGCAATGAAGGAGATCGGGTATTCCCTGATCTATCGAAGTATCGAGACGCTCCCGAATGCAAAAGCACTGGTCCGTATGGATTTTCAGTGTGGAGAAGAATATGGACAGACCTGATTTTGACAGCATTAAGGATTATGCCGAGTTCTCGAAGTACTACTGGTACAGAGAGGAACTGATCCGGATCTGTAAGGCACATGGCCTTGCAGCCCCGAGTGGAAAAATCGAACTGAATCAAGTGATCGAAGCGTACTTCTCGGGAAAGAAGATCCTTTCGGAGAAAAGCCGGTGAAAAGAAAGACGGAAAAGGTTACGGAACTGACGCTTCAGACCGGCCTGATCGAATGTGGCTTTACATTCGGTCCCAGGTTCCGGGAATTCTTCGAGAAGCAGACCGGGGAAAGCCGTTTCAAATTCAACGTGGATATGGTGGCAACGGCTAAAGCTGTGAAAGAAAATGGCGATGAGAGCTTCACGTTGGGAGACCTTCTCGATATCTATTACGAGAAGAAGAC
>CADCLV010000127.1 GCA_902802325.1 Oscillospiraceae bacterium | reverse complement strand
TTTCACTAGAATCTGTCCTGTTTTCTTCTTTTAGGAGACGTATTATAATGTTTTTTGATTTGTGAATAAAAAGACAGCAGTTTGGGGATGAAACAGCTTTGGGAGGACAGCAATGTCAAAGAAATGGACACGTTTTGCAGGAATCGTTTTAAGCGGAAGCATCCTCGTTTCCGGACTGGCTCTGAGTGCCTGTAAGAAATCTTCTTCAAAAAAGAAGAACCGGGATGAAAGTGAAACCCATGAAGAAATAGAAGAAAAAGAATCGACCGAAGAAAGCGAGGAATCAGAATCCTCCACTACCCGTGTTCCTTCCAGTTTTTCTACCCTTCCAAAAGCACCGTCAGCCAATTCCACATCGGATCCTTCCGACCCTTCGTCTCCATCTACCCCTTCTGCACCCATGACTCCGAAAGATGAAGCTTTAGCTCGCGCTTACCAGCTGGGGATCCCGGAATCCGATCTTCGGGAAAAGTATGAACTCTTTTTGAAATACTGTGATGTCATCGATAAAAATGCGGCGCTTTTCGAGTTCCGCGGATATGTGTATCACCTCTTCCCTATCGTAGCGGATAACTTAAAAAGTGAGAACGAAGAATACTTCTTTAAACAGCTTGCGAATCTCAATTTTGTCATCGAACCCATTGATGGAAATGCGGCTGCCTCCTATGCTCCCTGGGCCAACCAGGTCACCGTAGGCACCCACTACTCCAGCAGTTCCACAGTTGATCAGGATGCCGGAACCATCTACCATGAGCTGATCCATTTTATCGATTATTCTATCGAGCCCGGAGCTTGTACGGTGGTTTACGTAAACGACAAGATCGGCGTTTACGAAGAACTCAGCGACACGGACAAATACCATGTACAGGCTTTTCTCAGCACAAGTGTACTGACCGAAGGCGGAGCAGAGTTATTCATGGCGAAATACCTGACCCATACCCCGCTTGCCGTCCTCTATAGTCAACCCACCTCCTTTGTCGCTGCACTGGAATATATAATCGGAAGTGATGCACTTAACGAACTCTTCTTCAGTTATGACACTCCTGCCCGCTTTGCCAAACTTTTATCCGAGAACGGGTTTTCGGATAAAGAAATCAAAAAAGTCATGAATGCCAGTTCTGCCATGACATACATGACAAATTCGGATGATTCCATCTCTCTGCAGGATGTATTGATCCGCCTTTATTCTTCTTATCGGGGCACAGATTTCAAAGAGGATCCCGGTTTTCTAAATCTGCTTCAAGGCGTAAATCGCGACAGCGATAAAACGTCTTCGGAAAATGCGGATGCGATCAATTCATTTGATAATCCTCTTGACAGAGACAACAACCAGTTTGTCGACTACATTGCATCGCTCTATACGGAAGAGGCAGAAGTCACTCTTTTCTACCAGCGCTTTATACCGACATATGTGGATGGAAAACTTTGGTACATGAATAATGTCTCCGTTTTCTGTCCGCATAGCGGTACCTATGATAACTTCGCCTTACAGATCGACTATGATTTTTCCTCCAGAACCATCGTCTCTGCCAACCGGTACGGTGAATGGCTCCCGAAAGATCCGATCCCGAAGATCAGTGTCGATAATGCAGTTCAGGCATCCGCACTTCGGGATCAGCTCTTAAACGATAATTCCGAAGCGCATAACCAGAAAGACCGGTATGGGGAAATATCGGATCTGAAAGATCTTTATGACCGCGCGATGGAGATCGGAAACCGCTATGGTGTGGAAATATATATCGCAGATCTTGTAACGGAAGACCGCTTTCACTCAGGCGAGGCAAAACAGCTCCTTGATAAGGAAACCATCTCTTCCACGCTCGATACACTAGATAGTGTTCTCTCTCTTTATCCGGAAGACTACTTTGACCAGATGGCCTTCTCGTATTTCTCCGGGATCCGTTTTTATATCTATGGCGGAAAGCCGGATACATGGTCACCGGAAACGATCTATGAACCTGACGAACAAAAATACTATCACTCCATTTTCCTGAATGTAAGCGAGGAAGATAAAGTCTTCGGCATGAAGCAATTACGGGAAAAGTATTTTTCACAGTTTGATACTCTCACCTGTAATCTGATCTCAGAGATATGGCGTGTCACTGAAAAATACTTCCGTCTTTATAACGAACATTTTTCCGACCCGTTTTTTACCGAAGATAAATGGTGCGACGGCGCCAACTATCCGTATTGCAACTATGCCGGCGACACGCTGGATGCCCTTCTGGATCACTGGGAGCAGGATACCAAGATGGAATATTTCCTTATAAGGGAGTGTCTCGTTTCAGAAGATACCGACCGGACCTTGATGAATGCCTACATGATGCTCACGGCTCTTTCCATGAAAAATGAAGGAAATCTCACAAGTGTTGTCAGTGGACCCAATGTTCTTGACGGAAACGGAAACCGTGTCGTTCTTTGCGAGGCGCTCACTCCGGAATGCCAGAAAAAAGCAGAATACCTTTTCGGCATCGTCCGTCATATCTTTGACACCACCAATTGGCCGGATATAAAATAAAAAAATCAGAAAACCGTATCGGATATTCTTTCTTCCGATACATATGAAAAAGCACTTTTAGAGGTAGAGCATGGAAATCAAACGAAAAAGACGAAGCAGACT
>CADCLV010000126.1 GCA_902802325.1 Oscillospiraceae bacterium | reverse complement strand
AATATTCTGTTCCCGCTGATCAGTTACGGGTATGCCGCCAGAGTCCTGACGTCGGACAGTATCGGACGGCATGCCGCGGCAGCAAATAACGTCTCGTATTTCGTGATCCTCGGATCGCTCGGCATCCAGGCCTACGCGACCCGTGAGATCGCAAGAAAGAAGGACGATCAGAAGGAAAGAGATACGCTGTTTTCACAGATGCTTCTGATCAATTTCTTTCTGACGCTTTTTGCCTGTGTAGCTTTTATCGTGTGCCTTTTCTTCGTGCCGGTGATGCATGACGAGAGGCCTTTGTATCTCATCTGCGCCATCGCCATTGCGACCAATTTCATGAATGTGGACTGGTACTTTCAGGGGACCGAGGATTATAAGTTCATTGCCATCCGCTCTTTCGTGGTCAAATTCGTGTCGCTGATCGCCGTGTTCCTGTTCGTGAGAAAGGTGGAAGATCTTTATATCTATGCGCTGATCAGTGTGCTTTCCAATACACTTTATCACCTCATCAGTATCGTGCATGCGGGTCGGAAAACGAAATTGAATTTCCGTAGCGGGGATATACGCCGGCATATGCGGCCGCTTCTTTTCCTTGCGCTATGCAGGATGGATATTACGATGCTCGACGTCATGGAAGAACACTCGACGGTGGCATTTTATTCCTATGCCCAGAAGATCGTGAACCTGATCGTCATCGCACTGATCGCCATCACCGCAGTATTTCTTCCGAGGCTCAGCTACTATTATCAGAATGACCGTGACAAGTTCAATAAACTGACCAAGTTCGGCACGGATACGATGATCTTTATCTCCATCCCGATGTGCCTCGGTCTTTGTGCAGTTTCTTCGCCGCTTATCACTGTCTGGCTCGGAGAAGGCTACGAGAAAGCAGCGCCATGCCTGATCGTGCTTGCATTTATGATCCCTTTGAAATGCATCGGTGACATCGTCTGCTATCAGGTCATGATGTGCGCCGGACAGGAGTTTTATCTTATGAACGCGTACTTCATTACGCTTGCAATCAACTTTATAAATAACCTTCTGTTGATCCCCAGATATGGCGCTCTCGGGGCTTCGGTCGCCTCTCTTATATCTGAGATCGTCGTATTTCTGATCGTGCTATATGCCGCAAGAAAGTACCAGAACTACCGTCTGAATGTGAGAAATCTGGTGGTGGTTAGCATATCTTCGATTCTGATGTTTGGTGTCGTGGTTGGCTTCGGATTCCTTGTGAAGATACCGTGGGTACAGCTTTTTGGCGGAGCAGGGTTCGGCGTTGCAATCTTCGCTCTTATTAATCTTTTTGGCCGGAATACTTTCATTATTGATGAAGTAAAAAGTGCGCGCCGCGGGGATGCCGGCTGATACATTTCAGAAAATGATAAGCAGAAACAGAAAACAAATTTCCCTCTCTACCCAATAATTTCCTTAATTGAATTGTTTAGTAGATAGAAGCGGTCAACGCATGATATAATTTTCTTGGGTTGTCTGATTCGCAATTGCTTAGGATCAGGAGAGTAGGGTATGTGTGCAGAGAATAATCAGAATCAGGAAAACGAACTGGAGCAGATCATCGCTTCGGATCCGAATTATCGGACCGAGGAAGAAGCCATCGCGTTGGCAGGCGGGATGACGGAAGAGGAAGCGATTGCTATTTCTTCTTCAGGTGAAAACGCGGCAAGCCGTCAGGATGCGAGAAATGCCGTGGCAAGTGCTTTTCGCGTAGAACTCGGACACGCGATGGAACCGGGCGCGAAAGTCATGTCAGCGGACAGAGAACTCCGTTATTGCCTGGAACTTCAGAGAGACCGTATCGCAAGAAAGAATATCCGCTTTACGGAAGAATTCGATCCGGGCAAAAAACCTGTGCGAAGCGCGGTGAATAACGTGCGTTCCTGGCAGGACGGCCACTACGAGACGTCGTGGTCCGTCGGATATATCAATCATAAAAAGACCGCCGAGAGATCTGGCATGAAGACCTTTAAGCGGAAAGACCCGCAGTCGATCTGTGAAACAGTCGTGGATGTCAGAGACGGGGAGGATGTCAGCGGGGATACCTACTGCTGTCCGAACTGCGGCGCGGTGTCCACGATCCGGGAACTGCAGGAAGGATGCAGCCAATGCGGCACTTCTTTTCACATGACCGAACTCTATCCGAAGGTCGGCAACTATTTCTTCGTTCCTGACCCGGGCGTAAGTACGGATCCGATCTGGAAGACAATGATCCGATACGGGCTTTGTTCTCTGCCCGTTACGCTCATTCTGTTTGCGCCGATCGTGTTGCAGGATCCCAGTGCGAGTCACAGTATGATAAGTACCTATACACCCGAGAATTGGGTGGTTCCGTCGCTTTCTCGGGTCATCGCGTATATCGTTACCATGATCGTTGCAAGCCCGATCATCGGCTACTTCGTATGGTTTCTTTCGCTCTTCTTCGCAGGATTTAAAACCCTTGGAAAAGAAACGCCGGCCGCGCTTTCCGTCGGAAGTTCGAGAAAGAGGTTCGCTTCTCAGATGGCGAAAATCAGCCCGGCATATACATTCGAAACATTCTCTTCGAAGATCACCACACTTTTCCGGATCCTGGTGTTCTCCGATAGTCGCGAGAGCCTTCCTTTCAATGCGGTGAAGGAGATAGGGACAGATTTCGATAATGTGGTCGACTGTACCTTCCACGGATGGATGTCCTGTAAGAAGATCAAAGTGGAAAATAACAGCGTCTATGTCACGGGCGATGTGTTTGTGGACACTACGAGGGACTTAGGCGACCGGCTGAAAGTAAAAAGTGAGGTCTATCAGATCACGGCAGCAAGAAGGACCGATGTTCCGTTTTCGACGAACTTCTCCATCGCGAAGATCCAGTGCCCCAGTTGCGGTGCCAGCTTTAACTCTTTTAAATCGAAGAACTGCCCGTACTGCGGTACGGAGTGCCCGCCGGCAGAAGATGACTGGATCATTCAGGATGTTAAAAACGTCGGAAAGAAATATGCGTTCAAGCGTCTTTTCTGGGCGTTCGTTATTATCGCGCTCGCTGTTCTGATGATATACGTCACGATCACTGACTTAAAGAGCGGCTACAACAGGTGAGGTAAGGATTATGTTTATCATTCTGTATTGTGTCGTTTTGGGAATCGTCGTGAAATTCTACGGCATGGAATTGATACGTGACGAGAAATCTGCGATCATTTTTGTCGTCGGTGCTACGATCGGACTATATCTTGCCGTGGAGATAAACTCGATCCCCAGAAAGCTTCGCGCCAGAAAGCAGCTTGCCCAT
>CADCLV010000125.1:1959-5084 GCA_902802325.1 Oscillospiraceae bacterium | reverse complement strand
TCCATTTCGGGAACCCATAACAACGTGGAATTTACCATATATAAATATGATGAATTTATGAGCTGTATCGACTCCCGGAAAAATGAAAGCGTGCCTTTAAATAAGGATAATGTGCTGATCTGGAAAGGGCCGGACGCTTCGGGAAAGATAGTGGAGAAGAATCTTTATATCGATACTTCCGGAAAATTCGTCATCACCACGGATAGCCGCGATCTCATTACGGTCAATGACGTGATACAATAAAACGGAAGAAAACCGTGGGAGACCACGCGTAAGGAGTACGGTCTATGCGTCATATAAGATCCGGCTGGAAACGGCCGTTTACGTCATTTATTCTTTCCCTATCTATCCTGGGATCTGTAGTTCCGCTTTCAGGGTTCCGCTTTCAGGTTGTTCTCCAAAGAATAAGGAGACATCTTTGAAAGAAAGCAGCGGGACTTCTTCTGTTATCGTGTCGACGCCGAAATCAGAGGTGCAGCCGGTGCCGAAAAGTAAAGAAGTGACCATTTCGGAAGCCTTGGTTCCGGAAGGTGAGGGAAAATGGCAGTATGACGCGACTTTTCCAAACTGGCAGGACCGTTCCGGATATTCTTCCAACAACCGTCTGGCATTTTACGGATATCCGGATCAGGGAAAACTTTATCTGACATCTGATGTGGACGGGGAGAATTTCCATCTTTACATTAACGATATTCTGGTAGATACTTCCTCTCTTATGGCCGGCAAAAGCTACGCCGTGGATTTTTCCGGGATCTCGAAAAGCGGAAGTAACACGCTTCAGATCAGCGGCCTTTCATCCGGATCTGGCACGGTGCGGGTGAGGATACCGTATCCGACTCTTCTTTCCGGTTCGATTTCTGAAGTGGGCCTTGCGCCGGAATCCATCGATCTTATTGAAAAGATCCTGCGGTCTGATATCGAGCATGGGTTTCCCAGCGCCCAGGTGGCCATCGTGAAGGACGGAAAACTGGTGTATGAGCAGTGCTTCGGAAATGTCCGCTCTTATGACGATAAGCAGGATCCGATTACGGATGCACCGGCTGTCACGAAAGATTCTCTATATGACCTGGCTTCGGTAACGAAGATGTTCAGCGTCAATTACGCTCTTCAGTATCTGGTTTCTGAAGGGAAGGTGGATATCGATACGAAGGTGGTGGATATCCTGGGAAGTAAGTTTTCCGAGGATACGAAATCGATCCAGTACGCGAAAGGCGCCTCGGTTTCTTTAGATACGATGAAGAGCTGGAAAAGCTCCATTACCATTCGGGATCTTCTGTTGCATCAGGCAGGATTTCCCGCAGGTATCTCCTATTTTAACGACCGCTTTACGGTATCGAAACTGGATATCGGCGACCCGGGTTCCAATGTTCTTTATGTGGGGACCGGCGCAGATGCGAAAGCCCGGCTGGATACTTTTGAAAAGATCTGCCAGTCGCCTCTTCAGAATCAGCCCAGAACACAGACCCTTTATAGTGATATGGATTATATGATCCTTTGCTTCTGTATCGAAAAGATCACGGGGCAGAGGCTGGATGATTATCTTCGGGAAACTTTCTGGGAGCCTTTGGGCCTTACCCATATCACGTACAACCCGATGGAAAACGGATTCGGAAAAGAGGACTGTGTGGGAACGGAACTGGCCATGAAGGACAGTACTCCTACACCCTATACCGGCTGCCGCCGCTATGCGATCCAGGGAGAGGTGCATGATCCTCTGGCCTACTACTGCATGGATGGCGTGTCCGGACATGCGGGGCTTTTTTCCAATGCATCGGATCTGGCGGTGCTGGCATCCATTATGCTTACCGGCGGATACGGAGAGAAGCGGTTCTTTTCCCAGGATACATTAGATCTTTTTACTTCTCTTTCCGATATCGATGCGCCGGGCTTTGCCCTCGGCTGGTGGAGAGAGGGAGATCATGCCAGAGATTATTATTTCGGTGCCACATCAGATTCAAAGATGTTCGGTCATCAGGGATTTACCGGTCCCGTGGTCATGATCGATCCCGAGACACAGATGGTCATCGTGATCTTAAGTAATAAGATCCATACACCGACCTATGCAAGCGGAGCCTTTAGCGGGAACGTCTATTCTATCGCCTGGCCGGGTTTTATTCCGGAGATATTGCACATCGGGATGGACGGGGAGAAGGTCGATCCGCAGGTCTATCTGGATCTGGTTACCGATATGCGGCAGGTGGCAGAAGACGTGCTGAAAAAGAAAGATATTACAGATCCGTCCCATCCCAGATATAAAGCATATGCGTCCCTCCTGGCGGTGGAAGAAGAACTGAAAAAGTAAGGCCTTCGTCAGCCTGCAGATGCGAGAAATTTGTGCTGACCTGAATCTTAAGATGACTGAAATCAGGGAGCTTGAAAGATATATAGACAATGGTCTATATATGCTTTTCGGCCGATTTGACAGTGCATTTTCCGGAGATGAATAATAGATAGATAAGTATCAATGTGTTGTAATTCACAGAGATGTTTGATGTTTTATTCGGGCACACATGTGGTATAATCAGCGTGGGTTGGTATGAACAAGATGTCTTTGTTTCGGACAAGGAAGTCCGGATGCGAAAGGGAAGCAGTATGAACTCGGATAATATCATTTCGCTCTTAGGTGGCGTGGCGATGTTCCTCTTTGGAATGTCTGTCATGGGTGATTCTCTTAAGAAGGTCGCCGGCAGCAAGATGGAGGGTATCCTCAATAAGCTGGCGAAGAATCCGATCCAGGGGATCCTCCTGGGAACCGGCGTTACCGCCGCGATCCAGTCCTCCTCTGCGACATCGGTTATGGTCGTAGGTTTTGTTAACTCCGGCATGATGAAGGTCAAGCAGGCTATCGGCATCGTTTTGGGTGCGATCTTAGGTACCAGTATTACGGGCTGGATCTTGTGCTTGAATAATATCGGCGGATCCGGTGCCAGTATCGCATCGATCTTCAGTACGGAAAAGCTCACAGGCATTGTGGCTCTGATCGGTATCATCCTTTGGATGTTCAGTAAAAAGAGCCAGCATAAGAATATCGGCGGTATCCTTTTGGGATTTGCGGTCCTGATGTACGGCATGAGCATGATGTCCGGTTCCATTACGCCTCTTCGTGAAGATAAGCGCTTCATCGA
>CADCLV010000125.1:0-1953 GCA_902802325.1 Oscillospiraceae bacterium | reverse complement strand
ATGCTCTTTACCGCCGTGATCCAGAGCGCCAGCGCTTCGGTCGGTATTTTGCAGGCCCTGGCGATCACCGGCGCCGTGGAATTTGACATGGCGTTCCCGATCCTGATGGGTATCGGTATCGGTGCTTCGCTACCGGTTATGCTCAGTGCTCTGGGTGCCAATACCAACGGTAAGCGTACTGCTTTCGTTTATCTTATTATCGACGTGATCGGCGCCATCCTTTGCGGCACCATCTTCTATACATTAAATGCATTTATCCGCTTCGGCTTCATGTCCATGCAGATGAGCGTGGTACATATTGCGCTGACAAATACACTGTATCGTCTGTGCGTCGTGATTTTACTGGCACCGGTCATCGGTGTTCTGGAAAAGATCGTCTGCACCATTTTCCCGGACAGCCCGGATGCCGTTGCCGAGCAGCAGGATATGGACCGCCTTGAGCCCAGATTCCTTACCCACCCCACACTGGCATTGAATCAGAGCCGTATGGTTATCGAATCCATGGCAAAGAAGACCCAGGAAAGTGTCAAGAGCGCGGTTACGGTCAGACGTGAATTCAGTAAGGATGGATTAAAGAAAGTCTTTGATCTGGAAGGCATCGTGGACCGGTATGAGGATAAGCTGGGCAACTATCTGTTCCGCCTGACGTCCACGCATATGGACGATAAGCAGTCGGCCCAGACCAACAAATATCTCCGTGTGCTTTCTGACTTCGAAAGAATTTCCGACCATGCCAGAAATATCGGTGAAGCGGTAGAGGAGATCAACGAAAAGAAGATCGTCCTTTCTCCGGAAGCGTCAAAAGAACTTTCCGTTCTGGAAGATGCGATCATGGAGATCACCAGACTTACGATCGAATCTTTCCAGAATAGTGATGTGAAAAAAGCACTGAAGATCGAACCTCTGGAAGCACTGGTGGATGATCTTTGCGATGAGATCAAGTCCCGTCACATTGAGCGTGTCAGCCGTCAGGAATGCACGCTGGAAAACGGCTTCGTCTTTAATGATATCCTGACGGACTATGAGAGAATTTCCGACCACTGCAGTAACGTGGCGGTAGATGTTCTGGAGTCCGGTGAGCATGCGATCCACGCTTTCCATCAGAATGCAGATTATTACGAGACAGATGAGTATAAGAGATACTTCTCGGAGTATAAAAAGAAGTATGCCATTTAAAATGCGGCACTAAGATGAGGATGAATACGAAGACCGGTCAAAAAGGCCGGTCTTTTTTTGCAACAGATTATAAGAATGGTTCGTCTTATGTTCAGCAAGCGCTTAAGAAAAAAAGAAATCGTGAGAAAAGAAATCGTGGAAATAATCTCACATTCTCCACGAGGAAAATAAGAAGAGGTAGATAAAGATGAAAAAGAAAATCGTAGCAGTGATCCTTTGTATGGCGAGCCTGATGAGTGCATGTAAAAAGAAAGAGAAAACGCGTCGGAATCATACAGATTTCCAGATCCCGAATTTTCAGAATCAGAATCAGGAAGTAGGAAGGATCGCTGCACCGGAGCTTTCAGATGAGGTAGCTGCCATGGGCGAACTGATGCACACTGATGACAGAGGAAATCTTTCCTTAAAAGAGATCACCCGCATCTGTGATGACTTTGATGAACGTTCCTGGAATCCGTATATTATCGGATCAACGATTTATTTTACATTCGAATATCAGGCGGGAGCAGAAACGGAACTTACGATGGTGCTTTTGCCGGCGCACGATGATTATGTTTGGGACGAAGATGACATTTGTTCTGTAACGAAAATCAGTATGGAAAAAACAGAAGGATTTATCGGAGTGGAAGTCGGAATGGATATTCCGGATAATCTCAAGTCGGGAAATTACGCCGTCGCATTTATGGAAGAAGGACGTGTGGAAGGTGTGACCGTTCTGAACTTCGTCGATAAAGAGCATTCCGAACCGATGGCGGCGAAAAAACCGGTGATCTATCT
>CADCLV010000124.1 GCA_902802325.1 Oscillospiraceae bacterium | reverse complement strand
CCGTAATGCCTTTGCCTAATCCGGATACCACACCGCCGGTTACGAAAATATACTTTGTCATATAGATTCCTCCTTTTGCGCGCCTATGCGCAATGTTTTCCCGATAAAAGTAAAAAGATTATTTTCCGCTGTCGCCGTAGTTCTTGAGTACACGGGCGGACGGATCGTCGACGTCGCATCCTTCCCAGGACTTGTTCGGCATCCAGAAATCCACTACCATTTCGGCATTTCCGGAATAGTATTTTTCAAAGATCTCCCGGTACAGCAGGGACTCTTTGGTAAACGGTTTCGCGTGAGTATATTTTTCTTTTTCTTTGGAAAACTCCTCGTCGGTGTAATAGCTGTTGGCATATTCTTTCAGGTGATCCACCATGGAGTGACCGACGGCATCGGAAAAGGCTGCTTTTTCACGGTACAGGATATCGTGAGGAAGAAGGTCGCCCTCAAAAGCGTGACGCAAAAGGTATTTTCCTTTGTTGTAGGTGTTGAGTTTTTTACTCGGATCAATGGCCATGACATAGCGTACGAAATCCAGATCGCCGAAAGGAACTCTGGCTTCCAGCACGGAGCACATCGTACATATGGATCTCGTGGATACGCTTGACGGCTTCTTCCTGAAATGCCTCTGCGGAAGGAGCAAAGTCAGTGTATTTGTAGCCGAAAAGCTCATCGGAGATCTCGCCGGTAAGAAGAACGCGGACATCGGAGATCTCGTGGATCTTTTTGCAGAGAAGATACATACCCATGGAAGCACGGATGGTAGTGATATCGTAGGTGCCCAGGATCTTAATGACCTCGGGAAGAGAGGAGATAACATCTTCTTTGGTGATGATCACTTCAGTATGCTCGGAATGGATATAATCGGCGACCTGCTTGGCATATTTCAAGTCGATGGCATCTTCGCTCATACCGATGGCGAAAGTTTTAATGGGATGATCTTCCATGCTCTGGGCCACCGCACAAACCAAAGATGAATCCAGACCGCCGGAAAGAAGAAATCCGACTTTCGAATCGCTGACCAGTCTTTTGCGGATACCTTCCACCAGCTTATCGTGGATGTTTTTACAGATGGTTTCGATGTCATCGGTGATGACCTGATCCACCTTCGTAATATCACAGTAGCAGGTGAATTTGCCGTCCTTATAGTAATGTCCCGGAGGGAAAGGAAGGATCTTTTCACAGTAGGGGACCAGGTTCTTGGCTTCACTGGCCAGGACCAGATATCCGTCTTTATCGTATCCGTAATAAAGGGGGCGGATGCCGATGGGATCTCTTGCCGCGATGACGCTTTTCGTGTCGGTGTCATAGATGATGAGGGCAAATTCCGCATCAAGTTTTGAAAACATCTCCACTCCGTATTTTTCATAAAGGGGGAGAAGGATCTCACAGTCACTGTCGGAGGCAAATGTATATCCGTCCGAGATCAGTTCTTCGCGGAACTTTTCAAATCCGTAGATCTCACCGTTACATACAAGATTTTTCGCACCGAGAGAGAAGGGCTGCATACCTTCTTCTGTAAGGCCCATAATGGCCAGACGGTGAAAGCCCATGATGCCGTCACCTAAGTCAATGATACGGCTCTGATCCGGACCACGGGAAACGGTCTCGGAAAATCCTTTTTGGAAAAGTTCTTTTGTCAGATCCGGACGGAAGTAAAACATGATTGAACACATAGTAGTTGCCTCTTTCTTCTTTGAATTCGGAACAAAACGGTTCCGGTTTTTTTGAAATATCCAAAGGAGCCCCGCCGCCTTTGGCCGGGCTCCGATGGGATTTTAGATTCTCGTATTATTCGACGTCTTGGAGGGCATCGAAACCTTCTTCACCTGTTCGAACTTTGATGGCATTCTCTACATCGTAGACGAAGATCTTACCATCTCCGATATGTCCGGTATAAAGTACCTTCTTCGCAGTATCGATAACGGCCTGTACCGGAACTCTTGCTAAGACGATATCCATCTGTATCTTCGGCAGAAGTGACGGTTCCACTTCAACGCCTCGGTAGAACTCTGCTTTACCTTTCTGGATGCCGCAGCCCAGAACGTGGGTGACGGTCATGCCGGTGATACCGATATCCAGAAGCGCACTCTTAAGCGGCTCCAGCATTCTCTCTTTGCAGACGATCTCCACTTTTGTGAGCTTTCTGCCATCCGGTGAACGGGAAGGAATACCGGAAGCGACCTGTGCGACCTGGGTGACTTCCACTGCCTCGGCCATCGGAGTCTCACCAATGACCTTGATCGAAGGAAGTACGGAATCATCAACTGTCGGGGCAAAATCTGCCACGGAAGCAAAGTCAGCATAAGCAGAAACCAGACCGTGTTCGGAGATATCCATACCGGCCAGCTCGTCTTCAGCGGAAGCGCGAAGTCCGATAGTGTGCTTGATGATCTGGAAAGCAGGGATCATGCAAAGTGCTGTCCAGGCAAGGATCGCAGAGATACCCAGGAACTGTACGCCCAGAACTTTTATGCCTTCGGAAAAAGATGTGCCGTGAATCAGTGCGTAGATCGGACCATCCACGCCGGCATCAGCTGTAGAAGTAGAGAGGAGACCTGCGGCAATGGTGCCCCAGACACCGTTTGCCAGATGAACGCCGACGGCGCCGACCGGATCATCCACATGACACTTCAGATCCAGTTTTTCAATTACGACGACTACGAGGATACCGCTTACGACACCGATGATGGTAGCGCCGATCACATCGACGTTGTTACATCCGGCGGTGACACCGACCAGACCTGCCAGAGAGGCGTTGAGACACATGGAAACATCCGGTTTTCCGTTTTTGATCCAGGTAAAGATCATGGTGACACAAGTAGCGACGGCGGGAGCTACGGTGGTGGTCACGAAGATAGCAGCCAGGGACTTGATGGATGTGGCGGCAGCACCGTTGAATCCATACCAGCCGAACCAGAGGATGAAGCAGCCCAGTGCACCGAGTGTCAGGGAGTGACCCTGAATGGCCTTGACCTTAATGATCTTTCCGCCACTGTCTTTTACATACTTACCGATACGGGGCCCGAGGATGATGGCACCGATCAGAGCGGAGATACCGCCGACGCTATGGATCGCAGCAGAACCTGCGAAATCGATGAAGCCCATCTTGGCAAGCCAGCCCTGAGAGTTCCATACCCAGCCAGCTTCGATCGGGTAGACCACAAGACTGATAATGGCGCTATATACACAGTAGGCACTGAACTTTGTTCTTTCGGCCATGGCACCGGAAACGATGGTGGCGGCGGTAGCACAGAATACCAGGTTGAATACGAAAGACGACATCGGGAAGTTGCTGAAGTCCGTAAAGATCTTCATGTTCGGAACACCAATGATTCCCAGTACATAATCTTCACTCATCATGATGGCAAAACC
>CADCLV010000123.1:5810-7489 GCA_902802325.1 Oscillospiraceae bacterium | reverse complement strand
TCATATCCTTCCTCCGTGATGTGATCAGCTACGATAGGAAAGAGATAATACATATACCGGGTATAGTTACCGAGTTTTTTATTTCCGTCGATGGTTCTTGCAAACTTAAGAAACAGTTCATATTCTCCGCGAAGATATTCTTCCGGCACCCCGTGTTCCCTGGCAATGGCTAATGCTTCTTCTTTCGGGTCCGGAGTCGGTGTCACATCCGGAACTGTAGAAGGATCCGGTTCCGGCGTCGGACTGAAAGTCTGGTTCGACGTCTCGGAAGTAGTTGTAGGTTTATCCGGGTGAAGTCCGTCCTGAGCTTTCTTTCGGGTCGAGCAGGAGGTAAAGCTGAGCATGGTAAATGCAGCGCATAGAGCGGCTTGTAGTCTGCTTCGTCTTTTTCGTTTGATTTCCATGCTCTACCTCTAAAAGTGCTTTTTCATTTGTATCGGAAGAAGAAATATCCGATACGGTTTTCTCAAGATATTATAATGCGTCTCTGAAGAGAAGAAAACAGGACAGATTCTAGTGAAAAGAAAATGCTTGACAAAATCCCTAATGAGATTTAGTATCAATAATAGAGAACATTCCAGACGGAAAGCAGCTCGCCTTTCTGAAGGATATCTCGGAGAATCTACTTGGCAAAGGAGCCGGATATGCAGGAGAGAAATACATTGCAGAAACGGATCGTGCATGAGACGCTGATCCGTATGTGTAATCACCCCACCGCTGATGAAGTGGTCGCCGAAGTGCAGAGCACCTACCCGACGATCTCCCGGGCGACAGTGTATCGTATCCTCAATAAACTTGCAGATTCGGGGGAGGCGCTGCGCATCCGCATCAACAACGGCGCCGACCACTTCGACCACCAGACCTTTCCCCATTATCACGTGCACTGCAGTTCCTGCGGAAAAGTGGCGGATGTGACGATGCCGGTGAAGGAGTTGGGATCGATGCTGTCCGATACATCCGGGTATAAGATCCTGGGATATTCACTTCAGTTTGACGGACTCTGTCCGGAGTGTCAGAAAAACGAGGAGATCGAGGCCGGGGCCTAAGGGAGCCGGATCCGTATCCATCAAAGAACGAAGGAGATTAAACGTATGGAAAAGTTTGTTTGTTCAGTTTGCGGTTATGTGTATGAGGGCGAGGAAGCTCCGGATGAGTGCCCGGTATGCAAAGCGAAGAAGGCTGCATTTAAGAAGATGGAAGCAGAAATGGGACTTGCTGCCGAGCATAAGTTTGGCGTATATGCCCAGACAGTAAAGAATAACCCGGATATCTCCGAGGAAGATAAGAAGTATATCTTCGATCAGCTCAAGGCGAATTTCACAGGTGAGTGCTCCGAGGTCGGTATGTATCTTTGCATGGCACGTATCGCTTACCGCGAGGGGTATCCGGAGATCGGTCTTTACTGGGAGAAGGCAGCTTTTGAAGAGGCCGAGCATGCAGCCAAGTTTGCCGAACTTCTCGGTGAGGATCTGGAGCCGAACATGAAGGCATCCACCAAGGCGAACCTGGCCTGGAGAGTGGACTGCGAGTTCGGTGCGACAGCCGGTAAGACAGAACTTGCCACCTGCGCAAAGAAGAATAACCTTGACGCGATCCATGACACCGTTCATGAGATGGCCAGAGATGAGGCCCGTCACGGTAAGGCTCTGAAGGGACTTCTGGACAGATACTTTAAGTAA
>CADCLV010000123.1:5103-5753 GCA_902802325.1 Oscillospiraceae bacterium | reverse complement strand
GGGGGCGTCCGCCAGCGAGATGCGGGCGCTCCTTCTATAAAGAAAAGGAGAACGTGTATGTTCATCAGTAACGATATTAAGTATGTGGGCGTAAATGACCATCAGATCGATCTTTTCGAGGGTCAGTACGTAGTGCCCAACGGTATGGCCTATAACTCCTATGTGATCTGCGACTATAAAGTGGCTGTCATGGATACGGTGGATAAGAATTTCACCCATGAATGGCTCGATAATCTGGAAAAAGCACTGAACGGCAAGGACCCGGATTATCTCATTGTCCAGCACATGGAGCCGGACCACTCTGCGAATATCCTGAACTTCATGAAGAATTATCCGAAGGCGGAGATCGTCTCTTCCCAGAAGGCCTTCACCATGATGAAGAACTTCTTCGGTACAGAATTCGAAGACCGCCGGATCATCGTCGGAGAGGGTGATGAACTTCCTCTCGGAAAGCACGTGCTCCATTTTGTGGCCGCTCCGATGGTCCACTGGCCGGAAGTCATCATGACCTACGATGCCTTTGACAAAGTGCTTTTCAGTGCGGACGGATTCGGAAAATTCGGTGCGCTGGATGTGGAAGAAGACTGGGCATGTGAAGCCCGCCGCTACTATATCGGCATCGTCGGAAAATACGGCGCGCAGGTGCAGGC
>CADCLV010000123.1:2883-5092 GCA_902802325.1 Oscillospiraceae bacterium | reverse complement strand
GGAGATCTTTCCCCGTATCTGAAGCTTTATGACACCTGGTCCTCTTATGGTGTGGAGACAGACGGTATCGCTATTTTCTACACTTCTGTCTATGGACATACCAAGGCGGCTGTAGAGCTTCTGGCTAATAAACTGAAAGAGAACGGCTGCCCGAAGGTGGTAGTCAATGATCTGGCAAGAGAAGATATGGCCGAGTGCGTAGAAGATGCTTTCCGCTACGGACGCATCGTACTCGCGACGACCACCTATAATGCCGATGTATTCCCATTCATGCGTGAATTCATTCATCACCTGACAGAAAGACAGTTCCAGAACAAGACCATTGCCATGATCGAGAATGGTTCCTGGGCGCCTCAGGCGATCCGCACCATGAAGGCGATGCTGGAAAAGAGTAAGAATATTACTTATACCGAGAATAACGTCAAGATCATGTCGGCCTTAAACGATGAATCAAAGGCCCAGGTGGATGCTCTGGCAAAAGAACTCTGTCAGGACTATCTGGCCCAGAAGGAAGATACGGCGAATAAGAACGATCTGACTGCGCTCTTTAATATCGGCTATGGTCTTTATGTGGTGACTTCCAATGACGGAAAGAAGGATAACGGCCTGATCGTCAACACGGTTACCCAGGTGACCAATACGCCGAACCGGATCGCCGTGACCATCAATAAGCAGAACTATTCCCACCACGTTATCAAGCAGACCGGAACGATGAACGTGAACTGCCTTTCTATTGAAGCTCCGTTCAAGGTCTTCGAGAATTTCGGATTCCAGAGCGGCCGAAATGTGGATAAGTTTGCTGATTGCGAAAATATCCTCCGTGCAGATAACGGGTTGGTGTTCCTGCCGAAATACATTAACTCCTTCATGTCTTTGAAGGTAGAAGACTATGTGGATCTGGATACCCACGGCATGTTCATCTGCTCCGTGACCGAGGCCCGTGTCTTAAGCGACAAGGAGACCATGACCTATACCTACTATCAGAAGAACGTCAAGCCGAAGCCGGAAACAGAAGGCAAGAAGGGTTATGTATGTAAGGTCTGCGGATACGTCTACGAAGGCGATGAGCTTCCGGACGATTTCGTCTGCCCGCTCTGTAAGCATGGCGCTGCGGATTTTGAACCGATCGGGTAAATCTGCGCCTGCAAGGTAGATCCGAATACGCCGGCAAATTCTGATCCGGCGGATTCATTCGGACCCGCCGGATAAAAGATCGAATCAATGAATATTTCTTAAAAGAACAGGCTTTCACGGCCTGTTCTTTTTCTGTATACTATCAGAGATATTAAGAGAACGGACGGCATATCCCATGAATCAAGTTGCGCCCTATGTGCATAAAGTGCAGTATTACGAAACAGATAAGATGAGTATCACCCACCACTCCAATTATGTGCGGTGGATGGAAGAAGCCCGTGTGGACTATTTAAGTAAGATCGGCTGGGATTTCGATAAACTGGAAGAGACTGGAATCGCATCTCCGGTGGTCTCCGTCGAAGTCCACTACAAAGGCACTACCACCTTTCCGGAGGAAGTGTCGATCGAGGTCAAGATCCTGGCATGTAAGGGCGTTCGCCTGACTCTCGGCTACGATAT
Organism: Oscillospiraceae bacterium; assembly: GCA_902802325.1. Taxonomy (GTDB): domain Bacteria; phylum Bacillota; class Clostridia; order Saccharofermentanales; family Saccharofermentanaceae; genus Scatonaster. The sequence continues at coordinate 3,499 of CADCLV010000123.1, read as the reverse complement.
GAAAAATGCTGACGGAAAACTGGTCTGCCAGGCAAAATCCGAGCACTGCTTTCTGAATATGGAAGGCCGTCCTGTCCGTCTGGAAAAAGACTGCCCTGAATTCTATCAGGAGCTGGTTTCTCGGATCACGGAAGAGTAAGCAAAATACTTTCTCGAATGCCGCATTTCGAATGTGGACGGATAGAGCAAAAAAGTGAAATGATCTGCAGAAGGACTGCCATAACGGCAGTCCTTCGCATTTTGCCCAAGAAAAAAAGGACATCAGAAAAGTATTTTTAACAGATTAGTAATAGACTTCGTGTCATGAACGTAATAGAATGTCAAATTAGGAGAGGTATCTCTTCTTGCATAAGATATGAGTTTTCCGGTGCAAAGCCGGTAAATGAGGAGGAGAAAGTATATGAAACACAAAAAAGGTTTCAAAGCACTTGCAGCTGCGGTCTTAAGTGTATCGCTTCTGATCGGACTCGTGCCCGCGACCGTGTTTGCGGAAGATAAGGAGATCTACACGTATGTAGACGAGGTTGAAGATGAGTGTAAATTGCCAGATGGTGCGGAAGTGTTGGAGTCTGTTCCGGACGCGGGTTTAACTAGTGGCTGGTATGTAATCACTGAA
>CADCLV010000123.1:0-2845 GCA_902802325.1 Oscillospiraceae bacterium | reverse complement strand
GGTATGTAATCACTGAAGATACTGTTGTAAACAAACGAATAGACATTAGTGGTGATGTAACTTTGGTGCTGGCTACTCAAGGAATTAAACAGAACCAGTTTCAGTATGGAATCCATGTGCCTCAGACGGCTTCTTTGACAATCTATAGAGCGTATGATTATGCCGGATATATGAACATTTCCGCTCCCGGAAATGGTAAGGCCGGAATTGGCGGAAATGAAGAAGAAGTTAATGGTGAAATCAAGTTTGAGAGCTCTAAGTATATTATTATCAATGGTGGTGCTGAAGCAGCAGGTATAGGTACCGGTAAAAACGCGACATCCAATGCTCAACCTGGTAGTATTTCGATAGCAGCTGGAGTAAGGAGTATGAGTATTACAGCCCATCAGAAAGGAAAAGCTATCGGCCCTGGTGTTGGGAGTCCAGTGGGTGAAATCATAATTCATGACGAGGAAAAAATAGAGGTTGGTTCAAGTAATGCTGATATGACGATTACATATGATGTTTCTGATTGTTACAAGAATTCCAAAGTGAGTATATCGAAGTGCACTTCTCATTCTGGCACAGATAGATACAAATCGATTTCAGACACACAGCATATCCTTCTTTGCGACAATTGTCGTGCTATGGTGAGAATGGAAGACCACGATGGATCTCCATGTTCAAAGTGTGGCCATACTGGCGAAGTCATCACCCATACGGTTACTTTTACAGATGGTAATATACAATTAAATGTTGCTGAAGTTAATGAAGGAGAAACAATTTCCACTTCTTCGGTTCCTGAAGTTACTCCTCCTGAAGGAAAAGTATTGACTGGCTGGAAAAATGAGGAAACTGATTCTTTATTCGATATAGCCAATGATGTGGTAACAAAGGATGTGACCCTTGTGGCTGTTTTTGACTACGCAATTGTAGCTACATTAAAGGAAAAGACAGTAGTCTTTAAAGGTGTTCTTCAGATTCGATACACTATGGATATTTCCCAGGAGCTGTGGGAAGATGAGGGCGCCTATATCTCCTTCATTCAGGAAGGTAAAGACGAGGTGAAAGTTCCAATCACCGAGGGTGTTGCATCTAATGGAGATTATTACTACTATTATCCTGTTCCGATTCCGGAGTATCAGGACGTAGTCACTGTACGCGTGTATAACGGGGAAGGTAATACCGTATTGTTCCGTCATATCAGTGGGGATAACTATCACAAGGCGAATGAAGGATCTCCGAATGGCGCCGAGTATTCTATCTTAAGTTATATTGAGGCAAAGACCGGAGATACATCAATCAATCAGCTGGTATGGGCACTGAGATACTATGGCGCCTGCGCACAGAAGAAGTTTGCTTACGGTGATAATCTCGAAACGAATTATATCAGCATCACCTATGGATACATTTATCACATCTTTTCCCACGTTCCGGTTCTTCTTCCAATCCTTTTACGACTTCAAGAAAATCTTCGTGTCTGTATTCTTCAGTTATTAAATCAACCCAATGGTACATACAAACAATTTTTTGCGCTTCTAATCTGCGCTCAAATTCGTCTTTTGTGAGGCTCTTTGCGTACGGGTCTTCCTTTGTGTAGTAGGCATACGGCACATGGGGCCAGCTTCGAAGCGCGGTTTTTTCGGTCAGTACACAGTACATGTTACGACCCCTTACTCTTGTGCAGCTTCGCTGCCGGCGGCCTTCATGCAGGGCGTATATTTATCGCGAAGCTCCTTAGCCTTTTCGTACCAGACGTTAAGGAAGAATTCACAGGTATCGGGATCGATCCCCATGTAATCCGTTTTCCCTCCGCTGCAGGCACAGGCCCTGCATCCGGCTCCGCAGACCAGTCTGTACCTGCAGTCTTTGCACTTCTCGTTATGATCTATGCATTCGCCCATCTTCAGGACAGACATTTTTTTGTAATACGAATCGGTCAGGATCTGGGAGAGCGGTTTATCGAGTATGTTGTCGAACAACTTTTCTACCGGAGTTCCTCCGAGTGTCATGCACGGAAGCACCATGCCGGTGGGGCTGATATACATTCCGGTCTTAACGGCTCCGCAGGCAGGCGTTTTGGCTGCGATATCTTTTCCTGAAAAGCGCGCAGCGGGGATCCCGACAAACTTTCTTTCCTTGTTGAAATCAATAAGCGTGCAGAACTGGACCGATATGGGCATGCCATCCTCCACATATTCCGGAAGATAATCGATTATAGCCCTGAAAGCCTCTTCCTGTGTTATGAAGTGCTCTTTTTCAGAAGCCCATCTGCCCTCGGGCGATGCTACGTTCATCTTAAGGTGGACTGCTCCAAGCTGCGCAAGAAGGTTTATGGATTCCCTGAGCGTTCCTATGTTGTGCTTGTGAAGGCACATTGAGGCACTCGTCTGAAAACCGTGCTCTTTGCAGAGCTTAAAGGCCCGTATTACAGCCTCTTCGGCCCCGTCTATACCGCGTATCCAGTCGTGCCAGCCTACGCCGTCGACGCTCATGTGTATGGCAGGATGCATGTGGCGCTTCTTGAAGCCTTCCAGCACCTCAGTGGTGATCAGCTCTCCGTTGGAATAGAGCGTATCCATGTAGATAAGGCGCTTGTTCATCTCGTCGATGATATCCCAGAAGTGAGGGTGGACAAGCGCTTCTCCGCCGGTTATTCCTACGCTGCGTATGCCGCATCTTTTAAGCTCATCCAGGATATAGATACACTGCTCAAGGGTAAGGTCTTCTCCTTTATAATCCGGTGCTGACATAAAGCAGTGGCGGCAGTTGTAGTTGCAGCGCCCTGTTATAGACCACTGAGTCTCCGACTTATGCATGGCGGGGTAGCATTTGTACTCCTGCCATTTTTCAAGGCGCTCGCCTT
>CADCLV010000122.1 GCA_902802325.1 Oscillospiraceae bacterium | reverse complement strand
ATCTTCACGGCATGCTTCACATTCACATTCACGAACAGACAGCGGTCATGGATCTTTTCCTTTCCCACCTTCATCTCCGGCGCGCCATGAAGAAACAGGAAAAACTGGATCATACCGTGACTGTGTGTCGTGGCTTCCAGATGATCCGTGAGTGATGCGATCTTATCGATATCCCAGTAGATCCGGTTCATGTTTTTCCTTTCTATTCATTGGCAAACAGCCTGTGGGTCGGGCGTCAGAAAAGATCCAGCGAGCTGTCCAGATAGATCTCTTCTCTGACCTTCAGCTGGTATTCCGGCTTCGTCATATAGTATAGCAGGAACTCCAGGACTACGGCGCTTCCCAGGCTTCTTCCCTCGATCTTAAAGTGGGAAAAGCCGGATGGAAGATAAATATTCTGAATGTCATCGATCCCAATAAATCCCGGATTTTCCATAGCATCGGAGAAGCGGTAGCCGCGCGCTGCAGAAGGCGACACACAGACGTGGTCTTCCACGTCTTCCCCGAGGCTTTTGCGGCTGACATTTTCGTAGCAGTTTCTGCGGTCAAGGCAATCAAACCAGCAGCACTCGTTGCAGAGGAATTCCACTTTCGCTCTCTTCTCGGGGGCAAGTGCTTTTAGAGAAGAAAAAACTTTATTCAGGCGAAAATCCGGCACCACATAGCGGAATTCTTCGCGGGCCAGTTCAGCTTCGAGATCCGAAAAAGCCGTCAGGACCTTCGTTGTGGAAGACACGAAATAGAAGCCCGGATATTTTGAGCGGGTATATTCCAGAAGAAGATCGGAATGGATGATGATGCCATTCTCTGCGCTACCGTTTCTCTCGAACAGGGCGCAAAGATCGTTGCATTTCTTATCGGAAAGGTGTTCTTTCTGAAGAAGAGAATTACTGAATGTCAGGCGTGAGGATATGCCGTATTCCTTCATGAGATCGGCGACATCCCGGGGATCCGCCTCGCCGAAACCGACGCGTCCTCCGCCCCAGAGACAGTCCCCCGGTGCACCATAGATCGAGCCGATGTCACACCAGTCATAGAAGTACTCACGATGCTCCCGGAAAAGAGGCAGGAAGACCTTATAGAGATCATAGAACTCGAAAAGTCCCGGCAGATGATAGTAAGCTACCTTTTCCTTTCGATCCACGATCCTCTTTCTCCTTTCTTTACGCGAAATGCAACGGGTCCGTCCTTCGCATGCAGCTTGCTTCATATCTATTCTATCACGATAAAGTAATCTTGAAGAAACATAGAACAGGTTGGTATTTCCCTGGCACTTTGTTAATATGTTTATGTGTGAAAGTGAGGAGGGATATTATGTCAACGACAACTATCGTTATTATGTGCACCATCGGTGTCTATCTTCTTATGATGATCGTCATCGGCGGATTTTTCAGCAAAAAGAATCATAACACAGATGACTTCTACCTCGGTGGAAGAAAGCTCGGTCCGATCGTTACCGCGATGAGTGCGGAAGCGTCTGACATGAGTTCATGGCTCCTGATGGGACTCCCGGCGGTTGCTTTGATGACAGGTATTCCGGAAGCATTCTGGACAGCGCTCGGTCTCGCGATCGGCACATATCTCAACTGGCTTTTCGTGGCAAAAAGACTTCGTGTCTACACCCAGAAAGTAGATGCGGTCACACTGCCGGACTTTTTCAGTAAGCGATTCGGCGATGACCGCCACATCATCACACTGATCGCAGCAGTATTTATCGTCATTTTCTTCGTTCCGTATACGGCTTCCGGTTTTGCCGCCTGCGGTAAGCTTTTCTCTTCATTGTTTGATGTCTCCTACACCTACGCCATGATCGCCAGCGCGATCGTTATCGTGCTCTACTGCACACTTGGCGGATTCCTGGCAGCATCGACCACAGACTTTATCCAGTCCATCATCATGACCGTGGCACTTCTTGTCGTTCTCGGTGTTGGTGAAGCCGTGACAAATGGTATGGGAAATGTTTTCAATAATGTAAAAAGCATGGACGGCTACCTCGATGTGTTTAAGGGATTTGACGTCGCCAGTGGCACTGTCGGAAGCTACGGTGCGCTCCCGGTTGCCTCTACGCTGGCCTGGGGTCTCGGTTATTTTGGTATGCCACACATTCTCCTTCGCTTCATGGCAATCGAAGATAAGAAGAAACTGAAGCTGTCCCGCAGGATCGCTTCCATCTGGGTCGTGATCTCTATGGGCATCGCCGTTCTGATCGGTATTGTCGGATATTCTCTGATGAAAAACGGAATCGTTCCGGCATACGAAAATGCCTCTTCCGCTGAGACCATCGTCGTCGATGTAGGAAGATGGATCGCATCCCACGGATATATTCCGGCCTTTATCGGCGGTGTCATCCTGGCAGGTATCCTCGCATCAACAATGTCCACAGCTGACTCTCAGCTCCTGGCTGCAGCATCTGCCGTCTCCCAGAACCTGGTTCAGGAAACATTTAATAAGAAACTTTCCGAGAAAAAATCGATGTGGCTGGCCCGTATCTGTGTGCTTGTTATTTCTGTTGTAGCTGTATTTCTGGCCCTCGATCCGAGCAGTTCCGTATTCCGCATCGTTTCCTTCGCATGGGCAGGATTTGGTGCTGTTTTCGGACCTCTGGTCCTTTTCGGATTGTTCTGGAAGCGCACCAACAAATGGGGCGCGATCACGGGCATGCTTACAGGAGGTGTCACGATCTTCCTGTGGAAGTTCGTCGTACGCGAGATCGTAGTAGTCAGCCTTCTTACAAAGGCACCGGATCAGAAGATCGGCGAGACATTCGAAGCCGTCAAAGCGGAGTGCAAAGCAGATCGTAAATAAAGAACGTGGCTTATTTCAGTTTGACAGTTGACAAACAAACGTTCTGTTTTGTATAATATAGTTATCAGATTGATAGATACTGATTGTGCTTGAAATTTCGGTAATGACCAAGGCTGGAAGCAAAGTATCGATACGGGAAACTAAACAAACCAAGATTCCAATTCCACCCTTTGTATCATGCTGATCAGCACGACCAAATGCGAAAGGAGTTTTTTAGAATCGATATCGACAACGGTACCCAATCAGACAATACGGTATAGTGCCGGATAGTTAAGGGCAAAAGATTTCTGGAGATTTTGTTAAGGATAACGGAATTGAGCCGATC
>CADCLV010000121.1 GCA_902802325.1 Oscillospiraceae bacterium | reverse complement strand
CCATAAGAAATATAGCGGATCTGAAAGAGTATCCGATCCATGTGGATGGAGTCTTCGTCAACGGTTCCCAGTCTTTGATGGTGGCATCCCGATCCTCGGTCAACAAACTTCTCTGTATGCCGGAGGATGCCTATACACTGGTCATGAGCAAAGAAAAACTGCCGTACAGAGATTCAGAGCTCCTTCGTGAAGTGAGTAAATCTTCTCTTTCGGAAGCACTGGATAAGACGATCAACCAGGGCATGAAGGACCTTCTGATGCCGATCACGGCAATCGCAGTTGTTATCTCGATCATCACGACATACCTGATGGTCAATATTCTTCTTAATGAGAGTACCTCAGTGATCTCGATGCTGAAGGTGCTGGGCTATAGGGATGGGGAGATCAACCGGATCGTGACTTATATATATCACCTGCTTCTGCCGATCGGTATCGCTCTTGGGATCTGGCTGGGCACGGTCCTGAACAGGTTAAACTTTGAATCGCAGACGGCGAAGTATAACTCTTTTATCGAGAACTATTTCACACCGAAGTCGATCCTAATCTGCGTGGGCATTACCCTTGCATCCTACGTGATCTCTATGTTCCTTTTGTCCTCTAAGGTGAAAAAGGTGGAGATGGTGGAGAGTCTGAAAAATACTCAGGAGTGAAAGATATAAGATCTGAAATCAGGTTTGACAGTGTATAATCCGAAGCGTATAATTGCGAATGATTCGCAACTGTGCGCTTCGTTTTTTGCATGCAAAAAGGAGATTGAAGATGGAGAAAGGGCAAAAGAAGACATCGAAACTTCTGCGGTTGGCTTCCGGTTTACTCGGACTTCTGATCGCGTGCTCTGTTTTATTCTCCGGATTGTTTCTCTATGCGGAGATGGATCATGAATGTGAAGAGGAACACTGCCCGATCTGCGAGATCATGGCGCAGTGTGAGAAAGTCCTCTCCGGTATGAAAGAAGTATGCTGTCATTCCGGTTTGTCAGTAATCGGACTGTCTGTACTGTTTGCGATCATTACCCTTTCCGTATGGGTGCAGGTGCGCCCGACTCCGGTTTCCAGAAAGATCCAGCTGAATAATTGATCCTTCCACGATTTGATTTCAACTAAGTACATCAATTCGTGGAGGAAAAAATGAATAAGAAAATTATCAGCGTACTTGCTGCGGTTGCGACTGCAGTGAGCTTTACTGCATGCAATCATGCTAAGAAATCCGATTCAAAGAAACTGTCTATCGTCACGACCATCTTCCCGGAATATGACTGGGTCATGTCGATCCTCGGAGATGATAAAGAGGATGCCGATGTAACCATGCTTCTGGACAAAGGTGTCGACCTTCATTCCTACCAGCCGACTGCGGAAGATATCCTTAAGATCACAACATGTGACATGTTCGTATATGTCGGTGGTGAGTCGGACGAGTGGGTCGAAGATGTTTTAAAGCAGGCAACCAATAAGGACATGGTCGTTATCAATCTTCTTGAGGTGCTTGGCGACAATGTCAAGGTGGAAGAAGTGGTCGAAGGCATGGAACACGAGCATGAGCACGATGAAGATCACGATCATGACGAAGAGCACGACCATGACCATGAGCATGAGGAACCGGAATACGATGAACATGTATGGCTTTCGCTGCGCCATGCAGAGGTGATCTGCACGAGAATCGAAGCCGAACTTGAAAAACTGAATCCGGAAAATAAAGACAACTATAAAAAGAATCTGGATGCTTATATTTCAGAACTTTCTGCCCTGGATGCAGAGTATCAGGCAGTAGTGGAGAAGGCGGAATGTAAGACCATTTTGTTTGCCGACCGTTTCCCGTTCCGCTATATGGCTGATGATTATGGTCTTACTTACTATGCTGCTTTTACCGGATGCTCGGCTGAAAGTGAAGCCAGTTTCGAAACGATCGTCTTCCTTTCTGAAAAGGTGGACGAGCTGGCTCTTCCGGCAGTTTTAACGATCGAGGGACCGAATCATAAGATTGCGCAGACTGTCCTGGAAAACACATCAGATCCGCAGAAGAAGATCCTTGCTATGGATTCTCTTCAGTCAACGACAAGCGAAGATATTAAATCCGGGAAAAGCTATCTGTCCTCAATGAAATCTAATCTGGAAGTATTAAAAGAGGCTTTAGGAGTATAAAACAGGGGGAGAGAATCATGGCATTTCTGACCATCCGGGATCTGGTTTTGGGATACGACTCAAAAGCGATCCTGAAACCGTTGAATTTTCAAGTTCAAAAAGGAGACTATCTTTGTATCGTAGGGGAGAACGGATCCGGTAAGTCCACATTGATCCGTACGATCCTTCATCTTCAACAGCCGATCTCCGGGCAAGTCATTATGGGAGACGGCCTGAAGGCCAAAGAAATCGGATATCTTCCGCAGCAGACCCTGGTTCAGCGTGATTTTCCTGCATCCGTGGCAGAGGTTGTTCTGTCCGGATGTCAGGGACGCACCGGACTTCGGCCCTTTTACCGAAAAGAAGAAAAAGAAATGGCTTATCAGGCCATGGAAAAAATGCATGTCATGGAACTAAGTAAACGATGTTACCGGGAATTGTCCGGAGGCCAGCAGCAGCGGGTGCTTCTGGCGCGGGCACTCTGCGCGTCCGGGAAAGTCCTTCTTCTGGATGAGCCGGTTTCGGGATTAGATCCGAAAGTGACAAGTGAGATGTATGCATTGATCGAAGACCTTCATAGGCAGGAGCTTACGGTCATTATGATCTCCCACGATATTTCGGCGGCACTTCGTTACGCGACCCATATTCTTCACATTGGGACGACAGTGCATTTCGGGACGAACGAAGAATATAGAAACAGTGATGTGGGACGTGCTTTTTTACAGGAGGTAGGATACGATGGATAAACTTTGGATGTACCTTCAATTGCCGATGGTGCAGAGAGCGCTGATCGTCAGCGTGCTGATTGCATTTTGCTCGGCT
>CADCLV010000120.1 GCA_902802325.1 Oscillospiraceae bacterium | reverse complement strand
TATATGTATGCTATAATCACACTTGGTTTACTATGAACGAATCATACTGACAGGGGTAAGTGTGGAAAATGGCAGCAGAAAGAGTCAATAATAAGGAAGAAGAGATCGATCTTCTGAAACTTGCTCTGGCACTTTGGCATCGCGCATGGATCATCGTTCTTTGCGCCTGTATCCTCGGCGCCGGTGCTTTTTATTGGACCTATAGGAAAATGTATACCAGCTATCGCAGCTCGGCGATGCTGTATGTAAATAATAATTCCGTATCTTTAGGATCCGCGAAATTAAGTATTACCAGCGGCGATATTAAAGCCGTAAATAACCTGATGGAGACCTATTCGGTGATCCTGACAAGTAGAAATACCCTGGGAGAGATCATTGAGGAGACGGGTCTTCCCTTTACCTATGAACAGTTAAAGGACATGATCAAGACGGAGACAGTCGGCGATACCGCGATCTTTAGAATCACGGTCACCGCAGATGATCCGCAGCTTTCGGCGCATGTGGCCAACTCCATCTTAGCGATCCTTCCGGAAAAGATCAGTACGGTCATCGAAGGAAGTTCTGCCCAGATCGTAGAGCACGCAGTACCGGGTGAACCGATCGTAAACGGCCGTCCGGTCAGATCTGCCGCCATCGGCGCTCTGATCGGTGCGGTATTAAGTTCTGCCGTGGTCATCTTCCTGCACCTCATGGATACCAAGATCCGAAACGAGGATTTCCTCCTCGAGAACTACAAGGACATTCCGGTCCTTACTTCTATCCCGAACCTGAACCAGTCCGGTAAGGGCGGCTACTATGGCTATAGAAGATCTTCTTCGGAATCTTCTGACAGACCCCGGGTCGTTCCCCAGGTGGAAAAAGAAGAACCGAAGGCAAAAGAAGAAGTCGGCATGAGACCGGGCAATGAGGGGAAATAAGCTATGAGTAAAGAAAATATCCGCGTAGATGAAAACGATACCAGTTTCATCGGAGATAAGCTGGGATTTGAGGGAAAAGAAGCCTATAACCTTCTTCGTACCAATATCCTGTATTCGGTAAAAAGGAAAGACAGAAATGCCCGTGTCATCGGCGTGACCTCTTCGGTCCACGGCGAAGGCAAGAGCTTAACATCCATTAATCTGGCCCACTCTATCGCAGAAAGTGGAAGAAAAGTTCTTCTGATCGAGTGCGATATGCGTCTTCCTACCTTAAGAAGAAAGCTGGGACAGAAGCACTGGGCCGGTCTTTCCAGTCTCCTGGCCGGTGTCGAGACAGATGGTTCCGCCCTTCGCCAGAATGTGGGCGCTAAGGGCTTGGATGTCATCTTTGCCGGAAAGACTCCGCCGAACCCTTCTGAGCTTCTGGCTTCCGATATGTTTGCCAAGCTCATTGAGAAGGTCGAGAACTTTTATAGCTTCATTATCCTGGACCTTCCGCCGGTATGCGAAGTGTCTGATGCCCTCATCGTCAGTAAACTTACAGACGGTATGGTCATGGTGGTCCGTCAGGACTACAGCAGAAGCACGGACCTTTCCTATGCCATGCGTCAGCTGGAATACGTAAATGCCAAGATCCTGGGCTTTGTCTATAACGGCGCCGGATCTAAGACCAAGCGGTATAAGTATAAGTACGGAAAGAGTTATTCGAAGTCATGATCGATATTCATTCGCATGTTCTACCTGGGATCGATGACGGAAGTTCTGACATCACCATGTCCCTGACCATGTTGAAGGAGTCCCGAAGACAGGGCGTAACGGACATGTTTCTGACGCCGCACTTTTATGCCGACATGAACGATCCCCAGAAGTTTCTGCAGAAAAGACAGGATGCGGCCCAGGCGCTTTCTGAATACCTGGAAAGTAATCCGGAAGCTTTCCCCAGGTGTATACTGGGAGCAGAAGTACATTACTTCAGAGGAATCGGAAAGTCCGAAGATATCAGTAAGCTGACATTGGGAAGAAGCCGGTATATTCTTCTGGAGCCCACTTTCCGGACCTGGACACCGGCCTTTCTGGAAGATGTCCGGATCTTAAGAGACGAGCAGGACTTAAAGGTCGTGATCGCCCATATCGAGAGGTATCTGGATCAGGATAAGCACCTTGTCCGGGAACTTATTGAGGAAGAAGATGTATATATTCAGTCCAATTCTGAAGCTTTCCTGGAAAGATGGAGCAGAAAGAAGGTGCTGAAGATGCTGGAAGGCGGAAAGATCCATTTTCTCGGATCGGACTGCCATAACCTGACCGAACGCCGCCCGAACTTAAGGGAAGGCAGAAAGGTCATTGAAGAAAAGCTCGGGAAAGAATATCTCGATGCCATCGATCAGCGAGGACAGAGGCTTCTGGCCGCCGCCCGGTAGGAAAGGAGGAAGCAAGGTGAAAAAAAGAATTGCCTGGATCGTGTTATCCTGTGTGATGTTTCTATCAAGTATTGCCCTGATCCTCTATTACTTATGGGGTAACGGATATCTTTGGAAGGCCAAGACGGCTCCGCCGCCGCAGACCTATCCGGAGTTTACCTACCCGACTATTGATGAATCTGACTATAACGCCCTTATCGCCGGGGTGACCCAGAGCGTGGAGACGAAGGAGACAAATCCCGGAGATCCGTCGGAACCCAGTGAGACCACAAAGCCACTGGTGGATGTACCCTGTCCGGTGGACTTTGATGCCCTTTCTCTGGTAAATCCGGAGATCATCGGCTGGATCTACATGAATAAGCCGGAGATCAGCTTACCGATTTTACGGTCCCACACCGACGACAGCTGGTATCTTTACCACGATGCGGTAGGAAACTATAAAAGAGAAGGCTCACTTTTTGTGGAACATGAGTACAACGGACCCGACTTTTCGGACCCGGTGACCATCATCTACGGGCACAGAATGAGCTCCGGTTCCATGTTCGGAACATTGCAGGCTACACTGTCCGAAGACGGATATTTCGATGAAAATCGCTACATTGTAATATTCACACAAAAAGAGACAAAAATTTATCAAATATTCGCAACATTACCTAGTGACAGTCAG
>CADCLV010000119.1 GCA_902802325.1 Oscillospiraceae bacterium | reverse complement strand
ATACACCGGATCTTCCTTTGAAGGAATCCTATATTAAAGAGGTCCTGACGGGCGAATACAGCCGTTGAAAACGGGAGGACAGCCATGAATACAAAAGAGATACTGAACATGATCGATACGGGGAAACTGGATCAGGTTCTTTCCCGTCTTTATGGAAATGAGGAATCCACAGTTTCCAGGCAGCGTGACCGCTTCCGGACAGCAGTCGAGACATATTCTTCTTTCTTTCCGGAAAATACGGATGAGGTATTCCTTTTTTCGGCACCGGGCCGTACCGAGGTGGGCGGAAACCACACTGATCACCAACACGGACGGGTACTGGCTGCCGCAGTAAATATGGATATCCTGGCAGTGGTAGGAAAGCGGAAAGACATGATGGTGAACCTGCAATCCGACGGCTATCCGATGATTTCCGTGGATATTTCGGATCTGGAGATAAAGGAGAAGGAAAAGGCGAAAACCTCCGCTCTGATCCGTGGGGTAGCGGCACGCTTTTTGCAACTGGGTGAAAAGATTTCAGGACTGGATATCTACTCAGTGTCGTCGGTGCCCAGAGGAAGCGGACTTTCGTCTTCTGCGGCCTTTGAGGTCCTGATGGGCACGGTTTTTGACCAGCTCTTTTGCGGCGGCCGAACCGGCCCGGAGGAGATCGCCCGGATCGGCCAGTACGCCGAAAATGTGTATTTTGATAAAGCCTGCGGCCTGATGGATCAGATGGTCTCTTCTGTCGGCGGATTCGTGAAGATCGACTTTCTGGACCCTCAAAGCCCTTCCATTTCCCGCTATGATGTGAGCCTCGAAGACGGCGGACTTTGCCTGATCGTTACGGACACCAAGGGAAGCCATGCGAAACTTTCTGATGAATATACCCGTATTCCGCTGGAAATGCACTGTGTGGCGGAAGCGATGGGACATTCTGTACTTCGTGAAGTCGGTGAGGAAGAGTTCTATAAAGCCCTTCCAAGGCTTCGGGAAGACCCGTCTATATCAGACCGGGCGATCCTTCGGAGCGCCCATTTCTTCGCGGACGACAGAAGGGCGGAAGAAGAAGCGGAAGCACTTTCGAAGAAGGACTTTTCCCGTTTCCTGGAACTTGTAAATGAATCCGGTGATTCATCGGCTGTATTTCTGCAGAATCTGTTCTGCTGCGATATTCTGCAGAATCTGTTCTGCTGCGATATTCCGGAGGAGCAGGGGATCCCTCTGGGACTTCTTTTGAGCCGGAAAGTTCTTGCCGGAGAAGGTGCCGTCCGCGTTCACGGAGGTGGATTTGCCGGAACTATCCAGGCTTTCGTACCGAAAGAAAAGGTGGACGAATATATCGGCACTCTGGAAGGAGTCTTCGGAAAAGGCGCCTGTCATCTTCTCCGGATCCGTCCGGAAGGCGGCATCCGTCTGTTATAATGAAACAAGGAATTCGGCATAACAGGGGAGGACATGGACATGGTTGACGTAAAAGGAAAATGGGCTTTGATCACGGGTGCATCACGAGGGATCGGCGCACTGACCGCACTCTTTCTGGCGGAGCAGGGCTGCAATCTGATCCTTCATAGCCGCACGATCAAGCACCTGGAACATACCGCGAATGAGGCGAAGAAAAAGGGCGTGCAGGTACACACGGTATTTGCCGAGCTTTCCGAGCCGGAACAGGTGGAAAGAATGCTTTCCCGGATCGATGACTTAGGTGTATCCGTGGATATCGTACTGAATAATGCCGGACTTCAGGTGGGGTACCGGCATACGCCGGTTTCCGACTATGAAGTGAGCCTTCGCATCAATACGATCGCACCGATGATGATCTGCTATCACTTCCTGCCGAAGATGATCGAAAAAGGATTCGGCCGTATCGTAAATACTTCCAGCGGAATTGCAAACGAACCGGAACAGGCCGGCTATTCCGCCAGTAAATATGCGCTTAACCGTGTCACCGTAGACTTAGGTTCCAAGGTCAACGGAAGCGACGTGATCATCAGCCTTGCCGATCCGGGCTGGTGCCGTACGGATCTGGGCGGACCTTCTGCTCCGAACAGTCCGGAATCGACGATCCCCGGCATCGTGGTCGGTGCATTTGTAGACGATCAGGTATCCGGACGGTATTTTCCGGCACAGGATTTCTGCGGCATGTCTCTTGATGAGGCAGTAAAAAAGGCTCAGGATCTGTCTTTGTACCCGAGCCCGTTTTAACTGATTCAGAAATCATCTGATCTTTTTCAGATCACTTCTTCGATACTTCGTTGTAGCGGAATTTGGTCATGCTTCCCATACTGCCGACGGAAAGGTCGGAGGATAAGTCATGCCCGATCTGCTTTCCCGATTCGAGGAAGGAACGCATGTGCTGGTCATCTTCATCTCCGAAATCGTTGGACTTCGAAAGGACCTTAACGAAAAGGAGAATGATGCCGGCCATAGCAAAAACCGCAAGAATAGCGAAAAAGATAAACAGGAACGTAGCCATGATGCTCCGCTGTTCTTCCAGAACGGCGTCTCTGGCCAGTGTCACAGAATAAAAATACAGATTGGAAAGAGTCATCATCTTGCACCTCCCTGTCTCTTTTTCGAGAAGATAAATGTGATTACGGATCCGGAACGCTTCAGCTTATCCAGGAGCCTTTTCAGCTGACGGATAGAATAGGCGAATACGCCGCACGCGGCTACGGCAATAGCGGCGGTGATATACTGAATGATCCCGCCGTCAGAAAAGACCAGCGCTTCTTCCAAAGAAGCATGTCTGGCGATATGAAGACCCAGCGTACTCCAAAGAAGGAAGAATAAACCGCAGGTCAAAAGACAGCTGACGATCAGAAGAGTCGCAAAAAGCACTTTATTCCAGGGAACGGTACCGACGACTTTTCCTGTCTGGCCGTTGACCAGGAACGTGTATGGCGTCCCGTTGGGATTCAAAGTGATAAACCAGGCGGGAAGAAGCACATATCCGGTGCGATGAAGCTTGACCTTCGGCATCGAGTGGATGTCCTTAAAAGGTGAATTCGGCGAAAGCTCGCGCATCCGGGTGTGGAACAGCATACGTGCTTTCAGTTCGGCGGTGCCGGCGGCTTTTCTGGGAGGAATATCCTGGATGTTGGAATAAAAACCCATCAGGTAGGATGTGTCAAAATCCACGGCTTTTCGCATATCGTACGGCTCCAGAAGGGCTGAATACCGGTCGTTGATAGCCTGGCAGCTTTCCACCAAAAGATCCGTAAACTCGGCTTCGCCATCGAAGATATAGGTCTTCTCGATGAATCCCACCTTATGGTTCTGGGTATCCGTGATAGTGCCGTCATAGGTGAAATACGGGATATAGATTCCACGGACGCATTCCGGTGAGATATCCTTAAACGCCTTCGGAATAAAGCGTCCCTGGTTGAGTTTCTCGGACAGATTCTTAATGGCGGTTTCTTTTTCGATGGAAAAAGGAACGATCCAGTCCGGCCGGTTCGCTTTATCGATCCGGGAGAAAACGACGGCAGTCGATCCACAGTAAATGCACCTTGTACTGATTTCGGTTCCGGAGATAATGATCTCGCCTCCGCACTGACTGCATTTATATACCTGGCAGTCATACATTTCACCGGTCAGCTCCTCCATCTCGGAGAGAGTATCGGCAATATCCTGTGGGGCTTCCGATTCGTGGTAGAAATCATCGGCATCCGGAAGATCTTTCGGATCGACGATATTTCCACAGGAAGTACATACTAATGAGTCAAAGCCGGGATCATATTCCATGGGGGCGCCGCAACCCGGACAGTTTTTAGCCATATAAATTCTCCTCTTTTTTCGTTCTTTTTCCTGACATCCTGTAGTACAGGACATAACTTCTCTTATATACTATTCTACACAGAAAAAGATAGAAAGAAAGATTGAGAATTTCAATAAAGACCCCCTTATCTTGGTCTTCGGGTGAAAATATATTCCGTATCCCAGCATAGAAGATGCGGGTGATGACGAAGGAAAACGTGATAATCCGGTACGATCTCCAGTATTTTCAGAGGAAGAGTGAACAGATCTTCACTTCGGTGATAACAGGAGACGATCAGGTCCGGTTTATCCCGGGAAATCACATCTGCGCCACCGCAGATGGCCGAGAGTTCATTTCCCTCCACATCGAACTTGATAAGAGAAGAAGTTTCATCTGAAAGAAGAGAAGAAAGGGAAAAAGAAGGGATCTTCATGCCGTTTTCTTCCGCACGCATTTCATGCACGCCCCGGCCCCGGTTTTTCGGCACTATGCCGGTGCCATCGTGATCCGAGATCAGTGCCTGCAAAAGCCGGATATCCGGCATATCTTTCGTGTTTTCAGTGAGCTTCCGGAAATTTCTGGGATCCGGCTCCACTGCAAGTACACGGGTGAATTTCGAAAATAATGACGTATAAAAAGACACCGTATCTCCGGTATAGGCACCCAGATCCACAAAGGTTCCTTCCCCTGGGGAGAGGAGCTCTGAGATCTCTTCAGAGGGACAGGCAACGGGCCGCAAAAGCCGGTAATCACCGGACAGTTTGTAGCTGAGCAGTGCTTTGAAAGTAGCGCGAGAAAGGTCATCTTCCAGCATCGCACCGACACGGGAAAACTCCGCTTCATGGGAAAGGTAGAAATCCCGGTCAAACAGGTTTTTACCATATACCGGTACATCCGGGGCGAAAACTTCGCACTCTCCGGCAATTCTGTCGATATTGTCCAGTACTTCTTTCCGTCCGGTACCAAAGGCCACAAGCACGATCATGTCCGGGAAACGCGCCTTGAGAGTTTCGTAGTTTTCCACGGGCAGATCCCGGAAACTGCGGTTTCG
>CADCLV010000118.1 GCA_902802325.1 Oscillospiraceae bacterium | reverse complement strand
ACGATTAGCTTACCAGGAGGCGCTATCCAGATCGAAGAAGATGAAAAAGCAAAAGTAAAGCGAAAGCTTTGTGTCGCAGAGATTCTTGCCGGTAAGGTCGGTGAATACTTCTCTGAATCCGCGCTTCTCCGCATGTGTAAAGTAAGCCGTTCCAGTTTTCAGCAGCGAAAGAAAGCACACCTGCAGGAAAAAGAGCGACTGGAAGAGAAGAAGAAAGCGGATGATGAACTGAAAGAACTTCTTCGAAAGATATCAAAGAACCTCGGCTATGTGCCGGGAGAACGTGGATTTAAAGTATTTCTTTGGAGAGACTTTGGAATCAATGTTGGCCGTAAGCTTATCAGACGGCTCATGGACGAAATGCATATCTTCGCCAGTACTCCAAAGAAGGATGCGTACAAGGGGATGGCAAAACACGATCACCCTTGTACAGCGCCGGATAACCTCGTAAACCAGAATTTCCGCATAGCTCCAAGAAAGATCATCTGCACCGATATTACTTACCTGTATTTCGGTGTTCTCCGCACAACGATATACCTGTGTGTATTTCGTGATGCCTATACCAAGGAAATCCTTGGCTGGGCATTGAAAAATCTCATGACCACGGCATTGATCAAAGAAGCTTATGACAAAATGATGGATAAGCATGGTAAGGAACTTCATAATCCGAGCGTTGTCATTCATAGCGACCAAGGAAGCCAGTACCTGTCCACAACATTCAAACAGATACTGGAGGATGACGGTTTCCTTCAATCCGTTTCCGCTCGCGGTAACAGCCAGGATAACGCCCCTGTTGAATCCTTCTTCAGCAGGATGAAGACGGCAGTACTTGATCTGGTCGCACTGTGCAGAAACTTTGAACAGTCGGAACAGCTCATCGAAGGATATATCAATTCATACAACAACGAGATCTACCAGCTTGATCTTGCGGGACTTACTCCGCATGAGTTTTACCTTTACTGTCAGACCGGCATCTATCCGTGCGACAACTACTTCGGTCTCAAAGCCACAAAAATGCGTTCTCTGGAATCCATTATTCGCCAGAAACTAGCGAAGGCAGAAGAGAAAGCCCGGAAGATGAGAGAGATCTATCAGGAACGCAGCCGTGCATCCCAACTGCTCAGGAAAGACCCTTTGGACATAACGATCGAAGATCAGAAACTGCTAATGCGGGTGATCGATCGATATACGAAACACCGGGATAAAATGACCGAGGAAATCGAACGGCTGACCGATGTGCTGGCAGAAGCTATCAAGGCTCAATCTTACTTCGCAGCCATGTCCGCTGAAGAACGAGAGGTATATCACAGCACATCCGCATGGCGAAAAGATCCGAACCTTGGTTATATCTACGGCATGGGTGGCCTGTTCTGAAAACAGTCGGATCTCCTCAGCCCCCTGAAGGGGACCTCGTCACTCCGATAAGTTTTCTTGCGGTATCCGGCTTCCAAAAGAGAGGAAAAGGATCCTAGCCACTCCTGGCGTCAGATCCCTCCTCTACAAAATTTTCTTTTGTATAGCCGTCACAATACCGTTCACGGTCGGACTTCTCCGGAGCCGCTGATCTCTCTTGTGACACACAAAGTATAATGCATAATCCAATAACAGCGAAGGTCTTAATACAAGACCTCTTTGATGCATGTAAAAATGCAGGCTATCTGCCGTCGGTGGCGGTGTCTGCATTTCATTTCAGATCATTTCGGAAAACTGTCAGACTCCTGTACTTGACAAGGGTTCCAGTTTCTACGTTGAAGTGGGAAATTCCTACGAACTGGATATACTTGAATACCAGCTATGAAGCTCTGATATACAGCGGTTGTCCATATTGAGCAGGCTATCTCGGTGGTCCCCACCGTTCTTGTTTCTTAATTTACTTCAGATATACAAAAGACGTAATCCTTCTTTTCGGATATTTACAGCACTGTTGATGTCCCTGTCCAGATGCACTCCGCAGGAAGGACAGTCCCATTCCCGGATCTTCAGATCCTTAACAGCCGGATTGATCGCCCCGCAACAGGAACACGTCTGTGAAGACGGAAAGAAGCGATCAACTAAAACAACCTTCCTTCCATACCTTTCTGCTTTGTATTTCAGCATATTCACAAACTCAGACCATGAGGCATCACCGATCACCTTCGCCAGCTTACGATTCTTCATCATGCCTTTGACATTCAGATCCTCGATACAGATCACATCGTGGTTTTTGATGATCTCTGTACTGAGCTTCTGCTCAAAGTCGATACGGCAGTTTCGGATCTTCTCATGGATCTCTGCGACCTTTCTGCGCTGTTTCTGTATGTTCCTGCATTCTCAAAGAGGCTTCTTATATACCGGGTACCGTTTGCCATTCCTTTCGATATAACGGTCAATATTGGCTTCGATCCTTCTGGAAAGGATCTTCTGTTCCTTATGAAGCTTCTTTTCCAGTTTCTGGTAATACTTCGGGTTGTTTTCTTTTCTTCCATCGGAAAGAACAGCGAAATCATGAACACCAAGGTCGATCCCGATCTCGTTTCCGGTTTTAACCAGTGGTTTTGGATCTTCTGTTTCATAGAGAAGAGAAACAGCCCATTTACCGGTAGGTTCATGGCTTATGGTTGCGGATACGATCTTTCCTTCAAACTGCCGTAATCCCCGTACGTTCACGGTACCCAGTTTCGGCAGAACGATATGATTCTTATCACGTACCCGAATGGAATCGTTATTATTCCTGGAAGTATAGGATTCATGATGGCCTTTCTTATGAAATACGGGATGTTCGGTACGTTTCTGAAAGAAACGATCGAATCCATCACAGAGATTACGAATGGAGGACTGAAGAGCAGTGGAATCTGCTTCTTTGAGCCACGGTAAAACCTTCTTCAGCTCGGTCATGTTGGCACAGCAGGAATAATAAGACATTCCTTTACCGGTGAACTGAAAAAGGATATTCCAGGTATTCAGATACAGGTTGTATACATATCTGCAGCAGCCGAGCGTTTTCAAAGCCTGCTCAGCCTGATTTTTCTTCAGATACATACGGCATTTGACTGCGATCATCATGGTCTTTCATCCCCCTTCACTTATCTCTTAGGCGTGAATGAAAGAATCCCCTCAAATTTCTTAAGAAACATATTGAATCATCCAAGTGATCATAAAACATATAACAAAAGGTG
>CADCLV010000117.1 GCA_902802325.1 Oscillospiraceae bacterium | reverse complement strand
GGTATTTCGATCACCGATTTCACCATGAGTGATAAGGTTGCGGCAAATTCCACCGGCGATATCGTTATGGACAGCAGCCCGGTATTCTCGGAAAAAGTCGCGAATGTCAGTGGTTCGCTGAGAGTGGTGGATTTCGACGGTAACTTTAAGTCTTATGATGTGCTTTTCGATACAACTGTGATCGATTCCAGTGTCCAGGCAGCGCCGGCGGCGGCAAAGGGTACTCTTGTGTACGAAGACGATAAGGCGAAGATCTATTTTGCCGGACTTGATGGCAAGGGCGCGCTTTTTGAGATCGAGAACCTGACAGGCGGAACACTTCACCTCGATGTGGATTCTCTGGCTATCAATACCGAAAACTACTCGGATGTTCACTACTATGACAAGGAATTCGCTCCGCACAGTATCGGTACCGCTTTACTGGATTGTAAGCTGGATGCTTCCCAGGCGGTTGGTGTGGTCAGCGGACTTCTGGAGATCTCCGATGTCGAAAAATCTTTCGAAGAATATTATGTAACGATCAATAATGCGGTCATCGACAGTGGCGTGCAGGTTGCTCCCCGTGCTCTGGAAGGATCCTTGATCATGGAAGACGGCAATGTCCGCATGACATACAAGTCCATGTCCAATAAGGGTCCGGTCTTTGATATCGAGAACCTTTCTGACCGTGACCTGGTGGTACAGACAGAGTCTCTGTCCTTGAACCAGAGAGGTGTTGTAGATCCGTATCTGAGCGTACATATGGCTCCGCATAGTGTATGTGAAATGGTTGCGAAGACGGATTATGCCGACGGATCGGTTCAGGTCGGTATGGTAGGCGGCGGTATCGTCATCGGTGATGTGGTCGACCGTAGTAATTCCTATATGGTGGTCCTGGATAACGTAGTCATCGATGATTCTGTGCAAGTTTCCGTCGCACCGGAAGGCACTCTTTTCTACGAAGACGAGAAGGTGAAACTGTACTATAAGGGTTCGGAAGAGAAGGGCATCATCATCGATGTGGAGAATCTGTCCGGCTATAGCCTGACTGTCCAGACAAGAGAACTTTCTATTAACGGCGAAAAGTGCTCGGGCCTGTCTCTGAGCCAGGATGCCGCTCCGCATGGTATTACTGAAATGCACGTGCGCTGCAAGCGTGAAGGTACAGATCCGATCACGACCATTTCCGGCGAGTTCTCGATCTTTAACTGGACACGTGACTTCGATTCCTACAAAGCGACTTTCGCAGATGTCACGGTAGGATAAGATCCTTTCGGGAAGTCTTAAAGCTTAATTGTTATGGGGCCCGGTGCATGGGAAATGCATCGGGTCCTTTTTTGGTGCGGGTAAGGTTCCAGGGGATGGGCGCCGGCGAGGTGCGGGCCGCGGGATGGTTTCGGCAGCCTTGTTTGTGTGGGAGAAATGCTTCCGGCGGACCTTTTTAGGACCCGCCGGAAACAGAAAGGAGGTAATATAGAAAACAATGAACGGATGAGATTGTTCGTTTTAGGTCTCCCTTCGCTAATGGAGGCGGGCGAAGGGGGGACGGTGGGAATAGGTGGTCACTTATATGTTCTTATCCACTTCCCGAATACGCTGCAGGTAATGAGAAAGCAAAGAATTAATGTCATACTGATCACCCTCCTCTTCGTATCTTCTGTGCCCTGAAAATCTGTTTTTTGGGCTTTTTCGGCGTCTTTTTGTTGTTTGTTAAGTCAAGTTTAGCAAGAAGAATATCCCATTATTGGGACAATATGACCCGGGTCACTTTTTTCTTTCGGATTCTTTTTCTAAGATTTAGTAGGAACGTGGAAAAATTGTAGGGGAGTATAGAAAAATGAGTGAAGATCTTATCAATCAGGAACAATCCGTAGGCCTTAACCGGAATGCGCTGAAAATTATCGCCATGGCGTCGGTCGTCATCGGCCACTTTCTTTTATTTACATGGACAACGCTGGGGTTTCATCAGAGATGGCTGGCAACGATTGCGATCAGCTGCTTTATCGGGCCGCCGATCTTTATGTTTTTCATAGCGGAAGGATTCCGCTATACCCATGACAAGAAAAAGTACGGGACAAGGCTCCTTCTTTTTGCAGTGATCACGCAGGTGGCGCACTCCCTGTCTGTGGTGAACGGCGCCTGGCACTTTGATGTCCGCACATTTTTCCTTCAGTGGAATGTGTTCTTTTCTCTGTTTTTAGGCTTTCTGGCCCTGTGCATTTTGAATTCGGAGCTGAAAACATGGCAGAAGGGGATCCTGACCTTTGCTACTGTGGCGCTGTCTTATGTCATGACGGCGGAGTGGGGCGTGTTCGGTCCCTTGATGATCATTTCCTACTACTATCTCCGGGAGCATAAGGTGAGAAAGTTTCTGGTCGCCGCTCTTTGCAGCTATTCGACATTCCTTTTCGGCGACTGTTTTCCAGGAGGCGGATTTACTTTGTTTTGGGGAAACAAGGGACTTTTTAAGCAGGTTGCCTTCTGCCTTGTGGGAGCGGCATTGGTGTGCTTTTTCTATAACGGAAAAGGCGGAAAGAAAAATGCTTTCTGGAAATACTTATTCTACATTGCCTATCCGTTGCATCTTGTGATCATTCAACTGGTGAGATTTCTGGCGGCGTAATGAACCCGTTGTGCTGAAATTTTAAGGGCGGATTTTCCGGCTCGGGTGCCGGGAAATGCAACGGAACCCTGTCCTCGGGTCGTCTAATAGGTGAAGTGCATTTCCTGAAGATTGAGGAAAGGGAGGAAATGCATCAAGAATTACGATTTCGGGGGGGACTGGAAAATGGGTTCGAATGTGGATTTGAAAAAACTGAAATACATCTTTGTGATCGCGCTGATCCTGGTGCTGGCGGTGGCCGACGTGGCGTGCGCCGCATATCTGATGAAAGATGACTTTAAGGTGATCACATATAATGACAAAGTCGAAGACGACTGCTATGAAGGGTACCGTGTGGAAGTGGTGGAAGCGATCGAAGCGGAACTGGGCCTTGAGGAGTCTTCTTCCGGGAAAACAAGTTTACCCATTGACAACGGGGCCTATTCTTCCACAAGTTCGAAGAAAACGGTCAATAGTCTTTCGGACGAAGAGGCGGCAGGCGTATTTCTTGTCATTCTGGATGTGACGATCCTTCTTTCAGGATTCCTTCTTTATTTCGTCGTGAAAAACGCACTTCGACGATCCTTCTTTCAGGATTCCTTCTTTATTTCGTCGTGAAAAACGCACTTCGCGGGAAGCGCGGCGCGGTGGCCGGCTGGAGCACCGGACTGGGACTTGTGGTCCTGATCGGTGTTTTCTTCCTTCTTATGTGGAATGCGTATATTACAACGAAACCTGCAACAGCACAGATCCGTGTACATGCACCGATCATTTATCTTTACGATGAACAGTGCCGGGACGCGAATGTCAAGCTTTGCCTCAACGGGGAACTGACCTGCACCTATCCTGTTTACGATGCGGAAGAGGGCTGGAATGTAAGAACTTCTCCGGATGGCATTTTGATCGATGAAAACGGCCGGCAGTATGAATATCTTTTCTGGGAAGGCGACGTGAATTTTGAAGCCGATTTCAGTAAAGGTTTCTGTGTGGCCGGAAAAGACACAGTGGCTTTTCTGGAAAAAGCACTTTCTGACCTGGGGCTTTCGGACACCGAGGCCAATGCGTTCATCATGTACTGGCTGCCGCTGATGGAAGGAAATCCGTATAACGTGATCTCGTTCCAGACCGAGAATTTCGAAAATGCAGCGGTACTGGAAGTGACGCCTTCTCCGGATACGGTGGTACGCATCAATATGCTGTTCTATTCTTCTGATTCGTATGTGGACATGGCGCCGCAGGATCTGTCTTCCATGAACCCTGCGCTTTC
>CADCLV010000116.1 GCA_902802325.1 Oscillospiraceae bacterium | reverse complement strand
GATAAAGGAAAGAGAACAGATCACCAAACTGAAAGTAGCCTGAATTAGATCAGGTAGAGGCATCAGGCTAATGCCATTAAAGTGCTGGTATGGTATTCTCTTATCAGCGGTTTATAAATCTCAACTACAGAGTTGAAAATAGCCACGGAGTCACACCACTTACCGGCACGTGTCTTTATTGCGGCCATGTAATCAGATTTGCTCCGAAAATCGATGTGTAAAATTTCAAACTGAAGATTTTACTCCGGAGACCCCACGATTATTCTAAGAAATATCGCCTATAGTGCTGCCATACTTGACCAGAAGGTCGTGGGTATAGACCTTCTCCTGATCCGATTCTCTCACGATCTTCCACAGTTTTGCCGCTGTTTTTAATCTGTCCGGAAATACTTCTGTAGCCGGATCAGCGCAGAAATCCTTCACGAACTTGTTCCACTGAAGTGCCGACTTATCGTAGGTCGCATAGGTCTTCTTCCCATAATAGATATCGAGAAGGTCCCCCAGAGTGAAGTCCTCATCTCCGTTCTCTTTCACGGCTTTGGCCGTAGCTACCATATCCACATTGAATTTGAAACGGCTTTCCCCGGTCTGCTTTTCGAAGAATTCCCGGAACCTGGGACCGAATGTAAAGCCACATTCGATCAGGCCGGTCTGAAGGGTCAGTTCCGTAACCTTGGCCGTCTTTCTTTTCACCGGCTTTTTCTCCGGAAGGATCTTCTTTCCGGAAAAATACGCTTCGATCACTTTATTCAGTTCGATCTTGCCGCTTGGAGCCGCAAGGCCATGCGCCTTACATATCCGGATCAGTTCCTCTCTGTACCAGTAGTACTTCGAGAACTCGGCATAATCCTTAATGCTGTCAAAATCAGGTCTGTCCATATTGCTCCACACTTTACTTCTTTGGCGGCTGCCATGGACCGGGATTCAGTCTTCCAGCCTCCTGAAGTTCATATTCTGCTTCTTGTATCGTTGGCAGCATACTCTTTTCCTTTCTATCCAGTTTTGCGATTTGGTCATTTTTAAGAGGATTTAGACATACGATTTGGTCATTTTTAAGAGGATTTCTCTATGCGTATGGACATCTTTAAGAGGATTTAAAATCCATACGGACCAGTGCTTTCGCATTCGGAAGCGTCTCGATATTACGATGGATCAGGGAATACCCGATTTCTCTCATCGCTTTTTCCAGGGCCGCTTCCTCCATCTGGTGATGCACTTCATCCAGCCTGTCGAATGCGTGAAGATACGGCGAATCGGAGACCCACTGCTTCGTATCCGTGTTGATCTGGATCACACAGGAACAATACGTCGGTCGCACTTTCGAAACGGCCTTCTGAAAAGCTTCGTACCCGATATACTCGATCAGGAGATTGGCAATCAGAAGATCCGCCTCCGGAAGCTTCTCAGCTTCATTGACCAGATCGACCGGGATGCACGTAAGGATCCCCTGAAGATCCGGGTATCTTTCTTCTGTTGCACGAAGATAGTCTTCGTTAATATCCACGCCGTACACAGTCTTATACTTTTCTTTCCGGACATGTTCGAGGCCGTTTCCGCCGGCCACACCCAGAACCATCGCCGTCTCCACAGGGTAGGATCCGAACTGCTCTTTCATCATCGCATTCATCGCCTGAAGCTGATGGACCGAATCCAGGCTCATATGGTCCTCATAGTCCTGAAGACTGATTTCTTTCCATGGGTTGTCAGCCATTTCTTACGTTCACCTCATTCATCCGTTCGCCATAGAGCCACGGCATCCAGATCCCCACGACGAGTCCCGGCTGTTCGATCAGCAGGTTATGTCCCGCATCCTCGATAGTGCAATACGTTGCTTTCGGGTAGATCCGCATCAGATCAAACTGATCCTTATACCCGACTTCCGAGTCATGCTTGCTACACAGGATCAGCACCTGGATATCAGATGGTTCCATATCATCCGGATCGAAACTGAAACTTCCTTCGAGCCGCGTGTTGAGAAAATCCCAATCTGCTCTGGACAGGGCCGGCATCAGGACTTTCCGGTATCTCTCCCAGACCGGTCTTGTCAGTATCACATTCATCTGGGTAAAGCTGTCATATTCCTCTTTGGTAAGAGTGGACAGAAACTCTTCATCACGCTCTAACGCCACCAGCGGTTCCACACTTCCCTGCCTGACTCCCGGAATGACGCAAGGGCAAATAAGGATCATCCTGGAGATCAGTTCTCCGAACCGGT
Organism: Oscillospiraceae bacterium; assembly: GCA_902802325.1. Lineage (GTDB taxonomy): Bacteria > Bacillota > Clostridia > Saccharofermentanales > Saccharofermentanaceae > Scatonaster. The sequence goes on along the minus strand of CADCLV010000116.1, from coordinate 990 downwards.
TCACAAAACCTCTCGCCAGAAGCCCGCCATAGGATTGTCCGACGATGATGAACTTCTCACCGATGATTTCTACTGCGAAATCGTGGAGCAGCTCAAGTATGTCATCTGAATCCCGAACACGGCCAGGTTCAGATTTTCCCATTCCCGGGAGGTCGATATAGAAACGTTTATATCCTCCGGTCACCGCAAATACCGATTCAAAAGAAGCCTGCATCATAGTCTTGTCGAGGCCCCATCCATGAATGAATAAGATCGGCTCTCCCTCGCCGATGATCTCATAATCCAGGATTCCGTACTTCATTTCCCGTAGCTCCCTTGCTTTATTTTCTGATCGCCCAGTAATTCTTATAGGCATGCCGGTCTTCACTTCCGACAAGAAGTCTGTCGGTCTTTTCAAATCCGAACTTCTTTGCCGCATCGATCCGCTCCACTGCATAAAGCGGGATCTTCGTGATGATCTCTTCACACTCAAGAAGAGTATATGCCTCAGGGATCAGGAGCGCAAAAATGCTCTGTAATTCCTCCGACTTTTCGTAGTCAGATCTCACATCCAGACGGATCAGACCGTCGCCGTCAAATTCATCATCAGAAGGCCGATGGAACATCTCAATCGTACCGATGGCCTTCGAGATCTTCTTATCTACGATCGCGAGGCGGACGAACCACTTATCCCGGTACGAATCCAGCCAGAATCGAATCGCCCCGTCCATCTTCTCCTTCGTGTCGTAGTAGAAATTATCTTCATGACAGTTATCGCTGTTAAAGAACGGCAGCGCCTGCTTGTCCCCATAGACCAGAAGAAGGTCGTCCGCATCTTTCTCCTTTACAAAGCGCATCAGCCATCTTTCATTTTCAAGTACAGGACACTGTTCGTATATATTGCTCATTTCATTTTCTCCTAAATCAATATTCGTAAGATCGGTTTGTAACCTTCAGACCTGCAACATAGTCGCATCCTTTTTCTTTCACATTATTCGGATCCATCGGGTA
>CADCLV010000115.1 GCA_902802325.1 Oscillospiraceae bacterium | reverse complement strand
TCTTCTGATACTCGTGATAGAGTGTGTCGTGGAATCTGCGAAGCTTTTGAAAGTCGGTTTCCAAAGTGGGAGATGAAACATCAGAAGAAGTCTTTTCTGAAGTGCCCTTAAGTGTGCTTGCCAGCTCCGGATCAGATACCAGACCTCTTCCTAACATGATGGGATCAAGTGAACTTCCGAATGAAGTGGAGAACTTTTCGTAGTCGTCTGAAGTAAAGATATTCCCGTTATACACCAGCGGGCACTTCGCATTTTCCAGTGCATAGGCGAAGTATTCTTTCCGGATGTCGCCTTTATAGAAATCTGTTCGGATCCTGGGATGCACGATCAGCTCGCTTAGAGGGAAGAGATTGAATATATCTAAAAGAGAAGAAAACTCTTCGGGATCATGGTAACCAAGTCTTGTTTTGACGGAGATCTTCATGCCACAAGATTCAGCATAAGAATAGATGTCATCAAGAAAACTCTGAAGTGCTTCTGTATTTTGAAGAAAGCCCGCGCCTTTTCCTTTGGCGCAGACAGTGCCGGAAGGACAGCCGAGATTCAGATTGACTTCGTTATAACCCATGGCGTGAAGTTCTTTTGCTGCTTCGATAAAATGCTCAGAACGGCAAGTCAGGATCTGCGGGACCAGATAGATTCCTTTATTATTCTCGGGATCGATATCTTTTCTCTCGCGGGGTGTGAGAGGACAGTTATCGGCAGGCGAAATGAACGGTGCGAAATACTTGTCCACGTGCCCGTAGATCTCCGAAAATGCATTTCGGAAAATATAAGTTGTGACGCCTTCCAGCGGCGCGAAATAGATCTTCATGCGAACCGAGGTTCCTCCCACATGCACCAAAACAAATTAAAACATTTCAAGTCGATTCGATTCGATTCAATTCAAATCAAATCATTTCGTTTTCATTCAACGGAATCTATTGTATCACGAGGTGCGGCTTTCTTGTGAAGCATGATTTGGAGTATACTGTGCTTAAAAGAAATGCCGGGAAGCGAGAGGGATATGAAGAATCAAAAAGGATATGTGCATTCGATTGAGACACTGGGCGCGGTGGATGGACCGGGTCTTCGTTTTGTGCTGTTTCTTCAAGGCTGTCCTTTAAGATGCAAGTTCTGTCATAATCCGGATACCTGGCATTTTGATGGCGGGGAAGAGTATACCGTGGAAGAAATGGTCAGTAAAATTCTTCGCTATCGTACCTACATTAAATCAGGCGGAGTGACCATCTCCGGAGGGGAACCTCTTCGTCAGGCGGAGTTCGTTTTGGCGCTTCTTAAAAAGCTTCATGAAGAAGGTTTTCATGTGGCCATCGACACGTCCGGAATCTACTGTGAAGGAGTGGCATTTGATGCGGCAATGGAAGCGGATCTTCTGCTACTGGATATCAAGTCTTTTGATCGTGAAAAAGCGATCGAATTAACCGGTTTTCCGACGGATAATGCGTGGAAGATTTTGGAGGAAAGACAGAAGAGAAATCTGCCTGTCTGGATCCGTCATGTTATGGTTCCGGAATGGACGATCAGGACCCTTGATCCGGATGGAAAAATCATTGATTCAGAAGAAAAGTGGAAATCGGAAAACGTAGAACTCATCGAGGGTTTACGTAGACTGAACGATTATTCATGCATCGAACGGGTAGACCTTTTACCGTTTCATAAGATGGGTGAATTTAAGTACGAAGAAGCACATATTCCCTACTCTTTAAAGGATACAAAAGAGCCCACTGAAGATGTTGTTCAGTGGGCTGAAAATGTGTTAAAAAACGAGTTCAAAAGATAAGCTTTTTTCAGCGTGATTCTGCCGTGATTTTATCGCGGATTTCAGAAGAAAAATTTCCTTATCCGGCGTAGTTGGATTCCACGTATTCGTATACCATTTTCGATACTTCTGCGATGGCATTTTGTGCCTGGCTGGCATCGCCGCTTTCGGTCATGACACAAAGAACATAATCTTCTGTACCGAAGACGATCGCGACGTCATTATTTGCGAAATATGCTGTGTTGAATCCAACTTTGTGGGCAACTTTTACACCGCTCGGCACACCGCCCGGCACGCCCCAGTTATATTCGGTGTTGCAAAGGTCATCGATCAGCGGCTGGTAAAGATCCGGGTTTCTCTGATAGTCTTTGTAGGTGCGCTCGGCGTACTTTGCCAGGTCCATGGCGCTGGTTCTGCGCTTTCCTTCCCTGAGGGTTCCGGTGTAGTCGGTGTAGGAAACCTTTTCGCGGTAGTCAACTACGGCGCTGATGGTCTTTAAATACGAGTTATTTACCAGATCCTCGCCACCGAGACGGCGTAAAACCATGTTGGTACCGCAGTTATCGCTGATGGTGATGGACAGGTGAGATACCTGCTGCAGGGTAAATTCCGTACCATCTGCGGAATTCTGGATGGTACCGGTACCATATTCCAGGTCACCATCCGGATACGGGGCGGCATTGTAAGAGATCTTCTCGTCTAATGCCAGTTCTCCGGCCTCGGCTTTCTCGTAGAGGTAGGTGTTGTAGGCGATCTTGATGGAGCTGGCGGCCACGATCGGCTGCTCGGCTTTGTAGGAAAGTGTCTCGCCGTTATTCATGTTGATGTAGTACACACCAAAACGTCCGGACTGCTTTCCGAGGTAATCGGAGATCTTCTGGTTGAGTGCTTCCAGATTCGCAGAACGGGTCTCGGCGTCGACTACCTGAACAGCGGCAGAAGGGGTGGTTTCGGATTCGGAAATTGCGGACGGATCTAAAGAGGTCTCGATGGGGTTTCCGGACTCGTCAGTTTCCACAGACAGGGTAACAGAGGTCTCCGGTGCCTTATTATCGGATTTTCCTTTCTTAATGATCTTCGCGATAAAGATGATGTCTAAGATGACACAGAGCATACAGATGAAAAGACATACGATCACGAATGTCTTTCGTCTATCATTATTGCTTCTGCGCCTTCCATAAATATTATAATTGGAACGGTCAGAATGCTTCACGTTGATTCTCCTTAATATATAACGGTGCGGTCTTCCAATTGAAGAAGAACCGCGTAAGTGCAAATATGTTAACGGCGTGAAGGAGGCGGATCCTCCGCAGTCCTTCGGCCAATGTAGTCAAAGTATAGCATCGCAAAGTACGCGGTTATTGCACGCGGTCACTTTGACTTTTATTTTCGGCCTGACGAAGAAGTTCTTCCAGGTCGATGTCCGCATCGGTCCTTGTGGCATAACCGAAGCGGGCACGAAGGGGGACACCGTTTACGGTGACACCGGTGAATTCACATTTACTGATGTTGGCCAATGCCTCGGCCGTGGGCGCATCCACATGCGGGAGAAGAACGATGAACTCGTCATTTCCCCAGCGTGCGATCGTGCCGTTATCCTTGATGGCGCGGGTCAGGATCTCGCTGACCTTTACCAGAAGCTTGTCTCCTGTAGAGATGCCGTAGTTGCTGTTGATCTGATGCATGCCCTGAATGTCGATGGTGATGACACTATAAGGCAGGATCTTTTCCTTTTCCGCCTGCTCGAAAAGCTCTTCGCAGTACACGCGGTTATAAAGTTCCGTCAGCGGGTCGTGGTAGCTTAAGAAAAGATTCTTGCTCTGGGACTGCTTAAGGGACGTGATATTCGTAACAAAGCAGGAGATACCGATAATGTGCCGGTCTTCGTCCAGGATCGGCGCGAAGAATGTCTTCCAGTAGGAAGCGGTCTGGGGATTATCGCCGAACTGCTCGATATGGGAAAGGTATTCTCCGTTTAATACCCGGGCCAGATTGGACTTGATGGTATCTTTCAGTTCGTTGTCCTGCAGGTGATCCAGCATACAGTCACCGAGATGGATCTCCTGATGCCAGATACGGAGCATGGAATACTTGTGACGGTTGTTAAACGAGGTGTAGCGGAACTGCTTGTCCAGGGTATACACCAGCGTATCCGGAATGGTCTCCATCATGGACTGCTGGATGGCATTCCATTTTTTACTCTGCTCCTGACTATCCTCCAGCGCCTGCTCCGTATGGTAAAAGCGGGAATACTGCTTGCGGAAAATGCGGAACATGATGATCGCTAATATCGTCAGAAAAACCGAGTCTTTCACGATCAGGATCATGGTGGTGGTGCGTGAGATATTTCCGATGGCGGCCACGATGGTATGGGACATGGCAAACCAGACAAGAACGATCAGCAGGAAAAAAAGTACCGACAGAATACTATTCCTTACAAAGGGCAGGGAAATGCGCTTGAAAAAGGACATTTTCTTCTCGTCGGGGGTAAACGGATCGGAAACTTTTTTCGGGGTTCCTTCCGGTTTCGGTGCATTTTCCGGAGAAGAGGAAGAGTCGGAAGACGAAGAGGGTGTGAAATAACTCGGGTCATTCTTATTAATGCCCGCTTCTTTGCGAAGTTTCTCAATGTCGTCTTTGTAAGTCATGCCCGCTCCAAAACCGTTTTTACCATTATACATTTAATTCGAAATACGGGGAAGAGGAATCAAAGAAAGCTTAGGGATATCGGGGGAAACGTGGATTTCCTTGACACTGCAGGGTCCATCTGCTAATATGCAGGTAGCATTTTAAGAAAGAGGTACACTTTCATGGAGCATATTAAGACAATCGAGACACGTAACCTTTGCGAGAGCGCCAAGAAGGGCGGTTGCGGCGAGTGCCAGACATCCTGCCAGTCTGCCTGCAAGACTTCCTGCGGTATCGCAAATCAGCAGTGCGAGAACGAGAAGAAGTAATTCTTCGTTATCTACAGCAATTGAAACGGCTGTCTTTGGGTTATTTCGCAAGGACAGCTTTTTTATGACTTTCGAAGGAAAAGAGAAGGAGACCTTATGATCCACCAGTACCAATTAGGTGACTATAACATTGTCCTGGACGTCTGCTCCGGGGGACTTCACGTCGTGGACGGCCTGACATACGACATCATCGCGCTTCTTGATGAAAAGATCCGAAAAAGAAACGAGACGGCTGATGCGGCCGGCAGTGCATTTTCCGAAGAATCGGAAAACGAGATCGTATCGGCAATGGAAGAAAAGTATAAGGGCACCGAAATGGGAAAGAAGGAAGAGATCCGTGAGTGCTTCCTTCAGGTCAAGAACCTTCACGAGGCCGGAAAACTCTTTACCGAAGATACCTATGAGCCTATGGCCGGAGAATTAAAGGCCAGAACTTCCGGTGTGGTAAAAGCACTGTGCCTGCATATTGCCCACACCTGTAACCTGAACTGCTCTTACTGCTTTGCGTCCCAGGGAAAATACCACGGCGACCGGGCAGTCATGAGCTTCGAAGTCGGAAAGAGAGCGCTGGATTTTCTGGTGGAAAACTCCGGATCCAGAAGAAACCTGGAAGTGGATTTCTTCGGCGGCGAGCCTCTTATGAATTTCCAGGTGGTCAAAGACCTGGTGGCCTACGCAAGATCCATCGAAAAAGAAGCCGGAAAGAATTTCCGATTCACCCTTACCACCAACGGAGTTCTGGTGGACGACGATGTCATCGACTTTGCCAACCGGGAATGCAGTAACGTGGTGCTTTCCCTGGACGGCAGAAAAGAGATCCACGACCGTTTCCGTGTGGACTATGCCGGTAACGGAAGCTGGGAAAAGATCGTGCCGAAATTCCAGAAGTTCGTGAAGGCCAGAGGCGGCAAGAACTACTACATGCGCGGTACCTTTACCCACGCCAATCCGGAT
>CADCLV010000114.1 GCA_902802325.1 Oscillospiraceae bacterium | reverse complement strand
CAGTTTCTGTTTCGATGCATACGCCACTTTTCGCGAAGACTGTTCCGGAAGGATATAGGGATGCTTTTGGTCGAACTCAATGCCCCATCGGAAATAAAGCTTCATGTTCACTTTTATCGGGTGGTACCCGGTTTTCATGACCACAAAAGTCCCCTTGGGCATATTCCGAAGTTCATCAGCGGTCATCAAAGGACGTTCGATCATCTGTAGTGACTGGGAAGGATGATCCTGGGACTTACTCACAGAACCCGACATCACCGTTCTTGTACCCAGTGCTTTGGAAATAGAATCGGCAGAAGCACTGCTCGGTGCGAATCCTCCTGAAATCGTTGTCTGAATTGTGTCAATGATGATCTGCGAACCCTTATCTCCATAGTTCTTATCCAGCTGTGCAAAGGATTGGATGATTGGCACCATCTGCAATCCTCTGGATCTGGATGCCGAGAACATCTGCTCAGCAGAACTGATGGCCGGGATCGTGCCGAATTCATCACAGAAGAACACACAACGTCTTTCCAGTTTTCCGTTATTCTTATCCGCTGTTGCTAGTATCTCCATATAGAATTGCTGAAGCATTAGGGACACCATAAAGTAGGTCGTCGGGTTCTCTTCCGGAAGCACGATGAAAAGTGCACTCTTTTCCTTACAGAAATGTTCTGCGTCAAGTTCGGTATCGAAGCACAGGATCTGCTCCATTTCCGAGTCGAGAAAACTGTTGAGTCGGCTCAATGCCGTACTCATAACCGAAGCCATCGACTGTTCCGGCGCATTCAGTGCTGCACCGGCAAGCCACTTTGCTTTATGGTCATCCGGAAGCTCGTCCATTAGCAGTTGGAAATGGTTCTTCCCTTTCACTCCTGAAGGACCCAGCAGTTCCTGTATTATCTTGAAGACCGACACGATATGTCTTTCCTCGGGTTCGCAGAATTCGGAGACAAGCAGAATCGTTGCTGTCAGAAGTCCTGTAGCGGACTCATAGAAGTAAGTATTCTGTCCGAGTGATGCTGTCGTCTCATCCGCCATGATGATCGCATGGGCAATGATCTTCGCATACCGTTCCGCTCTCGCCCGATACGCCACATTATCCGGATGCGCTTTCGCCAAATCCATGTACTTGTTTACGAGATGGATCGTATTGTTTCCGTTTGATCGTGTAGGGTTACGTAAGTCAAGCACGGAAACCTTATATCCATACTCTTTACATACATGTCCATAGTTTCTCATGATGTCGCCTTTCGTATCTGTCGAAAGGAAACTCATTCCGGATGCGAGTGCATACTCGATACACGGATACAGCCAATAGGCCGTCTTGCCTACTCCGGCTGCACCGATCATGAGTACATGGACATCGCCCGTATCAACAATCGCTTCATTCCTTGCTGTACATCCGACAACGATACCTTGCGGAAGCGGTTTTTCCGGAATCACAATTAGTGACTTCTTTCGTATTGCCCGGATCCTGTTCCGAAGCAAAAGGAGAAGGGAGAAACGTCGTATAACTGTCGGTGTTTCTCCCCTCTTTGCCTGTGCTCTCCACTTCTTCGGTGTGAAGGCAACAATCTGATATGTTTTCTTCATTTCACTTTTTGTTGCCCATCTCGCGGTACCATGCTGCCCGTCACCTACCGTCTTGCTCTTAATGCCGTTCAGGTTATAGATATGTCCGACTGTCGTGATCCCCATAAGGATCAGGACCATGATGACCATTACGGCAACAAGACCTGGGATTCCGCTTGGCATACCTCTTCACCTACTTCCTGTCTTACATGAAGAAGATCCTCATTCCAGTCTTTCAACGTGGGAACAAGGATCTCTGTGTCATAGCCCTTCTCTGTCAGCTTCGATCGGATTCTCTCCGAGGCTTCCTGTCCGGGACCGTCACTGTCGAGGCATATATATACCTTTTTTATATTGGGATCATCACCTAACCTCTGCATAAGTGCATGATCAGATACAGAACAGGCTGTTATGTAATTCTCTTTCTGCCAGCCTTCTTTATGAAGACAGATATAAGACATCATGTCGATTGGTGCTTCAAAGAGGAAGATCCTGTCGGACTCTCCTCTCCAACCAAACGAAAACCTGCTGTCCGAGCCTTTCTGATTAAGCCTCCACTTGCTATCCGAGTTTGTACTCCGAAGATGCGCATGTTGCGGCTCACCATTCTTATCCATTCCCACAAACACGGCGTTATGTCTTCCTGAGGACTCATAGATCATCTTGTTATGGGCAAAGACCCCTATCACATCCGCATCGATTCCTCGGGTGTTCATGAGATACCCGAATACACGACGCATATCCTTTGCTCTTTCGGGTAGTACGAATCTCTTTTCCTCTTTCTCTGTAGTTTCTTTGATTTCTCCCGCACCTGAGCCCAGAATGAATCCTAATGCTTCCGGATAACTCATCCCGAAGAACTTCTTTACGAACGAGATGGTATTTCCACCGATCTGTTCATACTGGTGGTACCAGAGGTTTCCCTTAATGGAGACCACTTGTCCGTTATCAAGCCACTCATATTCTGAGCCGCGCTGCTTCACTTCCTGACCGCTCCGCTCCAGGAGACTGACGATATCCGTGGCGGCAGCGGTCTGTTTTTCTTCATTGGTATACACGATATGCATATGATCTCCTCCCTTCACTCATGCTTGATGCCATGAGCCATGTCCTTCTCCATGATCTTCCGCCGAAGTTTCCTATCCACCCTCGGAGAATGGGTCGGATTATCCGAAAAACGCCTTCTGAAAATGTGTGTAACATTGTTACAAAGCCGAGAAAATACGACTCCTACGCGAATCGGATCCGACTGGAACGCATCTGTTCTTTTGACCTGTTTTTGATTTCTCCAGGCACCGATTTCGTCCCCATTTAGGTCAATGACCTCGTCAAAATCCTCGTCCATTTCCGGATCCAGTTCACATGCAGCTCGGATCACGGCATTCTTTATCGACTTGAATTCAGGGTTGGCTGACAGGGGGACTCGCTTGGGAATCTCACTTTTATAGAACCGGCTCAGTTCTTCCTGTTTTTCGAACCAGAGGTCATAGCACTTCCCGACTGCCGGGATCTTCTCCAGCTCATCTACGATGGCATTGACCAGTTTCTTTTCATCCTTTCTCAGGTATCCATACACCTTTTTTCCCTGATATGACCTGAGCCTTGCGGCTAGATCCACCATCAGGAGCGGAATTCTTTCATTCTTCGTTCCTTCCTCTTTGATTCTTTGAAGGATCACCTCAATCTCTTTCTTGCCTCGGAGCCGCAACTGGTCCCGTCTCTCACTCTTTTCATTTTGGACAAAGTACATCTCATCTTGGAATATGGCATGGGCGAAGACACTCTTAAGTTTCTCG
>CADCLV010000113.1 GCA_902802325.1 Oscillospiraceae bacterium | reverse complement strand
TGCCCTCTCACACTTTCCGTCCGTAGGGGATCTCGTAGTTCCAGGGCGCGATGTCCTCGAAGGTCTTGGCGACGGCAAAGACATCTTCGTCGCGGAATTCCTTTCCCACGATCTGAAGCCCCACAGGAAGTCCGTCTTTCGTAAGGCCTGCAGGAACCGAGGCTGCCGGATTTCCGGTGAAATTTTCAAGGAACGTCTCACAGTATCCGATGAGCGGATCGACTTTCTGACCGTTTACTTCCTTCGGCCCCAGTGTATTGTGATCCTTCGCGTTTTTGACCGGCGGACAGATCGTCACCGGTGAAAGGATAATGTCATAGTGATCGAAAACATCTTGCTGGGCGTCGAGGATCTCGGTTCTGAGATCATTAAAATAGCGATAATCCATGACCGTCGAAGCGAAGGCTTTTTCGTTCCAGTAAATGAATTCTTCCGGCAGTTCTTCCCTATGGTCCCGGACCAGATCGAGGCCTTCTCTTTTCCACATTTCCAGGTCGATCGATGTATCGATACTGATGCTCCGGCACCAGAGTTCGGCATATTCATTAAAGGTATGCGGGAACGAAAAATGCACCGGCTCAATGTGGGCACCGGCAAGTTCCAGTTTTTTTGCCGCTTTCGTTACGATCTCCTCAACTTCTTTTTCCACCGGGAAAATATCGAAATCTGTCGTAAAGGCGATCTTCCAGTCCCGGATCGGTTTCTTCATCAGTTCCAGGAAATCCCGCTTTCCATGGTCAAGGCTCAATGGATCTCTGGGGTTATAGCGGGCCATGTAGTTGAGCATCAGGGCGCTGTCCTCAACGGTTCTCGTGATGGCACCATTGAAGCAATAGGGATGGGTCGCAGTCCATCCGTCCGGACGGCAGATGCTGGGGATCGTACCCACCGAGGCCTTAAATCCGAAACATCCGCACCAGGAAGAAGGAATGCGGATCGATCCGCCTCCATCGGAGCCTTCCGAGATCGGAAGCATCCCGTCTGCCACCGCTGCAGCAGAACCACCGGACGATCCGCCGGAATTATATTCCGTATTGAAAGGATTTCCTGTCGGGCCATAAAGATGGTTGTCGCATGTGCCACGAAAAGCAAAAGCCGGTGCATTGGTCTTTCCCACCGCAATGGCGCCCGCCTCACGAGCCGCGATATAGAACATGGAATCCTCCACGTCCTCACGGATCAGAGACTTCACTCCACCATGAGAATTCGTCCAGCCTTTTTTGGAAGGAAGAAAATCTTTCAGTCCCACCGGCACCCCGGCAAGCGGCCCCACTTCTTCCCCGGCAGCAAGTTTCTGCTCCAGTGCTTTTGCCACAGAAAATGCATCGTCAAAGCGGGTATAGGTAAATGCATGAAGACTCGGATCTCTTGTTTCGATCCGAGTCTGGAAATACTTGATGACTTCTGTAGGGGTAATGTGGCCGGAACGGATTTCCTTTCCCAGGGCCACGCCGGACAGTTTTTCTAATTCCATCTTTGCCTCCGAAAGGTCAGGCAGCCGCCTTCTGCATCCGGTCAATATACTTCTGGCCGATGCGTTCTTTTTCCCATCTCTTGGAAATGCGGTATCCCATCGGAGAGAATACAGCTTCCAGAAGAAGTTCGATCACCATGGATGTTGTCGAGCAGATCAGTACCTGTGTCCAGTTCCAGCCGAAGAAGACGTGGGATACCATAGCGGAGAAGACGAAGTTATCCACCCACTGGGCAACACATGTAGAAATCAGGGAACGCTTGGCAAATCCGACATAACCGCCCTTGTCCGTGCGGCTTCCGATGAAATGATTCAATCCGGAATTGACGAGTGTCGAAAGAAGCATAGCTGTGGCAGAACCCACCACCACATACCAGGAACTGCCGAATGTGGAATCGATACCTCTGGTGATCAGTTCCCCGGTAGCCGCATCCGGAGCAGAATAGTACGCCGCCCAGCTGCCCGGTGCCATAGAAAGAAGTTTCAGGACAATGACGCAAAGCACATTGACACCCATCGCCAGGATCGAGATCTTCGTCGCGGCCTTCGGACCGAAACGCTTGCAGATGCAGTCCATACAAAGAAAAGAGATCCAGGACAAAGCCAAACCGCAGTTCAGACAGAAATACTCCGAACGGTAAAGTTCCTTACTGGCCATCAGGTTCATGAGAACAACAGATAAGATGAATGTGGTCGTAACCATGGCCGGCACGCCATGAAGTAGCGCCTTATAGTCCTCGCGGACGCGCTTAAGTGCAGTCATATTAATTCTCCTTTGGTTTTCATATTTTACAAGCAGGATATCGGACCCGAACTGCTTGGCGCGCTTTTCACGCTGCACGATTATTATATACAGTTATAGAGAAAATGCAACGGTGTTATAGGGAAAATGCAACGGTTTTCTTCCCATAATCACTATTTCATTTCAGAAAGAAGCGTAGACACCCGATCCTGAATGGTCTTGCTGACTTCTTCAGAAGACTTATATCCGTCAAAATAGGCAGGTGCTTCTTCTTTGATGATCTCCGCTATAGTCGGGTTCTTTACGATCCGGTGGCTGATATTTTCAATGACTCGAAGATAACTGTCGATCACGTCCTGGTCTACTTCTCCCGAATTCTGCATCGATCCCATTTCCTGGAGTTCTCTTTGAATCGATATATTCTCGCTTTCCCTGCACGTGGAAACACCTACCGTTCCGTAACGCACATCAAAGATCCGGTTCTGGACCTCGGAAGACATATAATACCGGACAAAATCCCACGCTTCGTCCGGAGCTTGGGTAAAGGCAGAGATAGCAACTGTCATATGAGCCTGCGCAGATAGACCGGGTTTTTCAAATGCCGGATAACCAAGAAGAAGCGGATGTTTCTGGAACACTCCCGAGACTTTGAAATAATCGATCAGCCCGCGCATATACACCGGAGTACAAGCATTAATACCATCTTGCAGCATGAGGAAGTTAACATCATCTGTATATTCTCCATAGCTGTCTTTAATCCCTTGAAAGGTTTCCTTTGTGATGTGAGGATCAGATCTTCGGGCCAGGTCCAGAAGTCTTCGGAATTCATCACTGTCAAAATGCGCCTCCAGATGATTGTAGTCAACGTAGTGCGGCATATCACTATAGAGATACTTCAGAAGGATCCCAAGACCGTTCAATTCTTCCGGGTATCCGGGAGAGCTTTCGAACAGGATCGGCATCACCCCGTCCGGCAAGGCTTTCAGTTTCTGGTCATATTCATCATACGTCCATCCGGAAAGGTCACCGAGTATCTTCGGATTACCTGCAAGTCCATTTATCATGACGGTCAGTGGTAACTGGAAAAGTTTTCCATTCACCTCATACGCACGGAAAATATTATCAAAGTAGAGGGATCTGTCGATTCCCTTATCGCCATCCAGATATGGATTCAGATCCAAAAGAACAGACTCATTATCGAACTGTCCGAACTCAGAATAGTTGATCAGAATATCCGGTCCTTCACCGGATTTCATATCCAGAAGGAGCTGGTCGGC
>CADCLV010000112.1 GCA_902802325.1 Oscillospiraceae bacterium | reverse complement strand
TACTCCGGACGACTACGAAAAGTTCTCCACTTCATTCGGAAGTTCACTTGATCCCATCATGTTAGGAAGAGGTTTAGTATCTGATCCGGAGCTGGCAAGTACACTTAATGCCACTTCAGAAAAGACTTCTTCTGATGTTTCTTCTCCCACTTCGGCGACCGACTTTACTAAGCTTCGCAGATTCCACGACACACTCTATCACGAGTATCAGAAAATCCTTTCCCCGGACATCAACGTCCTCCACAAAATGAGAGAACTGTGGACATACTGGCAAGTGCTTTTCGACGGAAAAGAACGCGACATCAAACACATCATGAAAGCCAAGAAATACGAAGACTACGAGGGCATCGTATACCCACTTCTGAAAGCCGCAGAAAGAGCAACATAAATCATCTGACTGTCCTTTCTCACGAAGGAACTGATCAGTAAAACAAAAAGGTTTTGGAGAAGATTTCGAAGTGCCTCCGCAGACGCGAAGCGTCGAGGACAGCACGAGAAACTTATCCAAAACCTTTTTCAGTTACGTGTGATCAGAACTTCGAGTGAACTGTACGACGAACTACTTCCAGCTGCTGCTCATGTGTGAGAGTCGTGAAGTTTACAGCATAACCGGATACACGGATCGTCAGCTGCGGATACTTTTCCGGGTGATCCATGGCATCCAGAAGGATCTTTCTGTTAATGACGTTGACGTTGATGTGATGTCCGCCATCTGTGAAATATCCATCGAGAAGATTATAGAGGTTCACCTTCTGCTCGTCTTCGGTCTTACCGAGGGTAGTCGGCAGAATGGAGAAGGTATAGGAGATACCATCTTCACTATAATCGTACTGCAGGTTGGCTACCGATCTCATGGAAGCCACCGCGCCGGATCTGTCACGGCCGTGCATCGGGTTGGCACCCGGAGCAAAGGGTTCGCCGGCCTTTCTTCCATCCGGTGTGGAACCGGTCTTCTTACCATATACGACATTGGATGTAATGGTCAGGATCGACTGGGTCGGGCGGGCATTTCTGTAGCACTTATGCTTACTGAGCTGCTTCATGAACTTTCTGACCACTTCTGCTGCGATACGGTCGACCTTCGGGTTATCATTACCGTACTGCGGATAGTCGCCGGTGATCTCGAAATCCACTGCCAGGCCCATCTCGTTTCTGATCGGCTTTACCTTCGCGTACTTGATGGCGGACAGGCTGTCGGCGATGACCGAAAGACCGGAAAGACCACATGCCATAGTACGGTCGATCTTCTCATCGTGAAGCGCCATCTCAAGACGCTCATAGCAGTACTTGTCATGCATATAGTGAATGACATTCAAGGTGTTGATATAAAGCTTACTGAGCCATGCGCATGTCTCATCGAAACGCGCCATAACTTCATCGTAGTCGAGGTACTCGGATGTGATCGGGTTTCTGACAGGTCCGACCTGATCTCCGGTCTTCTCATCACGTCCGCCGTTAATAGCATACAGCAGGCACTTGGCAAGATTTGCACGTGCACCGAAGAACTGCATCTGCTTACCGACACGCATCGCAGAAACACAGCATGCGATGGCGTAGTCATCACCGAACTTCTCACGCATAAGCTCATCGCTTTCATACTGGATGGAGCAGGTGTTGATGGAGATCTTTGCACAGTACTTCTTGAAATTCTCCGGAAGATTCGGGCTCCAAAGGATCGTCATGTTCGCCGATACCGCCGATACTCTCAGTGATCCATGTCGGGTCGCCGGAGAAGAGCTCGTCGTAAGCCGGAGTTCTAAGGAAGCGCACGATACGAAGCTTCATGATGAAGTGGTCGACGACTTCCTGGATCTCAGACTCGGTCATGGTGCCGTTTTTGAGTTCTTCTTCTGCATAAATATCGAGGAAAGTGGACACACGTCCCAGGGACATGGCCGCACCGTTCTGTTCTTTTACCACACCGAGATAACCGAAGTACAGCCACTGTACCGCCTCGGTGAAATTTCTTGCTGCGCGGGAGATGTCAAAGCCATAGCTCTGCGCCATCTTCGTCAGCTCATAAAGGCTCTTGACCTGCTCGGAGATCTCTTCTCTCTGCTGGATCGTCTCCACGTCCATGACATCCGGCAGGATCTGATCCTTCGCCTTTCTCTTCTGGGCGATCAGGAAAGCCGTACCGTAAAGCGGGATACGGCGGTAGTCGCCGATGATACGTCCTCTGCCGTAGGCGTCCGGAAGACCGGTCAGGATACCGCAGTGACGGGCACGCTGCATCTCCGGTGTGTAAGCATCGAAAACGCCGTCGTTATGTGTCTTTCTATACTGGAAGATCTTTTCCACTTCAGGATCCATCTCGCGGCCATATGCCTCCAGAGATGATCTGACCATGCGGATTCCGCCAAAAGGCATGATTGCGCGCTTTAAAGGAGCATCGGTCTGAAGTCCGACGATCCTCTCTTTATCTTTATCGATATAACCGGGTGCGTGGGATGTTATCGTGGAAATGGTATGCTCATCGACATCCAGGACACCGCCGTTCTCCTTCTCTTTCTTCCGGAGCTCCAGAATCTTGTTCCACAGATCTAATGTGTCTTGTGTCGGCCCCGCCAGGAACGACTCGTCCCCGTCGTACGGTGTGTAGTTCTTGTTGATAAAGTCGCGGACACAAATGTCCTCGGACCATTTCCCAGGTACAAACATTGCAATAATCCTCCCTCGCGAACTGCTTTCTGCGGAACGCCCTTAATCGAGCACTTTCCCGAATCATTCATCTTAAAAAGCCTTGCATAAAAACCAAAGTTCCCGTCGATTTCTTTCCTTCTTCAAAAGCACCGGTCCTCCTCCGTCAGGTGCCACCCCGACGTGATCCGCGCCTCCCGGCAGGTGCCACCCCGCCACGCAGATTGATTTTCCAGGGACAGGAGCCACCCCGTCCGCAGGTGCTTTTGCAAAAGAAAATACTCTTTCCGGAGAAATGATTTTCATAACGGCTCCATCATAACCCATGGATGGTTCAATGTCACCCGTTTGGAAGAAGATTTTTTGTACAAATTCTTTTACCTTCTTCACAGCCAGCATGGGCGCTTTCAACGAACAGCGGAAATGGCTGAAACTTCCACACTCCGCCACGCTCTCGTTAAGGCCGTATACAGAGGACCTTTTCCATTCTTCTCGTTTTCTTGTGACAAATCTCTCACACAGGACGTGACAAATCTTTCACGCATGGAGGGCAAAAATTATTGATACTAAATGCAGACACAAAGTGAATCATCGTAAACACAGGAGGTCAACTATGAAAAAGACACTTCGGACCCTGCTCGCCTTCACTCTGGCGGGAAGTATGCTCCTGCCGCTCTCCGCGTGTGGGAAAAGCAAAACCGTCAAGAATACTGATAAAAAATCGAAAAAAACCGTGAGTGCAGAAGACATCGATCCGGAAGTGGATGAAGCCCCAAAAGCGCAAGAAGATAAAGTACAGTCAGAAAAGCAGGAAGAAGGATCTTCCGGGAAAACACAGGATGAGAATGCGTTTTACGCTTCAAAAAGTGCCGAACTGAAGCTGGAACCGATCCCGGACGTAGAGTTCGATATCACGGTATTTGCCAATACTTCGATCGTCGGCGACCGGATCCTTGTTAGAATTCTGGCCTCTTTGAAAGACCCTTCAATGGAGGAGAAGTTATTAGAGAATCACTACCAGGCCATGGGGGATAACGTGTATACCAGTCTGCAGCTTTTCGACTTAAGCGGAAAAAATATCGGTGCGGTCCCTATGGCTGAAAACTGTGATTTCGAGAATGCATTTGCACTGGATAATGGCGAGATCCTGGTCGTCGCGAACAAGTTCAACGATGGCGAATGCCGCACCTCTCCATCTGTGTTCGTTATCTCCCCTTCCGGAGAGAAACTGAGAGAACTGAGTTTTGACGTAAAGGCCAACCTCTACGGTTCACATGTCTATCCGATGAAAGACGGTAAGATCTTTATCGCGACCCAGGAACACCTCTTCCTTTTCGACTCCGAAGGAAACCTGATCAAAGAAAACCAGGAAAAAAGCCTCGGTCCCTTCATGAATTACTCCGAAGGAAAATGGTATGTCGCCCATATCGCGCTTCCCCATACCGATATCGCAGGCTATCAGGAAGTGGATGTGAATACCGGAGAACTCCTGGATACCTATAGATCTGATAGAGAGATCAGTATCGATCTTGCCACGAATACAGATTGCTTCGTCTTCAACGATAATGGCATCCAGCAGTTCCTTATCTCGCAAGATAAATTTGTGACCATTCTTTCCCCGGAAAACACCGATCTGCAATTTACGGATCTGAGAAACTGTCAGATCTTACCCGACGGTTCGATGATCGTTTTGAATTCCGAACCGAATACGGATGTCGCTACAGACGACACTGACTACTTTAGAAGCGACGCCAACAAAATGTCGGTTGCAGTACTTACCCCTGTGGAAAAAGCGTAGCGGTTCACCCCCGGTTTCGTTGACTCCGATCCATCCGGATGATAGAATGTAACCAAGAAAGCACAGTCTGCAAGGACGGTTGCCTCTGGCTAGTATGAAACCACCCTAAGGACGCCAATCCAAGTTTAGGGTGGTTGATTTATTTACGACGATATCGGTTATCTAAGAACCTGATTAACGAGGTAAACAGTTTCAATAACAAATCGATTGAAGTAAAGATCACGGCAATCACTGCAACTGCCAGAGACAGTAATTCAAATCTAGTCATATCCGCATCCCTCCTTTCTCTATCTATTCCCGAGGGAACGAAGAGGCCGGAGGCAACCGCCCAAAAAGCAGACTGTGCTCACAAATTATTATAGCACATATGTTCTGTTTTTTAATTCTGATTGGTGGCAATTCACCTGAAGGATAACTGCAGCGGAAATTACTTATAATCTTCTACGTCAAATTTTCTATCTTTAAAGTAGTAGTCGCGATCATCTTCCGTGATCTCCCTGACAACATGGCAGGGATTGCCGACCGCCAGCATGTTGTCGGGGATATCTTTGGTGACGACGGAACCTGCGCCGATGACGACATTATTTCCGATGTGGACGCCGGGAAGCACGCAGACATTGCCGCCGATCCAGACGTTATCGCCGATGGTGATATCGATGCCGTACTCATAACCGGAATTTCTCGTCTCAGGATGAAGCGGATGCCCCGCGGTGCAAAGCATTACGTTCGGGCCCGCCATGAAATTATCGCCGACAGTGACTTTGCCGACGTCCAAGACGACGAAATTGTAATTGGCAAAGAAATTGGTGCCGACCTCGATGTTATAGCCGTAATCACAGAAAAAAGGAGACTCAATGCAAAGATAGCCTTCCTTTGTCTTTCCCAGGATCTCGCGTAAAAGCTTTTCCCGTGCCTCCGGCTGATCCGGCGGGAGCTGGTTATACTTAAATACTTTCGTTTTATTCGCCATACGCTCTTCCGAAAGTCCGTCCAGCCAGGACTTGTAGGGCAGATTCGCCAGCATGCGTTCCTTATGGTTCATAAGCAAAGTCCCCTTTTCATCCGTTTTCGATTACTGATTCCATCGTCACA
>CADCLV010000111.1 GCA_902802325.1 Oscillospiraceae bacterium | reverse complement strand
GAAGCAACCGGCGGCTGAGCCGGAGCCGTTGTCTCTGTGGGAGAGGTCTCCGTCGCCGGAGTGGTATCCGGTACCGGCTCGGTATCAGTCGGTTCCGTTTCTGTCTTATCCGGAACAGTCTGCTCAGAACCAAATACCGTCAGAGAACCAAGGGTATCCATATACAGTTCTTTGACGAGATCATCGCCGTCAGAAAGCGAATAGGAATCGTCCTCGGAAGTGAATTTCAAAGTGATCTCTTCCTCTTTATAATCGCCCTTCTCCTGCTCTTCGATGGCATCGAGGAAATCATCCAGGTTATCGGAAGCGTCCTCAAGCGCCGCCTCATAATCCGGCATCGTGATCTTTACCTTCACAGAAGTAGACTTCTTCGATTCCTTAATGCTGTCCTCGTCGACTTCGTATGTCGCCTTCTTCAGGACAACGGTCTTGGCTTTGTTCTCCGCCGTCTGATCGACGAGCATAAGCGTTTCGTCGGAAAACTCACCTGTTTTTTTCAGTTTTTTGCTGCTTCCGGAAAGAAGCGCGTCCATAACGTTGTTCGCCGCTTCCACAAGTCCTTCGTTCGACTTAGACTTTTTGCTGCATGCGGCCATAGAACCGACCATCGTCAGTGCCAGGACCACCGAAGCAGCTTTTTTCGCAAACCCTTTCATACTTTTATCTCCTGTTTCTTCCTTATTGAAAATGGTCCCGATAGATAGGCCCCATTTTCAGATGTGTATATCATAGACCCGAAATGCCCGAGAATCAATTCTTTTCTCCCTCCCCGGAAACACCGCCACACCGGTTCTCCGTATTCCTCGGTCCGCACCCGCGGTCTGATATAATACATATAAGACGAAAGGAAGTCTGATTATGTTGCAAAAAAGAAAAATTTTTTCTCTGTCCCTGGCCGCGCTCCTTTTTATGGGCAGCGTCAGTGCCTGTAGTAAAGGAGATTCCAGATCTTCGGAAAATGCACTTGTGCCGGGTTCATCCGGCGTAAGTTCTTCCGATGGTGCCTCCGCCGCAGAAAGTAAAGAAACCCAGGAAGCCGGAAACACTGAAAATCTCCCTTCAGACAGCCGGCCTTCCTCCCTTCCGGAAAATACCACGACCCTTCCCGCCGGCATTCCTTCCGACGCAGAAGTCCTGTCCGCTACCTTTCTGGGCGTCATGGACTACGGCGAGCCCGAGACGAAGAAAGAAAATGCAGATAAGTTCCGCTACCGTTTCGAGGTAAACGGCGCGGTGCGGATCCTTTCCATCGATAACTCGAAAAAAGACGAAAAGGGCCAGCCCCTTTATCCCATTCAGAACCAGCTGAAAGAAGGCTATCCCTTCACCGTCTACGTCAAAGACGATACCGTCCTGGCCGTGGTCGAACAGCTTCCCGGCACCAATCCCGATGCCCCCGTATCCACCATGCCCGCGCCTTACGAGCCCGTTGTGTCCGGCATTCCGGGAAAGCATACGGTAGAAAACTTCATTAAGACCGCCCTCATGCCCGTAGGCACCACGCTTTACATGTTCGGCGGCGGATGGGACTGGCAGGACACCGGCTCATCCATCCAAAGCCGCACCATCGGTGTCTCCGAAGACTGGGTGCGTTTCTTCCATGAGCATGATGTGAACTACACCTTCCGGGAAGTAGACGTTGACAAAGAAAAAGCCGACCCCACCCACAGTTATTACCCCTATGGCGGCTATAACGAATACTATTATGCAGGACTGGACTGCTCCGGCTTTGTCGGCTGGACAGTCTATAACACCATGGAAACGGAAAGCGGAAAAGACGGCTTTGTAGGCTATGCCACCCAGATGGCAAAAAGATTCGGCGAAGAATATGGCTGGGGCACCTTTTCCCTGGAGGCCGATCCGAAGATCACCGGCGAGAAACTTCTTCCCGGCGACATTATCAGCACCAAAGGCCACGTCTGGATCAGCCTTGGCACCTGCGATGACGGCAGTATCCTGATCGTCCACTCCACCAACGGAAACAGCCGGACCGGCCAGCCCGGCTGCGGCGTCACCTTAGGCGCGGTCGGCGAAAGCAAAGACTGCCAGGCCTATATCCTGGCCGACAAATACATGTCCACATATTTCCCGGAATGGTATGAGCGCTACGAAGTGCCGCTATCCAGCCCCGACCGCTACTTTCAGATGGACGGCGAAAAAACAGGACGCTTTACCTGGAACACCAAATCCGGCGCCACCCTCACCGACGAAGAAGGCATCCGTCAAAAAAGCCCCGCAGACATCCTGAAGATCTGCTTTGGAGGATAGTCAATCGATATCCCTTCGCTTTTCCACGGCTCTTTCTCAATGAGTTTAATCCGTTCCGGCATAGTCTCCAGACTCTTTATCGACTCTTTAAAGGATTGGATAATGTTCACTGCTGCCTGGGGAGCCACTAAATCATCAGTGATATATTTTCGAATTGATTCCATCTGATCGAGTGCTTGCCGCGCAATTCGAACTTTATATGTCTTCACTCCCCTTTCCCACCTTCTCCGGAAGCACTACTTCCCCGCTTCCATCCATCGCGATCAGGTAATTCCGAAACGACTCTTTCTCTCCTTTGGGAAATGCACTGAAGTTGACGGTCACGTCTTGAAGCAGCTCATCTTTTTGCAGCCCACGAATACGGCTGGTCGAGACGTAAACATAAAGGACGACTGTCTCCCCGGGGGCAACGGTATCGTTTTGCGGATCCCATTCGTCGACCCAGCGATAAATCGGCTGATCCATTACCTTAAGTTCCGCTTCCTCAGAAGTACTCACCGTCATGACCATGATGGGATCATCTTTCACCGATCCGTAGTAGTTATCATAGGGGATCGACGGATCTTCAAAGTAGCCGGGCTCGACCTGGAGTGGCTGATCCGAAAGGTTCGTACAAGACATCACCAGCACACTCAAAGGCTGTCCGGGGGCCCCGTTCGCGGATGGTTTAAATACATCCACCCCGCCATACTCCCACCGGCACATATCATCTTCCAGCACTGTCACAAAGTCGAACTGCTTCGCCTCCGGCTCAGAAGCCGATTCCGCCTTCTCAACCTCAGAGGCCGCCTCCGCAGTCATTTCCGCACTCTCCACCTGACCGTTCTCGTTCTCGTTTGCCGTCCTCATCTCTTCCGGCGCATCGCCACACAGAAGCTTGATATTGTAGCAGACATAGTTTCCACCATCCACATAATAAAAGATCACCAGAAAGTCCCATCCTGTGGCGCCATATGCCGTATAGGTCCCGTAAATATCTTTTCCGTTTTTCGTCTCTTTTACCAAATCTTCGGAAAACTCACTGTCATAGGGAGCACATTCTCTCCACACCGAAAGAGCCTCTTCAAAGTCCGAATCATCCATCTCATCGGCTTCTTTTTTCAGCTTCGCCAGTCTGGAAATGACCTCTTCGCTTATCGGTTCACCGGTCGTTTCTTCCCAGGCCCGGCAGAAATCCTCGTGATGTTTGGTAATATATCCGGACCCTTTTTCTGCATCTTCCACCACATCCTGAAGCTGAGAAAAGGAGCAGTCATGCAAAAGAAGCTCCGGCACCTGCGCCGGCAATATCGCATACCGGTTATACCACTTTGCGATATCCGAATACTTTCCATCTTCGTCATTAATCGTCATCACGATCTTCGTCACCAGCTCTTCAAGTGACGACGCACCGCCGTGATGCTTTCCCTTTTTCTTACAGCCCACGGCCGACAGTAACATAAGCCCTGCCAGAATCCCTGCCATGACTCTTTTTCCCAAACGCATAGAATCCTCCTGTTCTACCCCCGAAACTAAAGACGATTGATCTTATCTTTTTGTTTCAACACTATTATGCCATTTGCCAATCTCCGCAAA
>CADCLV010000110.1 GCA_902802325.1 Oscillospiraceae bacterium | reverse complement strand
CGTTCTTCTCTTGTAAGAATGAGCGTATATCCGCCTAAGACCGTATTTTTAAACACCTGCGGATCTCTCGCCGGCGTATGCTCCGCACCCGGAAGGATCGGATTTTCTTCATACTTATGAAAGGTCATTCCATCTGCTGTCCAGGCCAGACACTGCTGCTCCTTTTTCGTTTCCATATCGTGGGACGTATAAAACAGAAGTAAAGCCGGATCCTCTTTGCTGCCCAGTCCGGATGCATTTTCCGTATCCACAAAACCGCAGCCGGAATATATGACTCCCAGTTCGTCAGGATAAAGCGCAATAGGAAGATGCTCCCAGGAAAGAAGATCGTCCGATACCGCATGTCCCCAGTGCATAATATTCCACACCAGCGAATCCGGATCGTGCTGATAGAAAAGGTGATATTTTCCCTTATAAAAAACCAGTCCGTTCGGGTCGTTCATCCACCCTTTTTCGGGCGTGAAATGCACTTTGGGCCGAAGCTTTACCGTCTCTTGGGTTCCGTCTCGTTTTTCACTTTTCATCGGACTTTCGCCCCTTTCTTTTTCCCTCATGGACTATCCTGTACTATAATGATACCAGATTTACGTACCCCGGGAGGATTTCCATGGAGCTGAAGCTATCCGAAAATATTCGTAGTAACCGAAAAGACAGAGGTCTTACCCAGGAGCAGTTATCCGAAGTTCTCGGCGTCACTGTCGGCGCTGTATATAAATGGGAAGCAGGTCTTTCTGTTCCGGAACTTCCCATGATCGTGGAAATGGCAGACTTTTTCGACACCTCCGTGGATTCTCTTTTAGGCTATTCCATGAAAGATAACCGCATCGCCGCCACCGCCAAGCGTCTTCACGTTTATAAAGACACGCTGGACCCGGAAGGGATCTCGGAGGCGGAAAAAGCACTGAAGAAATATCCCCATGATTTCGATATCGTTCACGAAAGCGCCAATCTCTATATCTCCATCGGTGCATGGAAACGAGACCCGAAGCTCATTTCCCGGGGAAGAGAACTTCTTCTTTCATCTATTCCGCTTCTTTCTTCCAAGCAGGACGGCACCATTAACGATACTGTCTTATATGGCGAATTAGCCGACAGTTACTACTTTCAGGGAAAATGGAAAGAGTGCGTGGAAATCTGGAAAGAGCATAATGCCGGCGGGATCTATAACGCCGACATCGGCTACGAGCTGACCTGCCATGAAGACCCACAAGGCGACGCCTCCGGATACCTTTCCTATGGCCTGATCCTTACTTTGAACCCGATCATCAAGTCCATGATCGGCCTTGCCATGGAGCACATTTTCCACGGAGAACTGACAGAAGGCGGCGTTTTGATCCAGAATTGCATCGACTTTCTCATGTTCTTTAAAAAGGACGACACGCCCAACTATCTGGACCGCATCGTCTCTGCCAGCATGGTCAGTCTGGCCTTTGTGCATTTCCTGAAGAAAGAAAAAGAGCAGGTGGAAAAGATCCTTTTCGACGCCTATACCCTCGCCAGTAAATTTGACGAGAACCCGGACTACGATACCGGAAACCTCCGCTTTATCCGCATCAACGAGATCTGTAAAGCCTACGATTCCTTTGGAGAAACGGCCGTGGATGCGGTCGAAGGCACCGTCCGCCACTGGCGCGACCCGGAATTCATGAAAGTATGGAAAAGCCTTCGGAAAAAGTGGGAAAATAAAACGAAATAAGAAACCGCCCCGGGATCAATGTGGTGGCAGAGATCCCGGGGCAGCCCCATGCTATCTTTATCATCCGTAAAAGGTGTCAGATCGATCTTTTCGCATTCTCTAATGTCTCGATCACTTTGTCACACCAGCTGTCAAATTCCGGATCTTCTTGATACGCCTCCGGATGAGAAAGAACATAAGAAAGGGCAATCCGCACGCCCTGATCGAAGCGCACATTGGTCCGCATAGCAGGCACGATGTGCTTGAGTTTACTGTTATCGAATACCACGGACACAGACTTGTCGCCGATCAGGCTTCCTTCAAAGTCATAGCCGTATTTCTTTCCCGCGTCATTGAGGAAATAGGAAGAAACGTAGTAAGGCTTCAGCTCCACGCCCAACGCATCCGCAATGGTCTGATAGATCTGATTCCAGGAAAGTGTCTCATCTCCTGTGATCTGGAAAGCTTCACCGATGGCGTGGCTGTTTCCCATAAGCCCTATGTATCCGATGGCAAAGTCACTGTTAAAGGTCACATGCCAAAGAGACGTGCCGTCGCCCTGAATAAGAACCGGCTTTCCTTCCTGCATCCGGCGGATCACCTGGAAAAAACCTTTCTTTCCTTCCACGCCCAGCGGAATATTTCTCTCGTCATAGGTATGGCTGGGGCGGACGATGGTCACCGGGAACCCTTCTTCTCTGTACTTTTTCATGAGGAAGTCTTCGCAGGCGATCTTATTTCGGGAATATTCCCAATGGGGATTGGAAAGCGCCGTGCCTTCCGTAATGATATAGCTCATGGAAGGCTTATGGTAGGCAGAGGCCGAGCTGATGTAAATGAACTGCTTCGTCTTTCCATGAAAAAGCCGGTAATCTCTTTCCACATCTTCCACGGTAAATCCGATAAAGTCACCGACCACATCAAATGTCATGCCGGAAAGTTTCTCTTCTGCCGTTTTCTCATCGTGTACATCGCACTCAATGACATGTACATTTTCCGGAACCACCGATGCACGGTTTCCCCGGTTCAGAAGCCATACTTCCCACGAGGGATCTGTGCTGAGCTGTTTTACGATGGCGGTACTGATGGTACCGGTGCCGCCGATAAATAATGCCTTCATAAGGTTTCTCCTTTAAAATTTGGTCAGGGAGAGGAATACCGAGGAGATGGGGGGATGGCTTCCCCTCCCTGCCGCTTACACCATCATCTTATAGATTTTGGTGCAGTCCTCTTCAGTAAGGGTCACAAAACCCGAGATGCTGCCGGTTCTTCCATCGCCGTAGCACAATTGCTTTACCAGATCCGGAATATCTTCTTCTTTTGCGCCGATATCCGAGAAGTTCTTCGGCATACCGATTCCCACCAGGAAATTCTGGAAAGCATCGATACCTTCCGCCGCCGTCTTTTCCGGATGCTCGAAATCCATCTGGCATCCCCATACGCGTACGGCCACCTGGGCAAAACGCATCACATTATGGTTCATGCAGTAACGGAATACCGCCGGCATGGTAATGGCAAGTCCGGCACCATGGGCACAGTCATAAAGAGCAGAAAGCTCATGCTCGATGTTATGGCTGTTCCAGTCCTGGGATCTTCCTACACCGCAGGTATGGTTATGGGCAACCATTCCGGCCCACATAATATTGGCACGGGCCTGGTAGTCCGAAGGATCCTTTACCGCCACCGGACCTTCCTTTTTCATGGTCAGAAGCAAAGCTTCGATCAGACGGTCCGTCACTTCCACATCTGTGGAATTAGTAAGATACCGCTCATAAAGATGGGCCATAATATCCGTTACACCACAGGCCACCTGATAGACCGGTAATGTCTGTGTCAGAGCCGGATTCAGAATACTGAACTTCGGACGGATGGCATTGCCGCTGGCGCCGCGCTTGAACATACCCTCTTCCTTGGTAATCACGGAGTCCGGGCTGCCTTCACTGCCGGCTGCCGAGATGGTCAGGATCGTTCCGACCGGCAGTGCATTTTCAATATATTTACCGCTATAGAAATCCCAGAAATCACCGTCATACAGAACACCTGCCGCAATGGCTTTACTGGAGTCGATGGTGCTTCCGCCGCCGACGGCGAGGATGAAGTCTACCCCCTCCTTCTTACAGAGATCGATGCCTTCATATACCAGGCCGGATCTGGGGTTCGGCTTGACGCCGCCAAGCTCGACAAAAGCGATTCCGAAATCGGAAAGGGACTTCTTTACCCGGTCTAAAAGGCCGGAACGGACGACACTTCCGCCGCCATAATGGATCAGTACCTTCGATCCGCCAAACTGCTTAA
>CADCLV010000109.1 GCA_902802325.1 Oscillospiraceae bacterium | reverse complement strand
TCTCCTTCGTCGATGATCGCTACCTTATCGCAGATCTTCTCGACAACCGCCATCTCATGGGTAATGATAACGATGGTCAGATTTCTTTCCTTGTTGATCCTCGAAAGAAGCTCTAAGATCTCGCCGGTGATCTTCGGATCGAGTGCCGATGTCGCTTCATCACAAAGAAGAACTTTCGGGTCGGAAGCAAGTGCACGGGCAATGGCCACACGCTGTCTTTGGCCTCCGGAAAGACGGGCCGGATATACGTTTTCTTTTTCCGACAATCCAACGATCGCAAGCATCTCCCGGGCAATCTCTTTTCTTCTTTTTCTCGGAACTTTCATGATACGAAGAGGCTGCTCCACATTTTCGATAACCGTACGCTGCATCAGAAGATTGAACCCCTGAAAGATCATGGAAATGCTGTGACGAACTTTCCGAAGTTTTCCTGCTGTCAGCTTCGCCAGATCCTGTCCGTAGAACAGCACCTCACCCTGATCTACTTTTTCCAGACGGTTCAACGTCCGAACGAGAGTGGATTTACCGGCGCCGCTCATACCGATGATACCGAAGATCTCCCCTTCTTTGATCTGAAGGCTTACATCCGAAAGAGCCGTAAAATCTTTTCCTTCATTATGGTAGGTCTTGTAAACATGATTCAGTGAAAATACCGTTTCCATCTCTTGGCTCGTTCCTTTCTTGGGTATAATGTCCGCATATTACACCTACTTACCTACCGTGTCAATAGGTATTATCTGTTTCTACGGAAAATGCACTGTCCATGAAATGGGAAAGCCGTCTCTTCGGAAAGTTCCGAAGAAGCGGCTTTCTGCGCGTTCGCTATGAATGAAGATATGTTTACTCGGCAACCAGCATCTGGTACGGTTCGACCTTCTTGATACGGCGAGCCTGAAGGACGGCGAAGAGGAATGAAAGAAGGATCATGGCGGCCCCGATGGCGATGAGGCCCGGGATCGGGATATTGAAGGTGCATTTCATGAGGCCGAAGTTGATCATGATGAGCTGCATGTACGGGTTCGCCATGAAGTAGGAGACAACCGAGAAAACCAGGACAGACAGGATGATCGCCGGCATGAAGGAGCCTGCCGTCTGAAGGATCAGACTCTTACTTGTGTAGCCGATAGCCTTGTAGATGCCGTAGTCTTTTCTCTTACTGAATACCAGGGAACGGATCAGAAGGAAGAGGACCAGAAGGATGACCAGAGCAGAGATCAGTCCGACCATGACCAGCATCAAAGTAGCGATGCCCTTAAAGGTGATCAGGGAAGCTTCGATGGTCTTCTGCATGTTGATACGGACCACTACGTGATCACCGAACTTCTCATCACAAGAAGTCAGGAAAGACTCGATCTGGTCTTCTTCTTCGGTATCAAACGCAAAGGCAGAAGGCATGATCTGAAGATCCAGGATATGCGATGCAGCGGATTCCGACATGATGGCCTGATGTCCGTCGTTGTTGCAGCTCTGGATCAGTCCGCAGATGATGTAGGCATATTCTTTGCCGCCTACGTTCAGCTTGATCTCGTCACCCAGCTTATACCCGTTCAGCTTGGCGAACTTGCCGCTGATATTGACCTCGTTGTCGTGAGAAGGCAGTTTCCCCTTGTAGCAGATATCCTGATTATTCATCCGGGTCGGATCTTCAAAAACCATCAGGGCAAGCGAATCTTCCTGTCCGACATTGATCGTCGTTTCGAAATATCTTCTCAGATTCTTCACTTCCGGATAAGATTTACAGAACTTCTCCCCTTCTTCCTTTGTCTCCACATCGAATCCGACCACGCCATCCGCACTTTCCGACATGAGGATATTCAGATTCGGGTGCAGATTAAAGTTTTCGAACATAAGAAGGGCAATGACACAGAAGAATACCATGATACCGGTGACAACGAAGGTGATGATGTTCTGCCGCTTGTTGTGCAGCATCGTCTTAATGGAAAGACTTGCATTCAGACTGAGAGGTGTCTTATCCAGTCTGACGTGATTGGATCGGAAATTATGGCTTTCCACTCCCTCACGAAGAGCTACGATCGGTTCAATTCTCTTAATCTTACGCAGGGCAAGAAGGGTAACCAGGATCGTCAGCACAACGACAGTGGAGAGGGCCACGATCGTCGCCAGAGGGCTGAAAGAAACACTATACGGCACACCCATCTGGGCAATGACGACCGATGCGATCATCGGAGCGACAAGATACGAAACAGCAACACCTAAAACGGAAGCGATCACAGCCAGTGCCAGGAACATCATCAGAACGGATCCCTTGATATTACGGCTTGTGTAGCCGATGGCCTTCAGGGCACCGATGGTCTTCATGTTTTCCTTCACGTAGTTACTGATGCTGTTGACGATCATGAGAATAATGACCAGAACCACGAGCATTGTCACGGCAAAGAAAGAACCCGCGATGATCAGCGACATGAATGTACGTGAGGAAAGATATGCAGAAAGATAGTTCATCGAAACATCCGCCAGAGGATCATCAGCCATAAGTGTATTCATAACACGAATACGGAAGGCGCCTTCTTTGACGTCGTCTTTCAAATTGAATACGACAAAAGTGGATTCACCGGCATCACCGATCTTCGCATACATTCTGTCATAGACTTCCGGGGAAACGCAGGACTCATAAAGACCACTGTTATTGCATCCGCCATAGACAGTATTCAGAAATCCCTTGATTCTCAGGTCATATGTCTCGCCGGAAACAGTCAGTTTATAATCATCTCCGACATGGTAGCCGCCACTGGTCTTGAACTGATACGGAAGGTAGATGAAATCCCCTTCTACGGATGCATCTTCTTCGCAGATCTCGGTTCTGGCAAGTTTCTTCGATGTGGTGGTTTCCACACGGCCGACTTTCAGAGAGTTTGTCATTTCGGCGGACCCGAAAGGCATGCTGAGCACCGAGTAGTACAGTGCTTTTTCCACCTCATATTCTTTCACGCCATCCAGAAGCTTTTTAAGATACGCATCATCCGCCTGGATCTTACTACTGGTGAAGAAGAGTATACCGTCTCCGCCATTGAGGCGTTCTGCTTCTTTTTCGGCGGTCGGATAGGTATCGGTAAAGAGGATCATGGAGAGGCTCAGAAGCATCGAAGCCAGAAGCATCAGGCAGAAAATACCGATGGAAGATCCTTTATTCTTACGAAAATGAGACTTAGCAAGAATTCTTTCTTTCGACATGATTACCACCCCATTCCGCCTAAGAAGTCACGAAGCTTCAGATGACGTTCCTTATCTCCGGAAACATACTTTCCGAGCTGGCATTCACCGGCGATCTCGCCGTCTTTGACGTAAAGGATGCGGTTACCGCGGCGGGCGGAAGTAATATCGTGAGTGACCATGACAATGGACTGGCCCTTCTCATTTGCTTTCGTCAGAACGTCCAGGACGTCCTTTCCTGTAGTGGAGTTAAGAGCACCTGTCGGCTCATCGGCGAAGACCAGCTTCGGATCGTTGATGAGAGCTCTGGCGATACCGACTCTCTGGGCTTCACCGCCACTGATCTGTGTCGGGAACTTATTCCAAAGGCTTTCCTCAATATCCACAGACTTAAGGACTTCCTTGGCTTTAGAAGCCGCCTTCTTCTTATTCTTCTCGACAAGAAGAGCCGCAGCCAGAACATTATCCAGAACACTCATGGAATCGACAAGATAGGTCTGCTGGAAAACAAATCCGCAGTTCTTTCTTCTAAATACAGCCAGTTCATCCGGTGTACCTTTTGTGATGTTCTTTCCTGCGAAATCAATATCACCGAGGCTCGGCTTGTCCATACCGGACAGGGCATAAAGAAGAGTGGATTTACCGGCACCGCTGGCACCCATGATAACGGTAAAATCACCCTCGTAGATGGATAGATCGATGTTGCGGAGTACATGCTGCTGCATACCTCCGTTACTAAAAGTCTTGCAAAGTTTCTGTGTTTTAATTATTTCATTCATAGCGTTTCTCGCCTCCTTATGGCACTAGTGTACTTTTTCAAGTCTTAAGTGCCTTTAAGAAACTCTTAAATCTTTCTTAA
>CADCLV010000108.1 GCA_902802325.1 Oscillospiraceae bacterium | reverse complement strand
AAGAAGGAAAAGTTTTCCGAAAAACTGGATGTGAAAGTAGATATGCAGCAGGTCCTTTCCGCTCTGGAGAATAAAGGTTATGTATATACCTATACAAAGAAAGGAAGAATCAAGGCTCTGTATATTTCCAGAAAAGACGGGGATACTATTTCCTGCAATGAGATCTTTGTCGAAGAGTCACTCGAGAATGAACCGATCGTAAACCTTATGGATCAGCAGGTGGCATTTCTTCTGGCCCAGCGCGTCTCTGCCATGAAAAATGGTGTTGCTGTGTTCCGTGGTCAGACCTTGCCGAAACTGACGGTCCGCGCCGGCAAATACAACTGGTGGATGGGTTTCTCGATGTCTTTAGTATTTCTGGGTGGTGGATGTGTTTCGCGATGTCTTTAATGTTTCTGGGTGCATATACGCGAGGCTTCCAGGATTGGCGCGGTGCTATTTTTGCAGTCCTGATGGGATTTCTGATGGGACTTTGCTTTACCGAGCACTTCTATGTATATGAATCTTCTGATGTGACAACGGATGGAAATGCGATTCCGGAGGAAACCAAAAGCGACATCGAAACCAAGTAAGACTGAAGGGTATACATATATCTAAAGATCACTTAGCATTACATACTTACTCATATATACCCCTCCAAGAAAAAGGCCTGAGACCGAAAGGATCTCGGGCCTCTTTTTGTGCTTCTTGATCATAGCTTAGTTCAAATGGCTTCGTGATTTTGAGATTATCTGAACGTGAGAGGTGGGATTTATTCGGCGGGAAATGCACTGTGTTTTGCAACCATGAGAAGGCTTTTATGCGACTTTATGAATAAAAATGCCCCTGAAATGGCTAATATAGTGCTATTTTGAATTCGGGACAGTAATATCCTGCATAAATATGATTCGGTATGTGTTTTTATGCATGCGTTCAAATTATACAATGTAAACAGAAGTTGATGAACAGATGGAGGGAAACTGACATCAACAGAAAAAGGAGGAAACGAGTATGCATGAGTTTAAGAAGGTATGTGCAGTTCTGATGTCCGGGATCATCATGATCTCACTGGTAGGATGCGGAAGCAAGAAGGATGAAGCCAAGAAAGAGAAGAAGTCGGATAATAAGTCTTCTGCCGACGTGGAAAAAGACGTCGATGAAGAAGACGATGAGGATGATGGCGAGGAAGAGAACGAAGAGAAGGGCGGCAAGGACGATGCCGATTCCAAAAAGAGCAGCGGCGGCGCCTATGATGTAGGCGATGTCATCACGATGGGAAAGTTCGAGCAGGACAATGACCTCAGTAACGGACCGGAAGATATCGAGTGGATCGTTCTGGACAGCAAGAGCAACGGCGATACGCTGGTGATCAGTAAAGATGCACTTGAGGGACTTCCCTACAACAAGATCTTCAAGGTCACGATCACATGGGAAGAGTGCTCTCTCCGCGAGTGGCTCAACACGGATTTCTATGGCGAAGTCTTCACAGATGAAGAAAAAGCGCAGATCCTGGTTTCTCAGGTAACCAATCCGAAGAACGATGCGACCGGGACCGAGGGTGGAAACGATACAGAAGATAAAGTATTTCTTCTGAGCCTGGATGAAGTCAATACCTATTTTGATTCAGACGAGTCCAGAATCTGCCATCCCAGCGCCTACGCCAAAGGTAAGGGCTTAGAGGCCGGAGAAAAAACAGTCATGGAAGGCAACTGCCGCTGGTGGCTTCGTTCACCTGGACTCACAGGTTCGGATGCTGCCCGTATCTTTGAAGATGGTTCTGTGAATGAACAAGGCGGTGGAATCGACCGGGAGAATAATAACGGTGTCCGTCCGGTCATGTGGATCAATGCGGCCGGGACAGGAGATGCCAGCTGGGAGATGGAGAAAAAAGAGGGCTTCACCACCACGAAGATCCTGAGCTTGATTGAGGTCTATGAGCAGGCCGGCATGACGATCTATCCTCTGACGGCGGAAGATCTTGGTGCGGATAAGCAGAAATATGTGGAAGGCATCCGTGTCGAAAGTGATAATGGAGTTTTAATCTACGCGGTACAGTTTACCGACGATGACGCAGCCCGTGAGTTTATTGAAACCGTATGGGCAGCCCAGTACGATGGTGTGACCATTGACGATTCCGTGGGTTCCGGTTTCATGTTTGAAGTACCGGGTGCGTACACAAGTGGCTACTGCGACTTCCTCGGATTCATGACTTACCATCCGGCGCAGGCATAAGGTCCGTTGAGGAAAACTTAAAAGGACAGGAAGTCCGGGAAAGATATCCCGGGCTTCCTTCCTCTCTTGGCACTACTGTTCCTGGTGCTCCTGTGCTACACTGAAATAAGGTAAGGATCGGAAGGAAATAAGAAAAATCATATGCTCGCGATGAAGAAGAGTAATTATATAGTCATAGTTGCTGCTACGGGAATACTCTTTCTGATATTCCTTCTGGTCCGGATCGACGGGCTGAATGTGGCAAAGAAAAACTATATGGCCCCATGTACCGAAACAACCTGGGGGACGGTTACATATGTAGATACCAGCTCCAATCGCGTGACGACGAGAAATACGGTAGAATACACCTTTCAGGTGGATGGTCAGACGATCCAGGGTGAATACTCGGCCAGGATCTTCGGAAGAATTGTGGGATCCGGTGCATACGTTGACAGGCAGGTGATCGTGCACTATAACCCGAATCATGTGTACCAGAACTATTTCGCCAATCACTGCCAGCAGGTAGATAAGGCAGAAACATCATTGATCATTGCGATATTTCATATCGCATTCTGGCTAATCATTTCTGTCTTTGAATAATTCTGGGTACGTCCATTCTGGGAGTTGGAAAAGAACGAAAAAATCATGAATGACTGGTGGAGGTTTAAAGATTAAGGTTAAGAAGTAAGGGATATATCGTTGAAAGATTTTGGGAATAAAACAGGGATGTAAGGAGGTTGAGATGAAGAGAGGGTTAGCTTTAGTTTGTTCTGTGGTATTAGTGCTGTCGGCCGTGGTTTTTACGGGGTGCGGGCCGAAGGTCAATAAGAAAACCGTGAAGTTCGGTAGCTACAAAAATGAAGAGATCGAGTGGTATGTGCTGGATTATAAGGATGGAAAGAATCTTCTTATTTCCAAGTATATTCTCGATACGCAGAAGATCTATGATCCGGGCGAGGATGAGTATCCGAATATTATGACCTGGGAAGAGACCACGATCCGGACTTGGCTTAACGAAGACTTCATGAACAGCGCCTTTTCAAATGAAGAGAAGGCAAAGATCGAGACGACACAGGTGAAAAATCACGAGAACGACTGGTACGGTACACCGGGAGGAAACGATACGGAAGATAAGATCTTTCTTCTGAGTATTGACGAAGCCTCGCAGTATTTCAGTTCAGATAACGATCGTGTGGCAAAGCCGACGAAATCGATCAAAGAAGAATGTGATTCCTGGATCGATGGAAGTAAGAACTATTGCTGGTACCTTCGTTCTCCCGGAATTTTCGGGAAGAAAAACGCAACAGTAAGCCAGAGTGGAAGAGTCGATGAAGTAGGTGAATGGGGAGATACTATCTTTGCATTATCTGATAACGGGATGGAAGTATATGGTATACGACCTGCCATGTGGGTGAGACTGGATAAGCCGGTGGAAATGGATCACATCGACATCAGCCACAGTGACTATACAGGCGAATGGTCTGATCCTTTGTATGATCCGACGGAATATGTAGAATTCGGCTACTACGGAGGCGAAGAGATCGAATGGATCGTGGTGGATCGGAAGGACGGAAAGACACTTCTTGTGTCCCGGTATGTTCTTGACGCACAGCTTTTTAACGATAAGGACGGAGAGGTCACCTGGGAGACCTGTTCGCTCCGTACCTGGCTCAATACCGATTTCTATAACAAGGCCTTTAATTCCGCAGAGCAGGAGAGGATCCAGCTGACAAAGCTTACCACGACCGGCAATCCGGAATCCGGACTTCCCGGAGGAAACGATACCGAAGATAAGGTTTTCCTCTTAAGTTACGATGAACTGGTGCAGTACGATTACCTGGGAGAACATCAGGTTGCCTTTGTTACCAACTATGCCTATAAGCAGGGGGCGGAGCCGAATGGATATAACTATTGTTCATGGTGGCTCAGATCTCCCGGAGATTCCGTGGGCGAAGTCGCTTGCGTCACTCTCTATGGAGAACAGCGGGAAGCCGCAAGCGGGTATCTGAATAAGTATGGTGTCCGCCCGGCGATCTGGGTCGATCTGGACTCGCCGTCAGAGGGAAATACTGCAGTTGAATTTGATACCAGCAAGTATCTGATGGATTATCCGGTGGAATGCAGCATGACGGTCTATGTGAAAAAGATTATCCGGTGGAATGCAGCATGACGGTCTATGTGAAAAAAGCACCATACATGGAATATCCCCAGAAGGGAATCTCCTTCATGGATCAAGAGCATGCCAACTATATTACCGATCCGTGTATCCATTACATCACGGCGGATAAGACATTTATGAACCTCGATTTCTATAAGGAGATGAATTCTCCGGAGCACGGTTACGATGTCGGACAGGGATCTCTCTATTACTCGATCCTGAGTGAGGAGTCCTGTCAAAACGGCTGTACGATCTATGAGATCGAAGAGCATTCTACGTGGTCTGAGGCAACGAGCATGATCTATCTGATCTGCTGGCCGGTGGATGCGAATGTGACACTTCTGGCCGAAATGGATAACTTCGCCCGAAATCACGAGCACGATACAGAGCTTCAGGAGATCCTGGAGTTC
>CADCLV010000107.1 GCA_902802325.1 Oscillospiraceae bacterium | reverse complement strand
GTAAAGTCACCGATACCGATCTTTCCGTCGATGACCATCAGTGCAAAAAGCATATAGGTCAAAGCGGCGGTAACAGCCAGATTGATCTTGGATCCGATGATGTATTTCTGCGCCTTAGAAGCATGTGTCTTATTGATTCGGGCCTGTTCGTCATTAAACTGATCCACCCGCTCCAGCATCATGTTCTTGGCATCAAAAAGACGGATATCTTTTCCATAGCGGATATCGGAAAACTCATGAACGAGGTAGTAGTACGCGCGGTCAGTGATGGCCAGCCGGCGGATCTGCTCCATCTTCAGCTGGTTCAGTCTGCTTTCAAAAAAGGCATTGACCGATACATTCATGGCTATCAGAAGGAGCGGGATCCAGGTATACTGAAGGAGCGTGATGGCGGAAAGAAGCATGACCACGATGTTTCCGGTCAGAAGAGAAAGGGCGGTAAAAAGTCCGTTTACACCACCGGAATATCCGGCATCGATTCCGGTCCTGGCATCAGCCAGCTCATCGAGTGTCTTTTTATTCTCCGTGGTCTCATAACGAAGCTCCATGCTCTTTTTGCCGACACCGGCTTCCAGATGGCGGTTCAAGCCCTCATAATAGATCTTTTCCAGATGAAGACCGATAAAGCAGGTGAGGGTGTTCAGTATAAAGTCAGCGATCACCATGACGGCTGCGATCCTGATGATCTTTTCGATTCCGCCGTTTCCCGTGATCTGATCGATCATCATCTTCGGCGCAAACATCTTAATAACGGGCTGGGCAATCATCGAGAGGATCAGGATGGCATAAAGAATGTAAAAGCCCTTTTTAAAGTTTTTCATTGCCTTGAGAAAGTAGCGGATCGTGCCGGTCTTTTTCTTTGAAATATCCTTACTCATTTTCTTCGTTCTCCTTCTTATAAAGCCGGGCCTGCGTCTCATACAGGTCGTAGTATTTTCCTTTTTTCTGCATCAGTTCTTCATGGGAACCATATTCCACCAGATGCGCATCTTCAAACATGGCGACTTTCTGGCAGAAACGGGTGGAGGAGAGGCGGTGGGAAATGAAGATCCCGGTCTTATCTCCGATCCATTCGTTGAAATGAGAATAAAGTCTTTCTTCCGCCAGAGGATCCAGCGCAGAAGTGGGCTCGTCTAAAATGATCACCGGCGCATCTTTATATAGCGCTCTTGCCAGTGCCAGCTTCTGTTTTTCTCCGCCGGAAAAGTCCACGCCGTCTTCTTCCAGGACTTTCAGCACCTGTGTTTTTTCTTTCTTTTCAAGTTTTTGGACTTTATCCCAAAGCCCGCATCGGGAAAGGCACTCCCGGACGCGGCTTTCATCTGTCTCCTCTTTCTTTTTCATGGAAACATTTTCTTCTACGGTGAAGGGATATTCTTCCACATTCTGAAAGACGGCCGAAAAATACCGGAACAGATCCTCCCGATCCATTTTCGAACAGTCTTTCCCGTTCATGGTGATTTTTCCTTCTGATGGAGTATAAAACCCGGAAAGAAGCTTGATGAGAGTGGTTTTGCCGGCGCCGTTTAAGCCGACGATGGCAAGCCTCTGGCCGTAAGGAATAGAAAGATCCACATGCTCCAGTGCTTTTTTCGTCTGCCCTTCATAACAGAAACTGACATCATGAAACTCAAAATCCGGCTTTCCTTCTCTTGGCGGAAGGTCCGTTTTCTTTTTGTCTGTGACCTTATAGGTGTCGATAAAGGAACGGAAATCCTTTACTTCCAGCGATTGCTTTTTGATCTCGGTATATTCTGCGATAAATGCATTTACCGTCGTGATAAAGATATGCACGGAAGCGATGTAAAGAGTAAATTCGGAAACGGTCAGGTTGTTTTGGGAAAGCTCATAAATAAGAAAGGCATATAGACTGACTTCTTCCAAAAGAGAAAGGGGAAGAAGGATGGCCTGGCAGCGGAACCAGAGATTTCGGGAAATTCTGTATTTCCCGGCGATGTCTGAATTGATGCCCAGGTATTTTCCATAGATCCAGTCTTTCATGTTATAGACCCGGATCTCTTTTGCCGAGGTAAAGTGATTGGTCAGATAGCCCATGTTAAAGTGCTTTCTCCAGTAGGGTCCCAGGGCATCCCACACCAGTTCCTTATCTTTCTTTTTCGTCTTATCCACCACGATAAAAGAAAGGATCAGAAGAAAAAGAAGGATCAGGATGAGAAGAGGATGAAGACCGGAAATGAGGATTCCTGCCATCAGGATCTGAAGAAGAAGGGTCCCGCATCTGATGCTGGAGTCCATCATGCCTTCAATACTCTGGGTCTTTACATTCATGACATTGCGGATCCGTTCATGTTCATCCAGGACCTTCGGGTTTTCCAGGTTGGAATATTCCATAGATGTCATGGTCTCGGTCAGTTCTCTTTTGAAACGGATCAGGACATGCTTCATTTTGTATGGAGAATTATTCTCCACATAGCCGGAGACGAGATAGGAGATCAGCATGATGGCGGCATTGATGCCGATCAGCATCATGGTATAGGAAACTGGTCTTGATGCGGTAAGAGAGTCCAGGATCAGCTTTACCGTGACGGGAATAACAAACAGCGCGACTGTCTCCGAAACGATCCCTAAAAGGCGAAGCGGGATCAATTTATCTCCCCATTTTCTCATGCCCCGGAGCACATAGCCCAGGTTGTTCCAAAATCCGTATTGCGTTTTCATAAGCCCTCCAGTTGGTACTTTTCTTTTACCAACATAAAGGGTGCCCTAAGGGGAGGGTCAATAGGGAAACGAGAAATTCCGAAACCTTTCCGGTTTATTTGAAACAGTGAAGGAAAAGAGACTCGGTGAGGATCTGGTTTTGGTCTTTTTGAAGTCTTCCGGCAAGGCTTTTCTTGATCTTGCTTTCATTTTTTTCGAAGAACTTTTCCTGTCCGTCATAGAGGGTAGTCATCTTTTCAAAAAGCATATCTTCATTCTCGTATTGAAAATGACTTTGAAGCACTACTCCATTGACCTTCGGAAAATAACGCCGAAGTGTCGCTTCGAAAGCGTCTCTCTTTTTCCGGATCTCTGCGATCTTTTCAAGAATAAAGGTGGCATTTAATCCTGCTTCCGTGATGGCATCTCTAAAGTAGATATCCCAGGATGAATCCTGAGGACCGTTTATAGAGAAGATGCCGTTTTTGCTAAGGTTTTCCGCAGCCCTTTGAAGAAGGGCTGCCGGATCTTTCAGTTCACCATAGATGTAATGCGCCAGAATCAGATCATAAGGACTATCCTTTTCGATTCTATCCCAGGTCTTGGGATCTTCCAGATCAGAAAAGCGAAGATCTATATCCACATTCTTCGGGAAATGCACTTTTTCTTTTTCCAGATAATTCGAAAAATCATCAGCCCAGCTTCCATGAACATCATAGGCAAATATCTTCGTACCGGAAGGGAACTTATCACGGTTGTTTCTCCAGAGCTTTCCGAAACCGCACCCAAGATCCAGGACCTTTCCGGTGCATTTGCCGTCGAGAGAATGGTAGATCGTCTCATACCAGTCCTCCCCGGGAACGGTGTGAAGCTGGGCAGTACGGACAACATGCATATCGCGTGGGAATATCCGGTCGGTACGCTTTTGAAGGAAAAGGAAAATGTCCTGACGGTGGCGATTCATTCTCCTGTGCGGTTTATCCGCCAGGAGGATCAGAAGCATCATCTCGGCGGCAGCGAGGAGGCGATGCGCGGCTTTCCGCATCTTCGGAAGGCACACTGCATGTTCGGATGGGACTGGGGCCCCCGCCTTCCGGACCAGGGAATCTGGAAGGATGTACAGCTGCTCGGCTGGAATGATGTGCGCATACGCGACATCCGCGTGAAGCAGGAGATCCTGACAGAGGAGGGCATTCCGGTTGCGGAGGCGAAGGACGGCGGCAGGGCTGCGCACGAGGGCCGCGCCTCTGTGTACCTGACAGTGGATGTGATCACGGAAGGCACTGCCGGAAAGACACAGCTTACGTTGACTGCGCCAGGCGGGCAGGTCTGGTCCTTCCGGCCCGGGGAGCGCTTTGCTGTCCCGACGCCCGTTTTGTGGTGGCCGAACGGCCTGGGCGATCAGCCGCTTTATACCCTTTCGGCGGAGGTTTTTGCACCGGGCGTCTGTACATGCGAAGCAGCC
>CADCLV010000106.1 GCA_902802325.1 Oscillospiraceae bacterium | reverse complement strand
ATGTGGCGGCGGATTCGGAAAACAGATGGAGGATACCTATCCTGTTTTCAATGCGGTGATCGACCACACGAAGCCGCTTCTGTATATTCCTCTGGCGATGCCGGAAGAGACACATACTCTCGATGAATGCTATGGGTGGATCCAAAATGAATTAAAAGAAGGCGGCGTCGAAGTCCCTTCAGTAGAGATGGTCCGCTCCTATGAAGAGATCCTTACGAAGGATTTTACGGATTATTGCGCACTCTATATCGGCGGAGGAAATACATTCTCACTTCTAAAAGGACTCAAGGACAGCGGTGCTTTTGCCAAGATCAAGTAATACCTTCAGGGAGATGGAGTCGTATTCGGAAGCTCGGCAGGAGAGATCATTTTCGGCAAAGACATCATGACGGCCATCACCGAAGATCCGAACGATGTCGGACTTCAGGATACGGAAGGGTTTGATGTGCTATCGGGGATCGCCCTGGATGCGCATTATACCAATGCGAAAACGGAAGAAGATCACGAGCGCGTCACCGATTTCCTTACGAACTTTTCGATGGAACAAGTGAAGGTGATCGCACTTCCGGAAGAAGACACGCTGTTCATTGACGGGGATGCGTTCCAGGTCATCGGATCCCGCCCGTACTATATCTTTGAAAACGGCGTTCGGCTGGAGAAGAGGGCCGAACTTCGAAATGAACTTACGGATAATGAGTGGCCTCTGGAATACATTGACCATAATCGATGGATCGCCAGAGGCATCGTTTTCGATGAAGAAGGAAACTTCTATTTCATCCGTGCCGAACGCGATGACATGTTCGGTAAGGCGACCATGATCGAGACTCCCGGAGGCGGTGTGGAGAAAGGGGAGAACCTGAATATGGCGATCCGGCGTGAACTCAGCGAAGAACTGGGCGCGGAGGTTGACGTAATCTGTAGGATCGGTGTGGTCAGCGACTACTATAACATCATCCACCGGCATAACATCAGCAACTATTTCCTTTGCAAGGTAAAGTCCTTCGGCGAGAAGCACTTAACGGAAGACGAGATCAATGATTTCCATCTTTCCACGCTGAAACTGACCTTTGATGAGGCGGTAGCCGAGTACGAAAAGAGAAAAGAAACACCCATCGGAAGATTGGTGGCCAGCCGTGAACTTCCGGTAGTTATGCGGGCGAAAAGAATCATCGACGAACTGGGGCTGCTCTCCTAAGCGGAATAGAAAATGGATAGGTAAACAGAAATGAAGATGATACTTGAAACAGAAAGGCTTTTTCTCCGGGAAATGACGATGGGTGACTTTGATGCCCTTTATGCGGTGCTTTCCGATCCGGAGATCATGCAGCACTACCCCTATTCTTTCGATGAGGATCGTGTGCGATCCTGGATCGAGCGGAACATGAAACGCTATACGGATGACGGTTTCGGGCTCTGGGCG
Source organism: Oscillospiraceae bacterium (assembly GCA_902802325.1). Classification (GTDB taxonomy): domain Bacteria; phylum Bacillota; class Clostridia; order Saccharofermentanales; family Saccharofermentanaceae; genus Scatonaster. The sequence goes on along the minus strand of CADCLV010000106.1, from coordinate 2,888 downwards.
GTCTGTCTGAAGGATACAGGCGAGATGATCGGCGACTGCGGTTTAACACTTCAGAATATTGAAGGGCAGATGCTGCCGGAGATCGGATACCATATCCGGAAGGATCAGCAGAGAAAAGGATACGCGAAAGAAGCCGCGATGGCTGTGCGTGACTGGGCGTTCGGGAACACGGAGTACCCGGCGCTCTATTCCTACTGCAAATATACGAATGTGGGTTCTTTTAAAACGGCGGAATCCATCGGCATGCATTTCGAAAAAGAGTATGAAGATGAAGCCAATAAGATCACGCACGTGTCCGTGATCAGAAGAGAAGATCTGACATAATAAATGCACTGCATGCTATAATGAGAATAGTGCTTCTGAAAAAGCAAAATTTCCGGAAACGGCGGTGAAAAATATGCAGTATCGTACTTTAGGAAAAACCGGGTTAAAAGTAAGTGAGATCGGCTTTGGAGGTGAGTGGCTCGAGCGCCATGATGAAGAGCATTCCATCAAGCTTCTGAAATATGCGCATAGTAAGGGTATCAACATCGTAGACTGCTGGATGCCGGATCCGAAATCGAGAGATATTATCGGAAAAGCCATGGCCGGATGCCGGGATTCCTGGTATGTGCAGGGACATATCGGCTCCACGTATCAGAACGGGCAGTATGTCAGGACCCGGGATATGAAGTATGTTATCCCTGCTTTCGAAGATCTTCTCCTTCGCCTTCAGACTGACTATATCGACCTGGGCATGATCCACTATATTGACTCTGTCGAAGAGTGGAATACCGTTATGAACGGGGAATTCATCAAGTATGTGAAAGAACTTCACGAGAAAGGCACGATCCGTCACATCGGACTAAGTACCCATAACCCGGTGATCGGAAAACTGGCGGTGGAATCGGGATTTATCGAGATGATCCTCTTTAGTATCAACCCGGCCTTCGATATGCGTCCGGCCACTGAGGATCTGGATTCTATGTTCGGCGGCTACGATAACCAGGAGTGGTCCGGCATCGATCCGGAGCGCGCCCGCTTCTATCAGATGTGCGAAGAAAATAACGTGGGACTTACGGTCATGAAAGGATTCTTCGGCGGCGCCCTTCTGGATAAGGAGAGATCGCCGTTTGATGTGGCTTTCACACCGGTGCAACTGATCCACTATGCCCTGACCCGACCGGGCGCCTGCTCGATCCTTTGCGGGTACGACACCACGGAGCAGGTCGATGCGGCGGTTGCTTATGAGACAGCTTCCGAGGATGAGAAAGACTATGCGTCCGTCATCGCAAATGCGCCTCTTCATTCCTATAACGGAACCTGCACATACTGCGGACACTGTAAGCCTTGTCCCATGGATATCGATATCGCCATGGTCAATAAGTTCTACGATCTGGCAACGACACAGGAGAAAGTACCGGAAAGTGTTTCGGAACACTATAAGGCATTGGGGCACACGGCATCGGAATGTATCGGATGCCAGAGCTGCGAGAGCCGCTGTCCCTTTGGAGTTGAAATTGCATCCCGTATGACGAAGACGGCAGAACTGTTCGGGATCTGATATACAGATTTGGAGAGAAACGTAAGGAGAGATTTATGAATCGGACATTGAAAAGCATTTTGGTGTTTCTGGGTGGTGCGCTTCTGATGGTAGCGATGTTTTTCTTTTGTGTGCACATCCTGCAGGGCGAAGGAAAGAGCTTTGAGAAGAAGAGAGTCCCTTTGGAGCAGGAACGTCAGGCGGCAATTGAAGAAGCACAGAAATTGGATCCGGAGGAGCATAAGATCGTGCTGACGGATCGTGTTTTGAAAGCAGATTACAAAATCTTCTATGAATCCGGAAAAAGTGCCGGAGACGCCTTTTTGAAAATCGTGGTTGTCTTCATCGTTGTCGTAATTGTCATGAGTATCGGATCGGCGGTGCTATCTGTTTTTCGAGCCAGAAGAAAAGGAGAAGCAGTCAACATTATCCGGCTGGTATCGTGTGTCTTTCCAATCATTTTCTGCTTTATCTTTTTCTTTCTCACACGCTCCATGTCTTCCAAATCGAATGGCCCGAAGCCGGAGAAAGTCGGGTATAAGGTATATACGGTCAACATTCTCCGCAAAAAATCCGAAGTCGAAACATCGACTGACAGTGACGGGCATACGACGGAAACGACAAAGTATTACATCTATTTTGAGGGTTCCGGGAATCAGGAAGTGAAGCAGAGTGTCAGATCGACACTTTACGATGCTGTAACGGATCCAGGATTGTATTATATGGCGATGGCGGAAGATGGGAGTGATAAAATCTATTTTGCCATCTACACTCTCGACAAATATGTAAAGGCGGATCAGGTATAAAGAGCGTTTCCTAAAAAAGAAAAAGGTGCGGAAGAGTTTTCCGCACCTTTTGTGTTTTTCTGTATTTAAAGTGATTTTTTTGAGTTTTGCCTGAATGAATTTCTTTTCAAGAGCAGGCGTGTATTTTTCTACTATAAATGTAAGTAATATGAATATTCCAAGCTCCAGTACGAATATTCCGCAGAAGTTCAGAATAATATAAAGATTCAGCTCCGAAAAAACAAAGAACCATCTGAAAACCGTAATGCCGATTATCATTCCTGCATTCATGAGGATGAACAGAACAGTTCTTATCACATTGAACGGTCTTGATATTTTGAACAGTATCATCATTGATCCAGCTGTAAGAGACAGAACACAAAGCGTCGTATAATCAAGCTCGCTCATTCCGAAAAGCTTCTGAGCGATAACGCATATCATTATGCCGATGGTGATTGTCAGACCCGCCGGAACGGAGCTTCTCAGGATGTTAAAAATGAATATACCCTTTATTCTTTCCTTGTTTGGCTCTAAAGCGAGGATGAATGACGGTATGCCTATGGTAAAGGCATTTATAAGGG
>CADCLV010000105.1 GCA_902802325.1 Oscillospiraceae bacterium | reverse complement strand
GCATAGAAAGTTTCCTCGCTTTATATGTTGTTTCAGTATTTCCTTAATCTCCATTATACAGGAAAAGCACCTTTGTTTCGGGCCTCTTTTCTTTTTTGGAACTTTAAGGTTGCCTTAAGGTTACCATGCTAACCTTAAACCAGGATTAAAGAAAAGGAGTACCCGGAGATGATGTACCAGAATGTGTTTCAAAGATATGAGATCAAATACATACTGACCAGGGAACAGTCCCGGATCATCAAAGAAGCCATCTCATCCAGAATGAGGATCGATGAGTACGGACCGACCACGATCCGGAATATATACTTTGATACAGATGATATGAGGATCATAAGAACTTCTCTCGATCAGCCGGACTATAAGGAAAAACTGCGGATCAGAAGCTATCGGTGTGCCGGGCATGAAGATCCTGTTTTCGTGGAATTAAAGAAAAAATACATGGGCGTGGTCTATAAAAGAAGAACAGAAGTGATATCGGATCTTGCGATGGATTGGCTCGCAGCGTGCGGGGAGACTCCTTTGGATTCACAGATCGCAAGAGAGATCACATACTTCCGGGATTTTTACGGATGTCCGGTTCCCAAAGTCTTTCTCTCCTATCTTCGGGAAGCCTACGTGCCGAGATCCGAATCGGACGATCTGCGTATCACCTTCGATACGGAGATACTGGGAAGAGAGACGGACTTACACTTAGGAAGCGGAATTCACGGAAGAAGGATCCTTCCGGAGGACAAGGTCCTTATGGAGATCAAGATCCCCGGCGTGATGCCTCTTTGGCTCTCCCGTCTCCTGAGTAACTTTGCTGTCAGAAAGCAGTCCTTCTCGAAATACGGTGCGTACTACAGACTATATATGAAGAAAAAGACGAACTTCAGGGAAACAGGGGATTTGCTCCTTTACGCATAGATGTCATGATATAATGGGTCTCGGAAGTAGTGACATGAAGGAGTATCCGAAGCCACATGAGTGAAGAGAAAACGAAGCTGTCATCAGGAAAGACCGATTGGCGGAATTATGGAATTATTAGCGCGTTTATTCTGCTGATCCTTTTGTGGGTCAGTCCGTATTCACCGGTATACAGGTATGTTTTTCACACTGATCTCGCGTGCTATAAGGTCATGGCGAAAGGCCTTCTTCATGGAAAGATCCCGTACCGTGATTTATTTGACCACAAAGGACCGCTTACCTATTTTGTCTATTCGATCGGATTTGTTCTTCCCGGTAATCTGAATATCGGCGCCTTTCTTCTCTGCTGGATCATAAACTGTGTTGCCTTTATATATGCATACAAATGCAACCATCTGTTCTTCAGCCGGGATGTTTCGCTCTTGGCGACGATGCTGATCCTTCTGGTGAATTCACTGACGATATTCAACATTTTCCTGACGGGAAGCATGCCGGACAATTTGGCTGTCGCCCCGCTTATGATCTCCACCTTCATTTTTCTAAAAGAAACCATGGCGCATCGTATGGATCCGGATACTTCTGACGGAAAAGAACTGAAGAAGGGAGAACTTTTCTTCAGTAATATCAGCAACCGGGGCATGCTCATCATCGGTTTGATGTGTGGTCTCGTCTTCATGACTAAACTCAATATATGCCTGTTCTATTTTATCTTTATCGGGACATATCTTTTGTGGCTACTGGTGAAGAAGAAAGTGCGTATATTCCTTCAGAATACAGGATGTTTCCTTCTGGGAATCACGTTGGCCTGCCTGCCATGTCTCCTCTTTCTGGCATGCCATCATGCCATTTCAGACTTCATCGATGTGTATATCCGTTTCAACCTCAGATACTCAAAGGGTGGATTAAGTATTCTTTTCTGGACGAGTAACAGCATTCCGTTCCCGGCGAAATTCAGTTTGACGATTATTCTTATTCTTTCTGTCCTCGTACTTTTCCTGATGTGGAAGGGAATGGATAAGCAGAAGCGTATCCTGGCGGTACTGGCATGCATTTCGTTTATCTTGCTCAGTCTTCCGGATAATATCGTATATTTCTACATCGTCTTCGTTCCTCTATATGTGGTGGTATTTGGTGTACTTTCTGAGTTCCTTCTTGCACTTGCCAATGATAAAACGAATGCAGTTCAGCTGAGTGTGATCATAACCATCGTTATCGCTGTCACACTGGGAATGCAGTTTTATCTGTGCGGGTATGTTAAGCTGGATAAGTCACAGAAGGAGAAGACGCTTCAGGAGTTTCAGAAGGCGCATCCGGATTCGACCTGTATGTCATTCTATACCACGACCGTGATCGGGTACTACGATTACTGTACAGGTGTACCGGATTTCCGCATATTCTATCAGCCGCCGATCGCAACGGAAGAATTAGCGAAAGAACAGATCTCTGAAGTAGTGGAAAGACTGCCGGACACGATCGTATTTATCGGAACCGGAGATGACTCGTATGATTCGGTTATGCAGGCTTTCATCGAAAAGAACGGATACGCGCTTTACAGTGTTTTTGACGAAGATTATGAAGCCGAATATTTCTATGTGAGAAAAGAATTCACAGTTTAAAGTTCAATTTAGTTAGCACAGGTAGAATGAAGCCAGATGAAGCGGAGAAGTGACTTCCCCGCAGAAAAAGGAGGCTGAATTCTATGCTATTAAATCTTTACTCCACCCTTATGGGGACGACTACTATATCGATTACATCCTTTCTTCTCCCGGTGATCTCGGCACTGTTTCTGGGACTTCTGTTTGCGCTCGTCTATAAGCGCAGATACGATGTCAGCAGGTCTTTTGTCGGGACGCTGGCGATCCTCCCGACCATCGTGTGTGTCGTCATCATGGCGGTGAACGGAAACATTGGGGCAGGAGTTGCAGTGGCAGGAGCATTCAGCCTGGTCCGCTTTCGCTCTGCGCCCGGCACGGCAAGCGAGATCGGTGCCCTTTTCGCTGCGATGACGATGGGCCTTCTTGCCGGAATGGGATTCATTATTTACGCGGCACTCTTTATCCTGATCGTTGGCTCAGCGATGCTGCTCTATGGACTGATTGGTCTGGGAGCGGATGAGGATGACCAGAGACGGAGCCTTCATATTACGATTCCCGAAGACTTGGATTATATGGGCATCTTCGACGACATATTTGCTAAATACACGACATCCCATAAGCTTTTATCCTCGAAGACGGCCGGCATGGGTTCAGTATTTAAGCTCAACTACGAGATCTTTATGAAAGAAGATTCTTCGGAAAAAGCACTGATCGATGAACTTCGTGTGCGAAACGGGAATCTGGATATCCATCTTTCTTCCATTATGCCGAAAGAGGCAGCGGAATTATAAGCAGAAATAATCAGAAAAGGAGAAACGAAAATGAAGAACAAGATCTTGAAGAATAAAACATTTATCACGATTGCAGTATGTGCGGCAATAGCAGTGGGGATAGGCGGGACCGCGTACGCTATTGGAGCGAAGAATAGTTCGTCCCAATCCTCAGATGAAGCCTCAGGCGGCCAGAACGAAAAGAGCGGAAAGAGCAATGGCTCTGCAGGCACGGGAAGTGGTGTCGGAAGTAGCGCAGAAGTGGCGGAAATGGCACTGAAGATCACGGATAAGGATCTGGATGCGAGCTATTCGGAGTCGGGCAGCAAGCTTATCCAGCTGAAGGATGACATGGGTGCGACGAAGATCACGGATGAGGGTACCTATGTAGTGACGGGATCGACGAATAACGGCATGATCATTATCGATGCAGGCGAGGAGAATGACGTGCATCTGGTTCTTCGCGATTGCTCGATCACAAGCCCGACATCAGCCGCTGTATATATCATCTCATCTGATGAGGTCTATATTACCCTGGAAGGAAAAAATATACTGGAAAACGGCGGCAGCTATGTTGCGATCGACGAGAACGATATTGATGCCGTGATCTATTCTAAGGGTGATTTGACCATTAACGGAAACGGATCAGTGGAAATTGACGCAGCAGCAGGACATGCGATCGTCTGCAAAGATGATATGGTCATTACGGGTGGTACATACCTTCTCTCTTCGGAAGAAGATGGAATCAACACGAATGATTCACTGGCGATTACAGATGGCGCATTCAGTATTACTTGCGGCGATGATGCAGTCCATACGGACGGGATACTGCAGATCGATGGTGGTGCTTTTACCATCGTGGCGGCAGAGGGACTCGAAGGGACCTATATTACTATCAATGACGGAACATTTTCGATTGAAGCGTCCGATGATGGAATCAATGCGGCGCAGAAAATCGAGGACTACACGGCTACATTAAATATCAACGGCGGCAATATCCGTATCACGATGGGGGCCGGAGACACCGATGGCATCGACAGCAACGGTAACCTTTACATCAACGGCGGCACTGTGGAAGTGAATGCCCAGAATCCCTTCGATTACGATGGAGAAGGAGTTCTTTCCGGCGGAACCGTGATCGTAAACGGGCAGGAGGTGACTGTCCT
>CADCLV010000104.1 GCA_902802325.1 Oscillospiraceae bacterium | reverse complement strand
AAACTGGATATGAAGCCCTGTGATTTTTCCAACGCGGCCTGCGTAAAAGGAGAAGATACGGCAGCGTTTTTGGAGAAGTATTTAGACGAAGCCGGACTGAATGCAAGTGAGATCGATGACTTTATTTCCTACTGGCTTCCGCAGATGGAAGATCATGAATATAACCTGATCAGTTTCTCTACTGATTCGTATGAAGAAGCCGCGCAACTGAATGTCTATCCGAAGCCGGATAGTGAGCTTCGTATCTTCATGACATTTAAGGAAATTTCTGAACCTGTGGACTGTGCGATGACTTCTCCGAAGCCGTTTTCCCGAGAAGGATTTACTGTCGTGGAATGGGGCGGCTGCGAAATAAAATAATCAGTGAAAGAACCAAATCTGAAAAATATTTATGAACACACTGAAAAATTGCGAAAAAATTTGACGTTTTTTTTGAAATAACGCTATAATGAAGTCATCTAGTAGTCCTGCTATTGCATAACGAATGACATGGAGGAAATAGTTATGGCAGATGAGAAAAAAGTAGAAGCACCGGTAAAGGTGGAGAAGGCAGCAGCAAAAGCTCCGGCTAAGAAAGCAGCAGCAGCTAAGAAACCGGCCGCAAAGAAGGCTCCGGCTAAGAAGGCAGCAGCAGCTAAGAAGCCGGCTGCGAAGAAGGCTCCGGCTGCAAAGAAGGAAGCCGCTCCGAAGGCAGCAGCTAAGAAAGCAGCTCCTGCAAAGAAGGCAGCTCCGGCTAAGAAGGCCGCCGCTAAGAAGCCTGCAGCAAAGAAAGCTCCGGCTAAGAAGACCGTTAAGAAGCTCGGCAAGGTTATCTTCGAGTTCGATGGCCAGCAGATCTCCTACAAGGATATCGAGAAGAAGGCCGCAAAGCTCGGCGGTGACGTTTATGTTGTTGCCAGCGAGAAGAAGATCTTTGATGCAGACGGAAAGGCTGTTGATCTCTTCTGATCTTATCTTGAAAATATTTGCGGCGGTCGCCAAAAGGAAACTTTGGCGGCCGCCTTTTTTTGTGCTATAGTAGTCACGGAAAAAATCGGAAAAAACGGAGAAGAAAAATGAAGTTTCGTAGTTCAGATGCAAAAGGAATAGCCTGCATTCTTCTGGCGGCCATGGGCTTTGCACTGATGACATTTTTCGTAAAACTTTCCGGCGATGTGCCGACGATGGAAAAAGCATTTTTCCGAAATGCTTTTGCGGCTGTGATCGCCTGTGTGACACTTCTTCGTTCGGAAGAAAAATTCAAGATGAAAAAGGGCTGCGGAAAATTTATTTTCCTTCGGTGCCTTTTCGGAACCACCGGACTTCTTTGTAACTTTTATGCCATCGATCATCTTCCTCTGGCAGATGCGAATATGCTGAATAAGCTGTCTCCGTTTTTTGCCATCCTTGCATCGATTCCGATCTTAAAAGAAAAACCGACGAAGATCGATATCATGACAACGGTAGTGGCTTTTTCCGGCGTGATCCTTATCGCACGTCCTTCTGCGGATGTGTCCATGATCCCGGCCCTGGCAGGGATCTGGGGCGGCGCCGGCGCCGGTATCGCCTATTCTTTCGTCCGTCTTTTAGGAAAGAAAAAAGAGAGAACGTCCATCATCGTTTTATGTTTTTCTCTTTTTTCGTGCCTTCTTTCCCTGCCTTTCATGATCGCCGATTTTGCGCCCATGGAATTGTGGCAGCTGATGTGTCTGATCGCTGCAGGTGTTTTTGCCGCAGTCGCACAATTTTCGATTACGTCTGCTTATAAATTCGCCCCGGCCAGAAAGATCGGTGTATTCGATAACACCCAGGTGGTCTTTTCCGCGATCCTCGGAATCGTATTCTTCAGTGAAATTCCGGCTCCGCTTTCCATCTGCGGATATGTGATCATCATCGGCATGGCGGTATTCCGCTGGTACTGGAATCTGACCCATGAAAGAGAAGAGGAGAAAGAACATGCATAACGTGGATATTCTTTGCATCGGAATGGCGCTGATCGATTCGATCATTAAAGGCTTTGATCCAAAGCCTGTTTCCGCATCCGGATTCCGTGCCGTTTCAGGTTCCCTGAATGTGGGCGGTGAAGCGGTGAATGAAGCAGTAGCGGCAGCAAAGATGGGGGTTCCGACGGGCATTATGTGCGCGCTGGGAAATGATCCGGCCGGCGATATGATCGTGGGAAATCTGATCAACTGCGGCGTGGATACTTCCCGGGTGATCAGATCGATGGAGCATCCGACTCCGGTCACTACCATGTTCGTCAACGAAGACGGAACGAGAAAATCGATTACGAATTCTTCTCACCGGTATAATTTTCATCCGGAAAACTATATGGATATGTTTTCCGGTGCAAAAGCACTGCTTCTGGGGTCCCTTTTCCGGGCGCCTTTTGACGATCCGGCGATTATCCTTTCTGTGGTAAAGAAAGCGTCGGAAAACGGCTGTAAGATCTTTGCCGATACGAAACTTCCCAATTTCCGGGTGCTGTCTCTTTCAGATATTTCCGAAGCTCTTCCTTATGTGGATTTTATTACTCCGAATGAAGATGAGGCGAAATATTTTAGCGGAAAGGAAGAACCGGAAGAGATGGCTGACGTGTTCCTTTCTTATGGCGTGAAAAATGTGGTCATCAAACTGGGGGCGAAAGGATGCTTTTTCAAAAATGTAGAAACTTCGATCCGGCTTCCTGCTTTTTCCATTCCGGCTGTGGACGCCACCGGTGCAGGAGATTGCTTCCTGGCAGGACTTGCCTGCGAGATCCTTTCGGGTGCAGCTGTTTCTGATGCTCTTTTATTTGCCAGTGCCTGCGGTGCCATCTGCACCACGGCGGTGGGGGCGGGAACCGCTCTTTCTAACCGGGAGCAGGTAGTGCATTTCCTGAAGGAACATGATAAAAAAGTAGACTAAATAAAAGCCCGTTTCCCGAAAAAGGTGTACAATAGCTGTTGAAAAATGGAAAGGGGCGCTTGCGTGGGAGAGACGCAGGTGCCGGAAAAATGAGGGAAAAATGGAAAAAAAGCACATTCGGCTGTGGCTTTTGCTGCTGTGCCTGATCACAGCGCTGAGCGTCGTTGTCGGCTGTAGTAAAAAGAAGACCACTAAGGTCACGACTACTTCTGAAACGACCACATCGGCGACGACCACAGAAGCCACCACCAAAGAAGAATCCACACAGGAATCAACCAAAGCGACAGAAACAGAAGAGAAGGAAACGGCATCTGAATCGACAACTGAGGTAACGACTGAGGCGACAAGTGAAGAGACCTCGGAAGAAGTAACTTCGGCGACCACCGAAGCCACAACGGAAGAATCCACCAAGAAAACGAAGAAAACCACGGAGCCGAAGGAAACGACTGCGGCACCGACGGAAGCTTTGATCGACGAGGACGGCGAGTATACGTCTAAAGACGATGTGGCGCTGTATATTCATACCTACGGACATTTGCCGAAGAATTTCGTGACGAAGAAAGTGGCCAGGGATGCGGGCTGGGAAGGCGGATCTTTAGAGGACTATTACCCCGGCTGCAGCATCGGCGGCGATGTATTCGGAAACCGGGAAGGAAGCCTTCCGAAGAAATCGGGACGCACTTACTATGAATGCGATATCGATACCAAAGGCAAGAAGAGCCGGGGCGCCAAGCGCATCGTGTTCTCCAATGACGGCCTGGTCTACTATACTGACGACCATTACGAGACGTTCACGTTGCTTTACGGGGAGGTGTCCTGATGAAGGTTTTTCTTTTGGATGGAAAAGATATGACGAGCCTTGATGCGGCTTACGATGTCATCTCCCGGGAGCTTTCGTTTCCGGAGTATTTCGGCCGGAATCTGGATGCCCTTTATGACTGCCTGACGGAGCTTTCTTCGGAAGCTACGGTGGTCTTTGTGAATACGGCGATCCTGGAAGAGAATCTTCCTGAAAAGGCAGATGCGGTCCTGGACTGTTTCCGGGATGCGTCGATGGAAGTCGGTTTTTCCCTTCGTGAAAAGCGCTGAAGTGCATTTCCCGGGGATTAGAGAGGAATACTATCTTATGTTGGCAAATTATCATACGCACACGCCGCGGTGTCATCATGCCCGCGGAAGTGAGCGGGAATATATTGAAGAAGCGATCCGGGCAGGGTTTACGACGCTGGGATTTTCAGACCATGTGCCCCAGCCCTATCCGGAGGATTTTCATTCCACGATCCGTATGGAGATCTCGGAGATCCCGGATTATACGGAAACGCTTCTGAAGCTTCGGGAGGAGTATAAGGATAAGATCCGGATCCTGATCGGTTATGAAGTCGAGTATTCGGACCGGTTCTTTCCGGAGATGATGCGGATCTTAAGACAGTACCCCCTGGATTTTCTTATTCAGGGACAGCACTTTGCCCCGAATGAAGTGGACGGATTCTACGTGGGCTGGGAGTTTTCCGATGAGAAGAATCTGAAAGCTTACGTGGATACGACGGTGGCCGGAATGGAGACAGGTGTCTTTACTTATCTGGCACATCCGGATCTTCCGAATTTTACCGGAGACGAGGAGACATATAGAAAACACATGAGCCGGATCGTGGAGACGTCTTTGAAACTGGATATTCCTCTTGAAGTGAATATGTACGGCTTTTCGGACGGAAGGCATTATCCCTGTGACCGGTTCTTTAAGATGGCATCGCAGATGGGCGCGAAGTTCGTCCTGGGCTGTGATGCCCATCAGCCAAGTCTTGTGCGGCAGCCGGAGTCGGTACCGGGCCTGATGGAATTTCTTTCCCGCTACGGTATTGAGACGGGGGAGAATCTGGTGGAGATCAAAGATCCGAA
>CADCLV010000103.1 GCA_902802325.1 Oscillospiraceae bacterium | reverse complement strand
GATATCTCCTTTCGTTTAATTCATTATATCGCAATAAAACGTTTTTCTTTTACCTCAAAACAAAACGGTGGCATCTCTGCCACCGTCCGAGGGAATTGAATTCTATTTCATCTGATGCATCTTGTACGATTTGTTGATGCTTCTCTATGCTTTGATATAGAAATAATAGTCAGCACTTGCACTGACTCCATTCTGACTGGCAAATACATTCGCACGGTAATTTCCGGAGGAACGTGTATTCAGTGCCAGTGCTCTTTGAAGTGCAGTGAGAGAAGAAAGATTGACAATGCCGCTTGAACTGGCCTTTACAGTTGATGTAAAGCTTACCACCATAGAGGAATTATAACTGGTGTAGTAATAATAAAGTTTAACAGTGATCGTTACGTAACTGTTTGGAGTGAGATTGGAGACCGATCCGCCTAAATTGTAAGATTTCCCATACTGTAAAGCAGGTCCGCCAACGATAGAGGGGGATACTTTGGGGGCTGAACCAGGCTTAGGTGTGGGAGTGGGCTTAGCTGTTGGAGTCGGTCTAGGTGTGCTCGTAGGCGCGGGAGTATTGGTAGGCCTGTTCCAAGGTGGCACCGGAGTCGGATGCGGAGCAGGTCCGCTGTAGCCGGATCCGCCCTTAAGACTGTATGCATTCAGTCCCGGAGCCGGCGAATAAACAAAAACAAAGCTGATCACGATTGCGACCACGCTGATTATTGACAACAAAAATGTTTTTCTTGACCTCATTTTCTACCTCCTGTTCTGCAATTCCCCACTTCAGTATAGGAAAATACGGAAAGAAATGATGCCGGTTCATTTCGCATTTTTATAACAATCTTCTCGGCAAAGAATAAAGCGGCGACAGATCGCTCTGCCACCGCTTTTATATTCTTTGTGAAAAGCACTTGTGCTGTTTTTACTCGGTACGGAGTGCCACCACCGGATCCTTCTTTGCAGCGGAACGGGACGGGATGATACCGGCGATCAAGGTCAGGAGCACACTGATCAGGATCAGTATGATGGCTGTGATGATCGGAAGTACAGCTGTCAGGTTGTTAAGACCCGTAAGGTCATGAATAATGAGGTTGATCGGGATCAGTAAGAGATACGTGATCACAACACCAATTAATCCGGAGGTGAATCCGATAATGACTGTCTCCGCATTAAACATGCTGGATACGTTCTTCTTCGATGCACCAAGAGCACGGAGGATACCGATCTCCTTTGTTCTTTCCTGAACCGAGATCAGGGTGATAACACCGATCATGATCGAAGATACGATCAGGGATACGGCTACGAATGCAATCAGTACGTAGGTGATCGCGTTGATGATCGTGGTTACAGAAGACATCAGGATACCTACGTAGTCAGTGTATTTGATCTTCAAAAGTTCATCTACGGTGTTGTTGTATTCATCAATGCTGTCTACGATGATGTCCTTATTCTCGAAGGAGTTGGCATAAAGACGGATCGAAGACGGCGAATCCAGATCAAGGCAGCCAAGACGGATCAGGTTGTAGTCATAAGTGAAAGTGGAGAACTCAACAACCGTGTCGTAAAGACCGGCGCACTGAACCTCGTCAAAAGTCTCTACCGCAGCGGTCAGAGAAGCTGCAAGCTCGGAGTCGCTCTTTGTCTGAAGTTCATTTTCGACCTTTGCGGCATATTCAGCCAGATATTTCTCCCGAAGACTTGATGCGAACATAGCTTTCAGATCTTCGTCACTCATCGAGGCAAAGTATCCCTTAACTGTATCCAGGTCCACATTCATTTCAGAAGGCATGGAAGCGATCATCATATTTTCGATGTCTTCTCTGGAAAGCTGACCCATGGTTGAATCAATGTATTCCTGGATCATCGTTTCAGACGGGATGCTCATGACTTTTACATAAACATTTGCTTTGCCTTTTTCGTCCAGGCCCTTGATGTATTCTTTGAAATACGCTGCCTTATCTTCTTCTGTCGTGATGGCACCTTCCGGCTTAAACGGTTTTCCGGAGGTGATATCGATTTCCTTGTTTTCCAGCTGGGCTTTGATGGCATCTGAATTCTGGCTCTGGGTAATGATGTATTCAGTCAGCTGATGTGTGTATCCGATGGTGCCGTTGTGGCTTGTGGAAACCGCATCCGGGTTCGGACGGACAATACCTACGACCTTGATCTTCAGAGCATTGTCATAAAGATAAGTAAGACCGCTATCTGTCTCACGAAGGTCAGTATAAAGACCGGTTGCGGCATCATAACTCCAGCAGGCAGAAGGCAGGATCGAGCGGAACTCCAGATTGCAGATCTCTTCGTAAGACCATTTTCTCTCCTGGAACTCAACGATCTGACCATTCATGGCCGCTTCCATAGTATCCAGGATCTCTTTTTCCGGCTTTAAGCCCAAAGCATACAGGGTGTAGTCACTTAATTCGTTATTCTCGTCTACGAAGAGTACGATCTCATCGTAGTTTGACGGCCAGCGGCCATAGATCACGTCATACTGGCTCTCGGTTACCGGGTTGGTCGGTTCACCGTTTCTGCCGGGAAGCAGTTCGCTCCAAAGAGTCATGCTGGATGTCATCATCTGCGCGGACTGGCTGTTGGAAGCGCCGGACACATCAATATTGAACATGGTTCCGTAGTACTGCTGCATCATGGAAGACAGAAGTTCCTGGGAGTCCGAATGGATGATGTCTCCATCCACATTCTTGGTGTAGATCAGAAGATTCAGATCATATCCGTACTGAACACCGGTCAGTGCATCATGGAGCTTACTGTTTTCATCATGTCTCTGCTCTTCAATATACTTCTTAAAAGCAGACAGGTCATTCTCCTGCACTTCGATGGAGTTAAGAGAGTTCATCATCTCAAACATACGGTTCTTCTGATAGACCGCATCATTCGGATGCACATGCTCCTTCTCTTTCTTTCCCATCAAGGTATTCAGAAGAGAGTTCAAGTCAACTGTCTGTGCCTGGATCTGAAGCGGATAAGCCGAGATTGTATCTTCCTGCACTTCATCAATGAAGTTATTGGTACCCTGGGATACGGAGTAGATCAAGGCAATACCGATAATACCGATCGAGCCGGCAAAGGAAGTCAGGATCGTTCTGCCCTTCTTCGTGAACAGGTTTTTAAGAGAAAGGCCGAAAGCGGTAAAGAAAGACATGGAAGGCTTCTTCGTTGCTTTTGCCGCAGCCTTCTGCTCTTTTTTATCCATGTTATAGTTAGCGGCATGCTTTTCTTTTAATTCTTTAAGTTCTGCCTCTTCAATCGGATTGTTATCACCGGTGATCTTACCATCCAGCATACGGACGATACGGGTGGAATACTGCTCGGCCAGTTCCGGGTTATGGGTAACCATAATGACCAGCTTATCCTTGGAAAGTTCCTTAAGGATCTCCATGACCTGTACAGATGTTTCTGTGTCCAAAGCACCTGTCGGTTCATCGGCAAGGATAATGTCCGGGTTATTTACGATAGCACGGGCGATGGCTACACGCTGCATCTGACCACCGGACATTTCAGACGGCCTTTTCTTCATCTGGTCGCCTAAGCCGACTTTCCGGAGGGCTTCGGCGGCACGCTCTCTTCTCTCCTTTTTGCTGACGCCGGAAAGAGACAGAGCGATCTCGACATTAGCCAGTACATTCTGATGCGGGATCAGGTTGTAGCTTTGGAATACGAATCCGATGGAATGGTTACGGTAACCGTCCCAGTCACGATCCTTATATTCTTTCGTGGATTTGCCGTTGATAATAAGATCACCGGAGGTGTACTGGTCCAATCCTCCGATAATGTTCAGCATGGTGGTCTTACCGCAGCCGGACTGTCCGAGGATGGAAACGAATTCACTATCACGGAAAGCCAGAGAGACGCCTTTGAGCGCTTCGACCGGGTTGCCGCCGGCCGGATAAACCTTGACGATGTCCTTCAGTTCTAACATAGTTGTCCTTTCTCCTTATGTGTTTTATTTGTCACTCGAAATAGAATGCGAATTTGGATCACCGGAGTTTTGAGCACGTTCCACATCTTCCACGATCGACTTGATTTCCCGACATGCTTGAATAAAATCTTCGATCTTTTCTTTTCCGAAACGGTCAATAATGGCGCCGGCATAAAGAAGGATCTCTTCACGCTTTTCCTTCAAAAGCGTTCTTCCTTCATCTGTAATTGAAACCAGGACACGTCTTGCATCTTTTGGATCAGAATGCTTGACGATCAGCCCCTTGTCAGACATTTTCTTCAGAAGGACCGCGACCCGGGCAGTACTGACTTCCATAAAGTCGCTGATCTCACCTGCGGAGACTTCACGGTTGGCGCAGGAAATAAACCCCAGCACTTTACCGATGCCCATAGAGTTCACATCGATCTGCTGGAGAAATTCAACGGGTTTAATGCTGTTGAACTCGGAAAGTATTCTCCAAACTTCTGCTTCTGAAACCATAAGTACGCTCCGTTTATCTAACTGGGTTAGATTATATGTTTATCGCATATATGGTGTCAATGCACAATTACACAGAATTGCGTATAGTTTTCGTGAATTATTTGTTAATCTCATCAGAGGGACGGTTCTTAAGATGATCCATCCACTTCTTGACCTGCGCCTCATAGCCCAGAGTTCCGGGCTCGTAGTAGACTGTTCCCACCATTTCATCCGGCAAAAACTGCATGGGGACATAATGTTCCGGAAAATCATGGGCATACTTATATCCGACAGAATATCCCATATCCAGCATGCCCTTCGCAGGTGCATTTCGAAGATGCATAGGCACTTCACCGGTACGCTTGTTTGCCACATCGGAAAG
>CADCLV010000102.1 GCA_902802325.1 Oscillospiraceae bacterium | reverse complement strand
GAAACGATCTTCAGGTCCTTAACGGAGTGAAGACTCAGGTTACGGACACGGTCGAAATGCATGCTCATAAGGCTGACCATATAGTGGCACTGCATCTTATTGCAGATGCGGTAGATGATCTTATGGAAATTGTTATCCAGAGGCATCAGCTTCAGCGGATCCTTATTGAGGTAGAACTCCTGAAGCTGCAGGTTCTCTTCCAGTTCCTGCAGATCCGCTTCTGTCGCCAGTTCACAGGCGTCCTCGACCAGCGCGGTCTCAACGGTGATACGAAGGAATCTGGCTTCGCGGATCAGATCGGAATCGATCATGGAGACCAGACATCCCTTCTGCGGAAGGATATCTACGATCTTCGACTTGGAAAGCTCCAGCAGGGCTTCATGTACCGGTGTACGGGACAGCCCCAGAACGGTGGCGATCTCCTGTTCCCCGATCATACTGCCGGGTTCGATGTCTAAACTGATGATGTTCTCGCTGATCACCCGAAATGCATATTCGCGGTTGGTCTCGCTGGGATTCTTTGGTGGGACGTTCATAACCTATTCTCCTTGTTCCAAAAGGGGGCGCCTCTTCCTGTGCGCCTAGCACAACACATTAAATATACATGATTCCTAACTAGTATACAAGTTCTTTTTCCCGCGGAAAATGCACTGTGACGGTTTTTTTCGGGATCGTCACCGTACATATTTCGCAAGAGTGTTTCGAACCGCTCCCGGTCCCGCGAGCATCTCGGAAACCATTTTCTCGATCTTCTCTCCCAGACCGCAGGCCACCAGATCCGACCCGAAAAGTGTCGGATTGGAAAGAAGCGGAGAAAGTTTTCCTCGAACGCTGTCCGGCTCTCCGAAATGCACATCTTTCAGCGGAGCCTGAAGCTCTGAAAGCAGAGGGTCCGAGCTCAACGGCATTTCTTTTCCGGCGTCATCGATCCCCAGAAGATAGCGGAGCCATCCGGCGATCGAAAGGGGGATATAGGTAAGTGATCTGACATCCAGATCAGGTGAAGCGATATAGGATTTGATGGTCTCCCCGAAACGGATCGGTACCTTCAGACTGGTGTCTGTGGCAATGCGCTGCGGGGCATCCGGCATAAACGGATTCGGCAGACGATCCTCGATGACCTCACGCAGGAATTCCTTCGGATTTAAGATCTTCGGATCGGTCACGACAGGAAGCCCCTCCTGATATCCCATCTTGGTGATCAGGGAGACCAGATCAGCGTCCTTCATTTCTTCGGAAATGCGGGTGTACCCCAGAAGACATCCGAATACAGCCAGGGAAGTGTGCAGGGGATTGAGGCAGGTGGTGACCTTCATTCTCTCCGAAAGATTTACGGTATTTCTGTCCGTCATATAGACGCCGGCCTTCTCAAGCTGCGGACGGCCGTTCGGGAAGGTATCTTCCATAACCAGATACTGCGGAACTTCCGCGTTGACGAAAGGTGCGATAAAAGTGCCTTTGCCGGTGGTAAAAGGACTCATGTCGGAAACGCCCAGTTTCTCGATCATGGCTTCTACCGAAGCATCCGGACGGGGAGTGATCTTATCGATCATGCTCCAGGGGAAAGCAATGCGGGACGGATCCTGAAGATAGGAAATGAACTCTTCAGATACGAAACCGCGCTCTTTCCAGGCATTCGCCATGGTGAGGATACTGCTCTGAAGCTTCTCGCCGTTATGACTGCAGTTATCCATGGAAGCAAGTGCCAAAGGCGCTGCGCCGTTCTGGAAACGGTTCCACAAAAGTGCGCAGACGATACTCATGGCATGCCGGGCAGCAGCAGGTCCGTTTTCCATATCTTTTACAACGATAGGGAGGAAATCCCCCTTCATATCGTTCAGGGCATAGCCCTTTTCGGTGATGGTAAAACTGATCATCTGAAGAGAAGGAGCACAGGCGATCTCGATAAGACGGGCCATTTCATCCGGCTGGTCCGGATCCGCCTTTCTTGCTTCCGTCACGCTTCCGATGACCTCATAGCCGACTTCGCCATCCGGGCGGAGATCTGCCATCAAGGTCAGATTGTCATAAGGACGATAGATGCGGTCGATGATCTCATAGTCAAACGTATCCGCGGCGATGATGCCGGTGTCAGCAAGTCCCCGGTTTAAAAGGTCCTGCTGAAGACGGGCAACGAATCCGCGGAAAATATTTCCGGCACCGAAATGCAGCCATGTAGGAGAAGACGTGGTCTTTTCCGTGACGGCTTCCAGATCGAAGGCCGGAAGAACGACCTGGCGGCTTTCCCACCAGTTCTTTTCAAGAAGAGATGAACGTGTTAAGGATAGATTTTGCATAAGTCAGTAACTCCTTTGATCAAAATCATCGGTGACTCTTTGCAACTGCCTCCCAGAGTCCCGAAATATAGCAGGCGCCCAGCGCACGGTCATAAAGACCATAGCCCGGACGGGAAACCTCATCCCAGATCCGACGTCCGTGATCCGGACGGATATAGCCGTCAAAACCATTCTCGTAGAGAGCTTTGACGATCTCGTACATATCCAGATCACCTTCGGTAGAGAGGTGGGCGCTTTCATGGAAATCCGTCTTGGTAACATGACGGACGTTACGGAGATGAACGAAAGGTACTCGTCCCATAGCGCAGAATTCTTTTGCCATGGCGGGTACATCATTTTCGGTATTGGCGCCGAGGCTTCCGGTGCAAAGTGTCAGACCGTTTCTGGGACTATCGTTCAGACCCAGGAAAGTACGGATCGACTCGACATTGCCGATCACCTTCGGAAGACCGAAAAGCGGCCACGGCGGATCGTCCGGATGAACACCGAAATCCAGATCATATTCTTCGGCATACGGCATGACCGCATCCAGGAAATAACGGATATTCTTGAAATATTCTTCAGCGGAAACGTTCTTGTAGAATTCGATATCTTTGGCCATCGCCGGGAAACGCTCCGGTTCCCAGCCCGGAAGAGTCATATCCTGGGATCCGTCCATCATGGAGTGGATGATCTTTTCCATAGAAAGACCCTGGGCAACAGAATGCTCGTAGGCCATAGCGAAACTTCCATCCGAGAGCGGGTATTCCAGACGGCTTCTAAACCAGTCCATAACCGGCATCAGGTTATAGCAGATGCACTTGATCCCTGCCTCGTGAAGATTCTTCATCGTGGTAATGTAATTGGAAATATATTCGTCCCGGGTAGAAAGGCCTTTCTTAATGTCCTCGTGAACATTCACGCTCTCGATGACTTCCATCTCGAGACCGGCTTTATTGACCTGATCTTTTAATGCCAGGATCGTTTCTTTTGGCCAGACTTCTCCGGCCGGGATATCGGAAAACATCGTGGCTACACCGGACACACCCGGAATCTGGCGGATCTGCTCCAATTGAACAGTGTCATCGCCATTTGGCCACCAACGGAAAACCATCTTCATAGCACTCTAGCCTCATACTCCCTAATAGTACTCGAATATACTCGATTATCACTAGTATACTAGTGAGCTAGCATGATGTCAAGCCATTCTGAGCATTTCGTTTTTGTGTATTTTTCGGGCCGTATGACGAAACCGATTACATCTTATCTGTGTCGCTGCCTCTATGCCCGGATTTCGCAAAAATATTCAGAAGCCAGGGAATCAGAACGATCCAGCCGAAAGACTTGGCGACTGCAACAATGCAGGCGGTGATCAGCTGGTCCATGGTGCAGACACCGTTTACATAGTCCGGATAATGCATGCTCATGTAGGCTACAGCCATACAAAGAACGGAACCGACAAGAAGAAGAGTAGCACGAATCAGTTTCTCCTTGGGAATGCGGTGAAGTGTCGTATCTTCCGGATCTTTTCTTCTTCTGACTCCGGCCATGCGGAAACCGGCAAAAAGAAGTGCGATGCAGCCGGCAAGGCTGATCACAAGAACAATTACACGAACAACTAATACAGTATCCATCTCTTACCTCTATCCTATCTTGCGTACTATACTAATTTAGTCCATTGACGGCGTAACGTCAATTTGTTCCGCCCTCTTCAGTATCTTCGTCATCCAGGTTCAGATCGTCCATATCAATGTCATCCAGGTCAATATCATCTAAATCGATGTCATCCAGATCTATATCGTCCAGATCGGCATTTTCAAGGTCGGATTTCTTATTTCCCATCTTCTCACCGGTTCCGGCATTTTCATCGACCGGACGGGTGATATCAGCCAGAAGAACTTCGTCTTCTTCTTTCTGCTTTTCATCGACAGTCTCATCTTTATACTTGTCCGGGTTTTCCCGCTTATCCTTCAGGATCATGGCATAAGTGAAATCCCGCTCGCAGAGCCGATGACAAATATAGCAGCATGTGAAGGGTGCAAAAAGAAGTGACGGGAAGAAGAATATCATCAGGGCGATGGAAGCCAGGATACAGATCCACATAAGAAAAGTGTGCGCCGGATACATCGTCGAGAAAGTGAAACTATGGAAAATCGTTCCACGTACATTATTTTTGAATCGGGCAAGATACGGAAATACATATGTGGCAGTGAAAATAAAAGGCAGGATCAGAAGGACCGCCACAGGCAGGTACCAGGACGGAAGCGTGATACCGTTATAGCCCTTCCAGGCCACAAAGATATT
This sequence comes from Oscillospiraceae bacterium, assembly GCA_902802325.1. Taxonomy (GTDB): domain Bacteria; phylum Bacillota; class Clostridia; order Saccharofermentanales; family Saccharofermentanaceae; genus Scatonaster. The sequence goes on along the minus strand of CADCLV010000102.1, from coordinate 320 downwards.
AAAACTGGTGACAGCTGCATAAAGAAGAAGAACCAGAGTGATCAGGATGCCCTGAAGAAGATTCTGTTTAAATGAACGGAAGAAGTCGTGGACCGGCTTTTCCGAATGATCTGTAAAACGCTTATGGACGGCGTAGTAAAGTGCTGTGCAGGAGGAACCCAATGTCACGACCGGAAGGCTGCAGACGAGCCAGCAAAGACTTAAGAGAATAATATCTCCCAGTTTGTCTCCTAAACTGTAGAATTTACTATTGGAAACGCGATCGTAGAAAGACTGGCTCATAATTTCACTCCTTTTCTCCAATATATTAGACGGTAAAA
>CADCLV010000101.1 GCA_902802325.1 Oscillospiraceae bacterium | reverse complement strand
TAGGACTCATCAAGTGAAAACCAGTGGTTGAGTCCTACTTTTTCACCACCCATAGGACTCAACCGCCCAAAATCACGGGTTGAGTCCTATTCGGATTGCGCCAGCCATCATCGATTTCAAGAGATCAAAAAATCCGCACTTCTTTTTTTGAAAAAAACACTAGACAAATTCTGAAAATGATATATCATGTTGTTAGAACATATGAATAGATGTTCATATGTTCACTACACAAAGGTGTATCTACTGATCGATATGAGTTCTATAAAATATAGTTATTAGTAGAAGCGCACTTTGAGTTGTATCAAGAACTACGAATTACTACAATGGAAGAAAAAAGGAGAAAAGTTATGAAGAAGTCTTTTAAACTCGAAGATCTGGATTGCGCAAACTGCGCCGCAAAGATGGAAGAAGCCATCTCCAAGCTCCCGGGCGTGAACCGCTGCTCCGTAAATTTCATGGCGCAGAAAATGATCCTGGAAGCAGACGATGATAAGTTCGACGAAGTCGTGAACCTTGCCGAAAAGAAGATCCGCGAAGTTGAACCGGACTGCCGCCTGATCAGAAAGTGATCCGGCCCCACATCACTACGGCATAACTGCCCCCCACGGCCTCACGGTCCCGCCTTTCTCACGTCCACCCGCTTGAAAAGCACTGAAAAAACACATAAAAACATATAAAAAACACATATAAGGACACACCCCCTATGACCAGAAAGCAAAAGAAAATCCTATTCCGTATTATTGCCGCCGCCATCCTCCTTCTGGCGCTGCATTTCCTGCCGCTTCCGGATAACCGTTGGATCCGGCTTGGCGCATACCTGATCCCGTATCTTCTCGTAGGATACGACGTTATCTGGGGCGGTATCCGCAAGATCGGAAAAGGCAACTTTCTTGATGAGGAATTCCTCATGATGATCGCCACCATCGGCGCACTGGTCATCGGTGAATATCCGGAAGCCTCTGCCGTTATGCTCTTCTATCAGCTGGGAGAACTCTTCCAGAGCATTGCCATCGGGAAAAGCCGTAAGTCCATCTCCGACCTCATGGATATCTGCCCGGAAAGCGCTATCGTCCTTCGTGACGGAAGCGAAGAGGAAGTGGATCCAGAGGAAGTGGAGATCGGCGAAATCGTCCTGGTCCGTCCGGGCGAAAAGGTTCCGATCGACGGTGAGATCGTGGAAGGCACTTCTTCCCTCAACACCGCTGCCCTGACAGGCGAAAGCGCCCCCGTCGAGGCCGCACCCGGCACCCGCGTATTTTCGGGTTCCATCAACCTGACCTCCGCCATCAAGGTGAAGACCACCTCTGCCTACGAAGACAGCACCGTGTCCAAGATCCTGGAACTGGTGGAAAACAGCACAGACAAGAAATCCCGTTCCGAAAAATTCATTACCCGCTTTGCCCACTGGTACACCCCCACAGTCGTGATCCTGGCCATCCTGATCGCCGTGATCTGCATGATCTTTACCAGCCTGGGATTCGCAGGAAGCCTTTACCGCGGACTTGTATTCCTCGTTGTCTCCTGCCCTTGCGCTCTGGTCGTTTCCGTACCTCTGAGTTTCTTCGGCGGTATCGGTGCTGCCAGCCGCCGCGGCATCCTGATCAAAGGCAGCAATTACCTGGAAGCCCTCTCCGAGATCGACACCCTCGTTCTGGATAAGACCGGCACCATCACCCGAGGTGTATTTGCCGTAGAAGCCATCCACGCCGGCGCCCGCTGCGGAGATCCCGCTCCCGCCATCTCGGAAGATATGCTTCTGGACATCGCCGCACTGGCCGAGAGCCACTCCCGCCACCCCGTTGCCGAATCCATTGTCGAAGCTCACGGCGGCCACATCGATCCTTCCCGCTTAGGCGAAGTGGAAGAAATCGCCGGCCACGGCATCCGCGCCGTCATTGACGGACAGACCTTCTACGTCGGAAACGGAAAACTCATGGCCTCTATCGGCGCCGCCTACGAAGACTGCCAGCTTCCCGGTACCATCGTGCACCTGGCCCGTGTTTCGGCTTCTTCGGGAAATGCACTGTCGCCCGAAGCTCCCGTTTCTGATCCCGCGGAAAATGCAGTCGAGTATCTCGGCCATATCGTCATCAACGACGAACTGAAAGAAGACTCGGCCCGGGCCCTGTCCGCCCTTTCCAGAACCGGCGTCAGCCGCATCATCATGCTCACCGGCGATAACGAAAAAGTGGCCTCCCGCGTGGCGGAAAAAGTCGGCATCACCGAATACCGCGCAGGACTTCTCCCCGCAGGAAAAGTCACTGAAGTCGAAGCGCTTCTGGGAAATAACAGCCACGTGGCCTTTGCCGGCGACGGCATCAACGATGCCCCCGTCCTGACCCGCGCCGATGTGGGAATCGCCATGGGCGCCCTTGGTTCCGACGCTGCCATCGAAGCTGCAGACGTGGTCCTCATGGATGACCACTTAAGCCGCATTCCCGAAGCCATGGCCATCTCCAGAAAGACCATGCGTCTGGTTAAAGAAAACATCATCTTCTCCATCGCCGTCAAAGTCATCATCATGATCCTCGGTGCATTTGGTATCGCCAACATGCGGCTTGCGATCTTCGGTGACGTAGGCGTTCTGATCCTGGCTATTTTAAATGCACTTCGTGCCATGCGCGTTCCGAAAAGTGTATAATATCCTTTAGGGGGAGTTCATAGGAGGAGGGATCACATGCTTAACCGCAATCGCGCAATCGCAGTCACACTGGCCGCTGCCATGGTTTTTGCAAGTTTCACCACCGGTTGCAAGCCGAAAAAGAAAAATAACGACAGGCTCATCAAGAAATGCACATCGGAAGTCGACGACTATATGATGTATCTGACAAGAGGAAAGTTCGAAAAACTCTCCAAATATATCGCTCCGGAAGAGGATCCGCTTCAGAATCTCGACTCGCTTCCCTCTTCGGAAAAAGAACTTTCGCTGACATACATTTCTCTTCTGGAATATTCCATCGGAGAAACCATCATCGAAGATGAAACGGCCACAGTCATCATGACCTTGACCTACCCTTCCGCAGAAGGATTCGCCGAAGAATATCCGGAGCCGGATAATCTTCAGACAATTCTTAGTGATCTTCGCAGTTTTGATGAAACCGATGAAATCGACGTGGAGATCATTCTTTCCTGTGATGAGGAAGAAGAGACATGTCAGCTGGAAGATACCACGACAGTCAATGACGTAGTATCCGAGCAGGTGGAAATCATAAAAGACCTGATCCCGGATAACAGCCAGCTCGCCAAAAAAGATATCGAACGGTTTATGGATGCGCTTATTTCTATCAATACAGATTATATTGTGGAACATAGCAGCGCACTTGACAGTTTCTATTTCGACGATGAGTTCATGCCTCTTTATACAGCCCAGACCAGTCTGTGGAGTTATGAGATCGAGTGCGGCCCAATAGAAAACGAAGATGAGGTCAGCTTCACCTTGCATATGCACATCAAGGATCGTGAAGCAGTCAAAGAATTCTTCACCACGCCGGAAACCCTGGCCCCGGTCTGCCATTCCTTCTTCAGTGCGCTAGTCGATCCCGTGCCCTATACCGATCCGGATGATCACCTTGATGTCCTGAGTCTTGTACCGGGATTCAAGAGCTATTTGGAAAAAGCACCTACGGTCGATATCGATCTTCAAGGAATTCTCCAATATGATGAAAAAGACCATAGTGATTTCTATATTATCATCAATATGGAAGACGTCCTGCCGTACGATAATCCCTTTGAGTTCACCAGCGATCTAACAGAGGAACAGGTCCAGGAAGTCTATCGTGCGGGCTATAAAACAATGTATGAAGACGGCAAGCTTACTGACGAACAGTATCAGGAATTCCAGCGGGCTCTGGGTGAGACGGACTTTGACCGGGACAGTATTCTATCCATTCTCGAAAAACACGGATTCACTACGTCTGATAAAGAATTCTTTGACGATATGAACTCATATGTTCATGACAACAGAACAACGATCATGCTAAGTGAAGACGACATGCGTTTAGATGCCTTCGCCGAAATGTACTTGATCTGGGCATCGATCTACGATGATCTTGACAATGACCGGGAACAGTTCGACGGGGAACTAAGCGGAGATTGTCTGGACCTGATCTTCGAAGGAGACATGAAGATCGACACCAAAAAAGAGCCGGCCTACTTCCGCCTCTTTGTGGTCGATTCGCGGATCTTTATGATATTGATACCTGAACCCACAGACGAGAAAATGGAACTTGTGAACGAGATCCTGAAAGAAGCCGGACTCAACTAAATCTTCAGATCACATAAAAAAGAGCGGGCCGTTGTACCGACCCCCAAAAGTTAGACCAAAAATCTAACATTTTGAGGTCGGTATTTTATGTCTAAGTATTCTTTCGAATTCAAAAAGAAAGTTGTCAAAGCCTATTTAAACGGTGAAGGTGGTTATGGATATCTTTCTAAAACTTATGGGGTCCCCGCCCAAAGTAATATTGAAAAATGGGTCTATAATTACCAGAAATTCGGAGATGTGGGACTAATTCGCTCCCGTAAGAACCAAACATATTCTTTTGAAAAGAAGCTTTCTGTTGTAGAGTTATATTTATCAAGTGAAATCTCATATCAGGATTTAGCTCTACAAGAAGGAATCACTAATCCAAGCATGCTTGTTAACTGGGTAAGACGCTTTCGTGTAGCAGGTCCTGATGCATTGAGACCTCACAAGAAAGGTCGAAGGAAAACATTGAAAAAACCAGAAAAGAAATCTTCTACTCTGCCCATTGAGAGTCCAGTTGATACAAGTGCAGAGCATGTTAAAGCGTTAGAGGATGAGCTACTGAAGCTAAGAATAGAGAATGCATTTTTAAAAGAACTGAGGAGGCTGCGTTTAGAGGACGAAGCAAAAATGAGAGAACGGCGCGAATCATCAACAGCC
>CADCLV010000100.1 GCA_902802325.1 Oscillospiraceae bacterium | reverse complement strand
ATGTCCGCAAAAGGAAAGAACGAATTTTATAAGAAATTCGGCTTTGTGGATCGTCCCTCCGAGCAGTTCGGACCCGGCATGCATCAGTGGCTGGAAGGGGATAAAGAAACATGACTATTAGAACAAAACAGTTTCAGATTTTAACAGACATCGAGCTTGCATGGAAACTCATGACGGATGTCTATGATCCCGAGGGAAGTAACGGACCTGCGGCACCGTTTCTGGAGTATGCGATCACTTGCTGCTGGATGGATAAGGACTATCTCCGCCTCAATCGTTTCTGGCTGGATGGAGACTTGCCGGTGGCTTTTGTATTCTACGAAAACCCGGTCACCTCAACATACTTCGTTCTTCGTCCGGGATATGAGTTCCTGGCGGGGGAGATGATCGAGTATGCCGAAAAGACCTATCCGAAATTCGATGAACCGCGCGAGTTAAACCTGTACGGCAGCCAGACTGCGCTGATCGAAGAAGCAAAGAAACGCGGCTATCAGGTCGTGTATGAGGAGACGGAAAATTACTTCGATTTCCGGGAAGGAAAACTCGATTATCCGCTTCCGGAAGGATACCATTTTGTGGATTCAAAAACATCGGATCCGCTCAAGTCGGCCAAGTGTATGTGGGACAGTTTCATGAGCGAAGACTTCGGTGAATTTACAGATGTGGAGACACCGAAAAAGAACGGTGGTGCGAGTGCCCATGAACTTTATCAGGATGTGTATGGCTGCACGATTGCTCCTTCTCCGCACGCCACTTACGATTACACCGTGATCATTGCCGATGAGAACGAAGAATATGTCTGTTTCTCAGGTATGTGGTGGGTACCGGAGAATAAACTTGCCTACATGGAGCCGCTCGGCACGGTTCCTTTCCATCAGCATAAAGGACTTGCGGCTGCGGCGCTGTCCCGTCACGATCAGGTAATGCGTAAGCTCGGCGCCGAAATCATGACCGGAGGCGGAAACCCGTTCTATAAAAAGATCGGCTACCAGAAGGAAAAGAAGCTTCTTCACATGAAGAAAGACAATGAATAAATAGTCGAAAATACGTTCCTTTTATGATATAATGAAACGGTAGGAGGCAGTTGGTTCCCTTTCTTCCCTCGATGACTATTGTCAGAGAGGGGGTGATTATATGGTAAGTTGGAGTGATCTTCTCTCGTTACTAGTTCTTCTGGTATCAGTGGTTGCATTAACTGAAAGGCTTTCGAATAACCGCCCAAAAAGAAAGTAACCGCCTGACTTGGACCTCAGCGGTTACTTGATGTAACTATTCGAGGGAAGCAAGTTAACTGCTTCCTATCTCCATTATACTTGCATTTGCTGACTTTGCAAGTCGGAAAGTGTTTAACATTTAGCGAAAATGGGTATCATAAAGATATCCGATATCGGCGGCTAGTCGAAGATATAACAAAGGAGAAGCGCGATGCACTTTGTGGATGCGAAAGGGATCCTGACGAATAACCACGGTTCCTGCGGGATGAATATCTACCGTGGGTGTACGCACGGGTGCATCTACTGCGACAGCCGGAGTACCTGCTACCAGTTCAAGCATCCTTTCGAGGATATTGAAGTGAAGCAAAATGCACCGGAGCTTCTGGAAAAAGCACTCCGCTCGAAGAGAAGTAAGTGCATGATCGGCACCGGTTCCATGTCGGATCCGTATATGCACTGCGAAGAAAATCTTCACCTCATGAGACGGTGCCTTCTAGTCATTAAGAAGTACGGCTTCGGTGTGGCGGTACAGACGAAGTCAGACCGGATATTGATGGACATCGATCTTTTAGCTGAGATCAATGAGGCAAGTAAGTGCGTCGTGCAGATGACCCTTACCACATACGATGATGATCTTTGTAAGATACTGGAACCTCATGTCTGCAATACGAAGCGCCGTATCGAAGTGCTGGAGGAGATGAATAAAAGAGGAATCCCGACCGTTGTGTGGCTGACGCCGCTTCTGCCATACATTAACGATAACGAAGAGAATATAAGACCGATCCTGGAAGAATGTGCCAGAGTCGGAGTGAAAGGCATCCTTTGCTTTGACATGGGAGTGACCCTTCGTGAGGGTGATCGGGAATATCTCTATGAAAAGATGGATCAGCACTTCCCCGGGATGAAGGAACGCTACATGAAGACATTCGGAAATGCGTACATCATCCCGAGTCCCAGGTCGGAAGAACTGATGAAGATGTTCAAGTGCTTTTGCAAAGAAAAAGGGATCATGCATGACCCGGATGAGATCTTCCGGTATATGCACGAGTTCCCGGAAAAGTACACCCAGATGAGTCTTTGGGATCTATAAGCAGCCCCTTTTGAAGAGGGGACAAAAGGCGATCTCGAAGAAAATGAGGAGAAAGATGAGGAGAGAAAAATGCAGATCAGAAGAGTAGAAGAAGAGAATGAAAAGATCGGCGAGTTTATCGGCGATGGGTTTGCGAATTATGCACGGCAAAACGGCGTGGACCTGAACTTCGATGATTACTGTTTTGTCGCGGAAGGCGAGGACGGGAAGATCCTTGGCGTGATCACCGGAAGGGCCTACTATAACGAAGTGCATATCGGTGATCTGATCATCGCTGAGGGAAGTAGAAGGAGCGGACTCGGAAGCAAACTCGTGCATGCCGTGGAAGAAGCATTCTCCGGTAAGGGATATGAGAAGATCACGCTGACGACATTTGGTTTCCAGGCGCCGGAATTCTATAAGAAACTCGGCTTTCAGGTGGAGTTCATCCGCGAGGATAAGGACCCGAAGCTGACGAAGTATTTCCTGGCAAAAGCACTGGCGTGATCTGATGCGGTGAAGGCGTGTTTTCTTATGCGCAGGAGGAAGAAGAATCCGGATCCGGTGGTATAATAAATTCATCGGGGTGCGTGTTCGTACTATTCCGTAAGTGAGATAAACCCACGAAATAGAAGGAGGATCTTCCTATGTTGTATCGAGATTTTCAGGACATTAAACTTTCTGCACTCGGCTTTGGCGCCATGCGTCTTCCCGTGATCGACGGTAACGACAGCCAGATCGATGTGGAGCTTACACAGAAGATGGTGGACGAAGCTTTTGAAGCGGGAATCAATTACTTTGATACTGCTTACGGATACCATAACGGAAACTCCGAGATTGTATTAGGCGATGCGCTCAGAAGACACGCCCGCGACAGTTATTATCTCGCGGATAAGTTCCCCGGATACGACCTTTCGAATATGCCGAAGGTCAAGAAGATCTTCCCTGAGCAGCTGGAGAAGACCGGTCATGACTATTTCGATTTCTATCTTTTCCATAACGTCTGTGAGATGAATATTGATGCGTATCTTGATCCGCAATACGGAATTTACGACTACCTGATCGAGAAAAGAAACGAGGGCAAGATCCGTCATCTCGGATTCTCCTGCCACGGCGAGATCGATGTGCTGCGCCGCTTCCTTGAAGCCTATGGAAAAGATATGGAATTCTGCCAGCTGCAGCTGAACTATCTGGACTGGACTTTCCAGCACGGAAAAGAGAAAGTGGAACTTTTGAAAGAATATGGCATTCCGGTATGGGTCATGGAGCCGCTGCGTGGCGGAAAACTGGCGAATCTTCCGGAGAAGTGTGAAGAGGAGTTAAGAAAACTTCGTCCGGAAGAAGAGATCCCCGCATGGGCATTCCGGTTCCTGCAGTCGATCCCGGAGGTGACAGTCGTTCTTTCCGGTATGTCGGATATGTCTCAGCTTCGTGCGAACATCAAGACTTTTTCCGAAGATAAACCCCTTTCTGACAGTGAAATGGACGGTCTTCTGAAGGTCGCATCCAGGATCCTCGGCATGGGTTCTATTCCTTGTACCGCATGTCATTACTGCGTGAGCCATTGCCCGATGGGGCTGGATATTCCGCGCCTGATCGCACTTTATAACGAGCATAACATCACGGTTGCCGATGGTGGATTCGACTTCATCGCACCCATGGCGGTAGGTTCGATGCCGCAGGATAAGAAACCGTCTGCATGTCTTCATTGCGAGAGCTGTGAACAGGTCTGCCCGCAGACCATCGGTATATCGGAGATCATGGAAAAATTTGCTGAAATCGTGGGCTGACATCTATCGGAAAATCACATTTTCTGGTGAGTGCTTTTACAGGAGGGAAAATGGAAGAATTTTATATCAATAGTGACGGTATCCGTCTTCATGCGAAACTGGACAAAGCACCGGGCGTTGAAAAAGGTCCGCTTTGCATCCTGATCCATGGCTTTACCGGGCATATGGAAGAAGATCACATCATCGCGGCGCAGAAAGCCATGAACGAGGCGGGAGTCGCGGTGCTTCGGGCGGAGATGTACGGCCATGGCGGAAGCGACGGCGAGTTCAAAGACCATACGCTCTATAAGTGGGTGACCAATGCGATTTCTGTAGTGAACTATGCAAAGGCACTGGATTTCGTGACGGACCTGTATCTGTGCGGCCACTCCCAGGGTGGACTTCTGACTATGCTGATCGGCGGCATGTTCCCGGATACATTTAAAGCGATCCTTCCCCTTTCCCCTGCCTGGATGATTCCCGACGCTGCAAGAGAAGGAAGTCTTCTGGGCATGAGTTTCGATCCGGAGCACATCCCGGATACGCTGGAAAACTGGGGCGTGGTCCTATCCGGTGACTATGTCCGCGTCGCCCAGACGATCCATCCGGAAGACGAGATCGAAAGATACAAAGGCCCTGTTCTGATCGTGCACGGCGATGCGGACGAGACAGTGCTTATCTCGTATGCAGAAAAAGCGGTAAAACTCTATAAGAATGCCAAACTGGTAACGATCCCCGGTGCCGACCACTGCTTCACGAAGCATCTCGATGAGATGGCAGCGGCCATAAAATCGTTCTTTAGGCCGTAAAAACGATCTTTATTTACGATCTGCTTTGCACTCCGCTTTGACGGCTTCGAATGTCTCGCCGATCTTCTGATCCGGTGCCTTTGTAAGAAGGCTGACTACTACGAT
>CADCLV010000099.1:3947-8920 GCA_902802325.1 Oscillospiraceae bacterium | reverse complement strand
AGATGAACGACTATTATGCTTCGGCAACGAAAATGAACAACACGATCATCGAATACGTCAATGGTATGGAAGTGGTGAAAGTCTTTAATAAAGACGGCGATTCCTATAAGCGGTTCGGAGAAGTAGTGAGAAGCTACAGGGACTTCACGCTTGCATGGTATAAGGTCTGCTGGCCGTGGATGGCTGTATATGCCAGTGTTCTTCCGTGTATGGCGCTCCTGATCCTGCCGCTCGGATCTCTTATGGTCATCAATGAGGTGATCGCACTGGATAAACTGGTACTGGTCCTCTGTATGTCTTTTGCCGTCGGTCCTTCCGTGCTAAAAGCACTGAACTTTGCGGGAAAGTTCCCTCAGCTGAACTATAAGATCGATGCGCTGGAGAAGATGATGGAGTTTCCGCCTCTTCAGGAAGGAACTTCCGGGTTTGCCGGGAACAGCTCGGATGTTGTTTTTGAAGATATTCACTTCGGCTATGATGAAAAAGAAGTTCTTCACGGCGTATCCCTGTCGTTAAAACAGGGGACGACCACCGCGCTGGTTGGAGAATCCGGATCCGGAAAATCCACATTGGCCAAACTTCTGGTCCACTACTATGATCTTTCTTCCGGGCATATATCGATCGGAGGGCAGGATATTACGGATATGTCGCTTCGGGCATTGAACGATCAGGTGGCCTTTGTATCTCAGGAACAGTTCCTATTCAATACGTCTCTTTATGAGAATATACATATCGGAAATCCGGATGCGAGTAGAGAGCAAGTACTCGAAGCTGCATCAAGGGCGCAATGTGATGAATTTCTGGAAAGACTTCCGAATGGTATCGAGACTTTGGCCGGAGATAGCGGAAAGCAATTATCCGGCGGCGAGCGCCAGCGTATTTCCCTGGCGAGAGCGATCCTGAAAAATGCACCGATCATTGTACTTGATGAAGCGACGGCATTTATGGATCCGGAAAATGAAGAAAAGATGAACCGGGCCATCGATGAGATCATGAGAGACAAGACTGTCCTGGTCATCGCGCACCGCCTGTCTACGATCAAGAATGCGGACAAGATCTGCGTGATGAAAGATGGTGAGTGTATCGCTTCCGACAGACATGAAGCACTTCTTATCTCATGTCCCGAGTATAAGAATCTGTGGGACGCATCGGTAAGCGCCAGCACATGGAGAATCAAGGAGGAAAAGAACGTATGATTAAGATCATGCATCGACTGATCCGTATGACGGGAAAGTATAAAAAAGCGATCCGGGCATCCTATATAACCTCTTTTTTCAAGGGATGCCTGATGAAAATGCCGCTGATGCTGAGTTTCCTGATGATCAAGCTGTTTATGGAAGGGACCATGGATAAGAAGACCTGCCTGATCTTCGGAATCGTTCTTTTCGCAAGTGTGATCCTTCAGGCGGTTTTCGAACATCTGACGAATATACTTCAGTCTGCGGCAGGTTATAAAGTATTCGCGGATATGCGTATCCGTCTGGGTGATCATCTGAGAAAACTTCCCATGGGATATTTTACAGAAGGCAATATCGGTAAAATCAGTTCGATCCTTTCCACCGATATGGTATTTATCGAGGAAAACTGCATGGGTGTGCTTTCTGAACTTGTGTCTTTTATCATCTCGCAGGCGCTGATGATCCTCATGATGTTTTTTATGGATTTCCGGCTGGGTCTTCTTTCTCTGTTTATATTGCTCGTATTCTTTGTGGTAGGAAACCTGATGCTACGCTATACCATGGATCATTCCCACAAAAAACAGGAATACAGTGAATCTCTGACAAACGAAGTCCTGGATTTTGCAGAAGGGATCGGAATCATTAAGAGCTACAATCTTTTGGGCGAAAACTCAAAGAAGCTGACAGACGAATTTGAGAAGAACTGTAAGGAAAGCATCGCGTTTGAAGTAGACTATACACCCTGGTCAAGAGCTCTGAATCTGACCTATGGAATCGGTACGGCCCTTGTACTTTTACTTTGTGCCTATCTTTTCCATATGGAAATGATCTCAAATGTGTATATGGTCGGTATGGCGCTGTTCCTCTTCGACCTTTTTAGTGCAGTCAAAAGTTACTATTCCCAGATGGCAAGACTTACTGTGACCTCGGCAAGTCTCGACCGTATCGAAGCCCTGTTTGCGGAAGAAGAAATGCCGGATAACGGAAAAGAAAAACTCCCGGATGCCTCCTCCCTGAGCGGAAGTGAGGCGGCGATCGAATATGACGATGTCACCTTCGGATATACAGAAAAAGACGTGCTGAAGCATGTGTCTTTTAAAGTAAATAGTGGCGAAATGTGTGCGCTTGTCGGCCCTTCCGGCGGAGGTAAATCAACGATCGCTTCGCTTCTTGCAAGGTTCTGGGATATCGGAGATGGAAAGATCCTGGTAAACGGAAAAGATATCCGAAATGTTCCGATGGGAGATTTGATGGATCATATCAGTATGGTGTTCCAGAGAGTATATCTTTTCCAGGATACGATCTATAACAATATCGCGATGGCACGTCCGGATGCGTCAAAAGAGGAAGTTTACGAAGCTGCCCGAAAAGCACGCTGCTATGACTTCATTATGGCACTTCCGGATGGCTTTGATACCGTGATCGGTGAGGGAGGAGCATCTCTCTCCGGCGGGGAAAAGCAGCGTATCTCCATCGCCAGATGTATCTTAAAAGATGCACCGATCGTCATTCTTGACGAGGCGACTGCCAGTGTGGATGCGGATAATGAGCGTGCGATACAGGAAGCAATATCGGAGCTTTGCCGGAACAAGACACTTCTGGTCATTGCACACCGACTGAAGACGATCAAAGATGCAGATCAGATCCTGGTCGTTTCTGACGGGAATATCATTGAACGTGGAAGCCATGAAGAACTTCTGTCGAAAAACGGGACGTATGCGAGAATGGTCGCGCTTCAATCCGGCACGTGAGTTTTCGTGCAATTTGACGAATTACTGAACAGATTTGAAAAAATGTTCAGAAACTACTGGAAATAATCTTTCGAATACTATATTATTGGTTAGCTAAAGCTAACATATTGTGATCATGAGTTAGCTTCTGATAACTAACGGAAGTTGAGGGGTATTTATGAACAGTAGTAAATTGAAAGCAAAAGACTTTATTACAGTCGGTATTTTCACCGCACTTTTGATCGTGGTGGAGTTTCTGTGTGGTATGCTCGGTTATATCCATCCATATATCGTGGCATCGTATGTCGTGATGATCCCATTGGTAGGCGCGATTCCGATGATGCTTTTCTATACGAAAGTGGAGAAGTTCGGTATGATCTCACTTATGTCCGTACTGATTGCAATCATCATGTTCGTTCTCGGAATGGGTTATCTGGGCGCACCTTTGATCGTGGCTGCAGGTGTGATCTCAGATCTGATCGCCAAATCCGGAAAGTATAAGAGCTTCAAGAAAACGATCTTAAGCTACGGTGTATTCTGCCTTTGGATCTGCGCGAATTATTTCCCGGTCATCGTGACTGCTGATTCGTACAGAACGGATCTCCTGGATGGAGGGTACTCTGCGGAATACTGTGACGATCTTTTCCGGGCCATCAATGAAAAGACGATCGCAGTTCTTCTGATCCTCTGCTTCGTATTCGGCTGTATCGGTGCAGTGATCGGAAAGAAAGTGGTAAAGAAGCATTTCGAGAAAGCGGGCATTGTGTAATGCATATTGCACTGGATCCTCGAACAAAGCTATATATGATCCTGGTGGTGTCGATGGTCGTCCTCATGACGGCCACGACGCCATTTCTATGGGGCGTGCGCATCTTTATGACGATGGTGCCGATCATTCTTCTTTTTATAGAAAAGAAAAATGCCAGCGCGATCCGTTTTCTGATATGTTATGGCTTGGCACTTGTATTGACCTTTTTCTTTCTTTCCGAGGAGTCTTCCGGAATACTCACTGCCATACTGATCGGTTATTGCGGTATTGTGGTGCAGTTTATGCCGGCCATGATCACGGCATGGTATTGTGTGAGGACTACGAAGATCGATGAATTCATGTCGGCGATGCAGAAGATGCATGTTCCTGACGGGATCGCGATCTCCCTTGCTGTTGTGATGCGTTTCTTTCCAACCATCAAAGAAGAATACGGGGCGATCCGCGATGCCATGAAAATGCGGGGTATCTCTTTTGGCGGCGGAAATGCAGTGAAAATGGTCGAATATCGTATGATCCCGCTTCTTTTTTCGTGTGTCAATATCGGAGATGAACTCTCGGCCGCCGCAATTACACGCGGACTTGGTGGGAATGTAAAAAGAACCAGTATCGTTGAATTGAAACTTCATCTGTGGGATATCCTGCTGATGATGTTATTCACTATGGTGCTTGCGGTGTTCGTGTACTGCAAATACTTCGGGTGAACGATCATTCATATAATTAAGAAAAGGACAATTCTGTGTTGGATATACATATGGAAAAGCAGAATTCAATTATCGAAATCAATCATGTTTCTTTCAAGTATAAAGGTAGTACGGAAGGCCTTTTAACTGATGTGAACCTGTCTTTTCATCAAGGAGAGACGGTTCTTCTTTGCGGTGCTTCCGGATGCGGAAAAACTACGATCCTTCGTCTGATTAACGGCCTGATCCCTCACTATTACTCCGGGGAACTGGAAGGAGAAGTGATCGTAGATGGGAAAAACGTACGGGAAACAGAACTTTTTGATCTGGCCGGGATAGTGGGGACTGTCTTTCAAAATCCCAGATCCCAGTTCTTTTCCGTGGATACTGATGGAGAGATCGTATTCGGACCAGAAAATATCGGACTTCCGCCGGAAGAGATATCGAAACGGAAAGATACGGTCGTATCTGAGATGAAGATCGAAAGACTTCTGAACAGGTCTCTCTTTGAGTTATCCGGCGGAGAAAAACAGAAGATCGCCTGTGCTTCCGTATCGGCACTGCTTCCGGAAATCGTACTTCTGGATGAACCATCTTCGAATCTGGATTGGAATGC
>CADCLV010000099.1:0-3873 GCA_902802325.1 Oscillospiraceae bacterium | reverse complement strand
GATCTGGTCGACCGCGTGCTTTATCTTTCTGAAGGAGCGGTGAAAAAGGAGTGGAACAGTGAAGAATTTCAAAATCTTTCAGAAACCGAAGTGGCTGAACTGAAACTTCGTCCGACCTCTCTTGAAGAAAAATATATCGATGCTTTTACTGATGATATGGGACAGATTACTTCGAAACATATCTCCGAAAAAGAGGGGGCGAAACATGAAGATAATTCAACACGTGGTGCGGACAAAGAAGAAAAGGTAATTCTATCTGAATTCTGTTTTTCTTACGATAAGAAGCGCAGTAGAAGAAAACTGTCCAAGTGTATAAAAGACGGGAATGCCGGAGTATGTGAGGGGCTGCAGTTATGCATTCCGAAACTCGTTCTTCCAGAAGGGAAAGTGATTGGTGTTATCGGAAGAAACGGAACCGGTAAATCCACTTTTTTAAGATGTGTCTGCGGATTGGAAAAGCGTTGCCCGGGATCGATTACGGTTTCCGGAAAAACATATTCCGGCAAGGATAGGTTAAAACTGACCTATATGGTTATGCAGGACGTGAATCACCAGCTCTTTACTGATAGTGTAAAAGCGGAAGTGATGCTTTCGATGGAAAAAGAAGATGAGAAACGTTGTGATGAGATCCTTGACAGGTTAGGACTTCTTCCTTTTAAGGAAAAGCATCCGATGGCTCTTTCCGGTGGTCAGAAGCAAAGAGTGGCGATTGCTTCTGCAATCGCAGCAGGGGCGAAGATCCTACTTTTTGATGAACCTACATCCGGCCTTGATTATGCCCATATGAAGCAGGTCGGGGATATGCTTAGGAGACTGGCAAATTCCGGAAGTACAATACTGGTCAGCACTCATGATCCGGAACTTCTTGCTTTATGCTGTGATGAAGTGATCCATATAGAGAGCGGGAAACTTGTCCGATAAACGATTCTCCTATATACTTCGCATTTTCAACTGCCCGGCTCTGGACGAATTCCTTGAGTAGTTGGATAATAATATCGGTAAAAAACGATTGAGCGGGGTGGAATCATGATTCGAGAAGCGAGAAAAGAAGACCTGGATCAGATGCTGGAGCTGTATCTTCATTTGCATGAAGAAAGTAAACCGGAAGAGGATGCCCATCTTTTCGAAACATGGAATCAGATGATTGAAGATGAGAATTATCACGTTATCGTCTGTGAGATCGATGGGAAGATCGTATCTTCCTGCTGCTGTATTATTATTCCGAATCTCACTCATAATGTACGTCCGTTTGCCCTGGTAGAGTATGTGGTGACACATGAGGACTACCGCTGTAAAGGCTATGCTGGTGAGTGTCTGGCTCGGGCCAAAGAAATCGCCATATCCAAAAACTGTTATAAAATCATGCTGATGACCGGCTCGAAGAAAGAATCTACTTTGAATTTCTACCGGAAAGCCGGATATAGAAGTGATGATAAGACCGGGTTTAACCAGAAATTGTGATTTTTATTGAGCGGAGGCGGGAAAAGAGAAGAGTATGGATATATTTATCGGATTGATGATTCCCTTTTTGGGAACCACGCTAGGTGCGGCCTGTGTGTTCTTTATGAAGAAGGAACTGAGTGTTCCTGTCCAAAGAGCACTTACCGGGTTTGCTGCCGGCGTCATGGTGGCAGCATCGATCTGGAGCCTTTTGATCCCTGCTATGGAACAGTCTTCTGATAAAGGGCGGCTGGCTTTTCTTCCGGCTGCCGTCGGATTCTGGGCAGGAGTGCTTTTCCTTTTGCTTCTGGATCATGTCATCCCACATCTTCATATGAATGCGGAAACGTCAGAAGGACCGAAGAGTAAGCTTGCCAAGACTACCATGATGGTTTTGGCAGTGACCCTCCATAACATTCCTGAAGGAATGGCTGTGGGTGTTGTGTATGCAGGATTCCTCTCGGAAAACAGTGCTATGACTTTAGGCGGCGCACTGGCTCTGTCATTGGGAATCGCTATCCAGAACTTTCCGGAGGGCGCCATTATTTCCATGCCGCTTCATGCCCAGGGAAAGAGTAAAAGTAAGGCCTTTCTTCTCGGTATGGGCTCGGGAGCGGTAGAGCCGGTCGGCGGACTTTTAACGATCCTGGCAGCCGGGCTTCTGGTTCCGGTCATGCCTTATCTCCTTTCTTTTGCCGCCGGTGCTATGCTCTATGTTGTAGTGGAAGAACTGATACCCGAGATGAGCGTCGGAGAGCATTCTGATATAGGAGTCCTCATGTTTTCTTTCGGGTTTACGGTCATGATGGCACTGGATGTGGCTTTGGGGTGAGAAGATATGCATAGAACTCAACGGGCTATGAGACGGGCTTTACAGCTTGGTGGAAAAGAAGAACTGAACTGCATTTCGGAAATCAATGAGTTTGCGTTGGATGAGGCGAATTTCCAAGGGAGAAAACCTTCGGAAGCAAGTGGCATGCCGGGTGAGCTTCTTCTTCGCGGAGTACCGATCCTGGTAAAAGATAATATCGATGTCAAAGGCATGCACACCACTGCGGGAAGCCTGGCTCTTTCCGATAATATTGCGCTTTCGGATGCGCCGGTCATAACGAATCTTCGCCGTCATGGCGCCGTGATCCTTGGAAAAACGAACATGACGGAATTTGCCAATTACGTATCTCCCGATATGCCCGGAGGCTATAGTTCCCGTGGCGGTCAGGTGAAACATGCGATCTTTGATGGCGCGGAGCCGGGCGGCTCCTCTACCGGATCCGGTGTGGCCGTCAGCGCCGGCATCGTGTCCATGGCGTTAGGTACAGATACATCATCTTCGGTGATCGGCTGCGCGAAATTAAACGGAATCAGTGCCATAAAGCCGCCGGTAGGCGTGCTTTCACAGGAAGGAATCGTTCCAATTTCCAAGACGCTGGATAGCCCGGGCCCGATGGCGGAGACGTTTCTGGACGCTTTCCGGATGTACCGGGCCATGAGGGATGAGGTCTTTCCGGATATTCGTCCACTGGCTTTATCCAAACTCCGTCTGGCGGTGAATCAGGCAAACATTTCCCGTGTGGATGAGGCCGAAAAAGCTTTTTTCGACCGGACGGTTGAAAGATTAAAAGCAGAAGGCGTTTCTTTTTCGGAGGTCCTTCAGGAAAAAGAATCTCGTTTGAAAACGATCATGAAATATGAGTTCGGTCCGATGCTCGAAAAATACCTTCGTTCGTCTACTGCCTCGAAAAAAACACTTTCGGATATCGTATCTTTCTACGAACAAAATCCGGACACCATGATGAAATATGGCCACGGGTATCTTTACGAAGCCCTTCATGAGACACAGGGCGGCCTTCTTTCGGAAGAATATCTGGAAGCGCTCCGGTTCCGAAAGAACCGCATCGAAGAAGTCAGAAGTGAGATCGAAGATGTAGATGCGGTACTGGTGACAGGACCAACGAATATTATGAATTTCTGCGGGCTGCCGCAAGTTACTATCTCCACTTCGGATAGAGATGAACATGGCATAAGAAGATGTCTGATCCTTTATGGAGCAGAGGAGAAGCGGCTTTATTCTGCGGCAAATACACTTGAACGATATCTGCGTGCGGAAGAGTGAATAATGATGAGTTTTTAATTACCTAAAGAAAAATCCAATCCGCACATTATGTTGAAAATAGGCGCTTTCAGGCTATGGGACAAGAAGATTTTGTATTGGTCAGCCCACTCTTTCTATTAAATCTAAACCTAATTGTCGTCAAAACTGTCGTCAATACGAAATTCTGAAGTAAAAGAAAAATCCTGAAAGCCCGTATCATCAGACTTTCAGGATCTATTAACTGGTGGAAACTATGGGGTTTGAACCCATGACCCCTCCCCTGTGAAGGGAATGCTCTCCCGCTGAGCTAAGCTTCCGCGAAATATAATAACACACATTCG
>CADCLV010000098.1 GCA_902802325.1 Oscillospiraceae bacterium | reverse complement strand
ATGTGTTGCTCACTGTTGTCATGACCTCTTCGTCTTCGCGGATCGACTGTTTGAGGTCCTGCATCTCACTCTGAATCAGTTCAATTTGCTCCGTGAGTTCCTTCTTCTTTCTGAGATAGGCTTCGGGCGTTATGAGACCAGCGGCATACCCTTCGTACTGGCGGATACGCTCCGCCTTGAGCACATCGACCTTCGTCTCCATTGACTTGAAAGATTCTTCCGAACGCGAACGATGCGAGCCCAGATCATTTTCAATAATGAATTCCATCATCTGCAGATCCTGAAGATACTTCTTCAGAGCCTCGAACACTTTCTCCTCGATCAGCGGATAGGAGTACTTCGCCAAACTGCATCCCGAGAAAACACCTGAAGCGAGTTTATGTCCGCAACAGATCTTCTTTTTGTGATCCAGGTACCGAAACACCAGATGACAGTTCCCACAGCGGAGTTTGCTTTTCAGGGCATAGTACGCCGGTTCGCGTTTGTCATGCCACACATTATCCCGAAATATCCGCTGTGCCTTCTTGAAAAGTTCTTTGGACACGATTGCCGGGTGGTGGTTCTTAATCAGGATCCACTCGTCAACAGGAACATCCTTGTAACTTGTGATATCGAACAAGGTGCTTTCCCTCTTATGTGCATAACAGTCGCCTGTATAGTCCCAGTCCTTGAGGATCATTCTGACTTTATTGTAGTCCCAGAGGTGTTTCCAACTTCTGTTCATTCAAGCGGTCAACGATTTGCATAACCCTCCACCCGTTAGCAGCCCACTCAAATATATCGCGAACAACCTTTGCCGCTTCCCTGTCGATCAACCACTTCTCCTTGTCCTTCTTATCGCGGAGATATCCGTACACGACGATGCCCCGGGTAATAACTCCGCTTTGCCATCTGGCTTTATATGCAGTTTTCAATCTTATAGAAAGATCCCTGCTGTACATGGTGTTTATAAAGTTCGATATCGCCGCATCCATGCCGGATACATCGCCCAGATGGTCGTTGCTGTCATAGTTGGAGTTGACTGCGATCACCCGTACTCCGACTCTCGGGAAGATCTGATCCAGATAATCACCGAGTTCGATGTAGTTTCGTCCCAGCCTGGAAAGATCCTTAGCAAGGATCACCTTGATAGCCCCTTTTCGGGCATCGCTGAGCATCCGCTCAAATCCAGGCCTGTTGAAATTGGTGCCTGTATAGCCATCATCAACGTATTCCACGATGTCGCCCACCAGGTCGTCATGGCTATACACGTATTCCCGTAGCAACAGCCGCTGGTTTTCGATACTGTTGCTTTCCTTCTTCGGTCCGCTCAGATCACCGTCTGCAAGAGAAAGCCTTAAGTAGATTCCAATACTCATGCCGCACCTCCCTTCAGTGCTTCATCCAGAAGATCCAGGAAGTCATTACTCTTGAAAACCACTTCTACCCTTCTGTCCCGGGTGATATCCACGCGTTCTACCAGTTTTCCGACAAGTTCATCGTCATAGCCATCATCGCCGGATTTGATCTCCAGTTCATCGATCATGGCAAGATACCGGTTGATTGCACGGGTGTATTCATCTCTTCTTCTCGTTAGATCCTGTAGTGAGTCTTCCAGTTCCCGGATCCGTGAGGCGTGGCTTCTACTGATATGGTCAAAGTCTTCCTTCTCAAGCAGCCCTGTATGGTAATCCTCAAACACTTTGGCTCGTTTCTCTTTTTCGTCTGTCAGTGTCGATTCCACATATGTGATCTTCTTATCGATTGACAGCGACAAGTCTTTTCCATTCCCTGAAGTCTTTGCCGTCCGTATAAAATCAGCCCTGTCCGTCATGAGTTTCAGTTGGACTCGAACACTATCCATAACAATAACCTTTACAAAATCCTCAGATACAGAGTTACCGCAGTAATTCGTGAACTGTGCGATTTGTCCGCAATGGAAGCGCATATACCGCTTCTTCGTTCTCTTGTTATATCCGGAATCCACCGGAATCATCTTCCTTCCGCATTCTTTGCAGTACACCATCGTCTTCAAGTTGTTCGTGGGCGAACTGAAATACGTCTTCTTTCTTGATTCAGCGTTCTTGATCCGTTTTGCATTGGCCAGTTCGTAATCAAGCTTCGTAATAATCGCCTCGTGGGTATTCTCATGAACGACCCACTGGTCTTCAGGAATTGGTTTACGTACCCTGCCTTTTGCACCCAGCCGGTTGTGGGCTTTGCCAAAATAGAGATTTCCAAGATAGGTTTTGTTCTTAACGATGCTGTAGATACAAGGTGGCGTCCACCATCCGCACTTTCTGATCTTGATTCCGTCACTTGGAAGCGGCACGCCAAGAAGGTTCAACCGGTCACTGATCGCTACATCTGACAACCCGATCTGCCGCCATAGGAAGATGAGTTTGACATAGTCGGCTTTCTCCCTGTCCACCACATACTGTGTTCTGGTAGAATTCCTCTTATATCCGAAAGGTGCTTTTCCGTTAGGAAGGACATTCTCCTTATTCCGCTTGATACGGTACGCAATGATTCCTTTCCTCGAAGCATCACGGGAATACATCTCGTTGATCATGTTCTTCATAGGAACCGATATACTGTCTCGGTCTTCCGGTCTCGCACTATCGAAGTGATCGTTTATGGCAATCAGGCGGACATTCAACTTCGGAAAAATTGTCTCAATGAAGAATCCTGCTTCGATATAGTTTCTGCCGAATCTGGAAAGGTCTTTTACGATTACGCAGGAAACACGTCCATGGTTGAGATCCGTGATCAGACGGCTGAATTCCGGACGGTTGAAGTTGGTACCGGTAAAACCGTTATCGACATAGGTATCCACCAGATCAAACTCCGGGTTTTCTCTGATATACGTCCGAAGAAGAGTCAGCTGGCTCGTGATAGATTCTTCGTCATCTCTACCGTTGTTCTCTTCGGAAAGCCTGGCATAAATCGCCGTTGCGATTCGCTCTTCTTTTGGGATTTCCGGAAGCATTATCTCCGGAATCTCACTTATTAAATCTCTTCTACTCTTTCGTGCCATATACACCTCCATGAAGCGCTGTCCATGTCTTCGGGAAAACCTCTTTGCCCTTGGTATTCAACTTGACTTCCACTGTTCCGTCTTCCCGGATAAGGATGGAAGAAAGAATCTCTCTTATGACTTCCGCTGTTAGGGCATTCTCATCCACATTCAGAAATCTTTGGATCCACTCGTTTTCAAGAGATATCTGTTTTCGTCTGTATTTCAGGCTTTCCAATAGCTCCGAAAACTCGTCATCGATGGACTTAATCTCCTGTAGCATGGCATCGTGGTACCTGAAGTAATGCCTTTCCGAAAGTTTTCCTTTTCGGTATCGCTTGAAGTTGTGGAAGTTATCCTTCTGAGCTTCTACCGAACGTTCGAAAAGGATTCTGGCTTGAGATCGATAACTCGCCTCTATCGCCTCCAATAGTTCCGCCGGCGCTTCTGTTTCGAATCGTTTGCATACGTTTTGGCAGATCCTCTTTTCCATTCTGATTCTTCGGGTGATCTGTCTTATAAGTTCTTCTCGGGATACCTTGTAGCGAGCTTCACTGACAACGGCTACATACTTCACCGAGTGATGCGCATAGCGGCACTCGTATATATGCACTTTCTTGCTAGGATCGATGAAAGAGCATTTCTTCCTTATGGCTATCAGAAGTTCATCCTTTTCCGGAACAATATATGATTTCATCCTTGAAGCAACTTCATGGAATTCGGCCGAAGAAATGATTTCCGGGAAAGAGTATCCGTCTCTTTCTGTCATGCCGATATAGCGTTCTTCCCGAAGGATCCGCTTAACTGCCCATACATCCCACTGTGTTGATTCCTTATACCTTTTTACCCCAGTAATTCTGTGAAGGTGGGCAGATGGAGTCTCCACATCTTTTGCGGTCAGATACTCACGGATCATGCCGGCAGGCATGCCCTGAAGGAACAGTTCAAATATCTCCCGGATTACTGATGCTGCTTCTTCATCTACTATGAATTCTTCTTTTTCCGCATCCCACTGATACCCATAGTTGCCGGTCCCGAACACACCTTCAAAGTGACCAAGTTGTCGTCTGGTATTCCATGACCGACGCCCCATGATTTCTAGGTTCTTCTCCTCAAGGTATTTTTCAAGGGATTCCTCGCTTTCGTTTCGGCTGTCGATCCCGTCTTCAATAATGATGAAATGGACTCCGATCAGAAAGAATGTATGCAGAAGAAGATTTCTGGCTTCCGCCACCGTAATCCCGAACCGGTAAAGCGATTCGAAGATGACCAGATCGAACTGTCTTCTCATGCCGTCTTTTCGGAGCTGATCATAGCCGGTGACCGACATATAATAATCGCTCTTGTCTTCGTAGAATTTACAGATCTTCAATCCTTGTTCTGCGGCAAAAGCACGGATTCGGTCGTTCTGTTCTTTCAGTCCGACTCTCTTCATATACCCCACACAGGGAGTCCTTTTGGAATAGCCTACACAAATCAAGCAATCACCTCCTGCGCCGACATAGCGATCTTCAGTATTTCTTCCAGTTCTTCGTGGTGTCTGAATGTGATTTCGATATGCGAACCGTCATGGATACTGATCTTCTCGATCAGAGAAATGGCAATACGCCGTTCGAGTTTCTGGATATTTTTGTATTCGATGAATTCCTCTATCCACGGGATGTCATCGATATTCAGGGAGAGTTTATCTTTCCGCTTTGACTGGTATACATCCAGCGCTGCCTTCAGCCGGTCGAGCTTCAGAGTGAAGCTGTCGTTGATATCGATATACTCGGCTTTGGTAATAAGACCTTCCTGGTAATCGAGATAAAGTTTCACTTTCAGTGAGTTATACTTCTCGATTTCTTTGACATGCTCCTCTATCTGTTTGTTAAGAAGGTTGACCCCGATAACATCATGGGGACGTTCCTTCATGCTTCGGATGACCTCGACGGAGTTTGAAAGGAACTCCAGATTAGTCCGGATGGCCTTAAGCACACAGTCCAGTAGATTCTTTTCGCTTATGTGATGGGAACTGCAGTCTCCACCATTCTTATTGGTAGAGCAGTGGTAATAGTAGTACTTCCTTCCGTACTTGGTGACAGCACGTCTCACCATGTTCTGCCCACAATCTGCACATTTCAGAAGTCCGGAAAATACGGGTACGGTATCCGACACCGGCGGTGTTCTTGTATCCATGAGGATCAGTCTCTGCACGCAGTCAAATACACTCTTTGGTACAATCGCATCATGCATCCCCTCGACCTTATACCAGTCGGATGGATCCATGTCCGTTATCTGCTTGATCTTATAGTTGATCTTCCGTCTCTTGCCTTGGATCATGGTGCCGGTATACATCTCGTTTTTGAGGATCCGATCGATCGTAGAAACTGACCAAGTCGGATTCGTTCCTGATCGGAAACCACTGTTATAGTTCATGCCGCATATCCGCTTATAGTTCATCGGTGTCGGGATTTGCATTTCGGAAAGTTTCCGTACTATCCGCCCAGACGAGAAGCCGTCCATTTTCATGTTGAAGATGAGTTCGACAATACTGGCTGCGGTCTCATCAATCACCAGATGGTTATGGTCTTTCGGGTCTTTCATATAGCCGTACAGGGCGAAGCTTCCGATAAACTTGCCCATTCGTCTTTTCATGTCGAGCTGGCTTCTCACCTTTAAAGACATGTCGCGACAATATGCATCGTTGATAAGGTTCTTG
>CADCLV010000097.1 GCA_902802325.1 Oscillospiraceae bacterium | reverse complement strand
GCCATTGTTGCCATATTGCGCGCATAGGACCAGAGCAGGGCTCTTGCCCACTCAGAGTTTCTCTTTACGCCGTCAAAAGCACTTATATCTCTTGTGTATATCTGTCTATAGTAGTCTCTGGCTATCTCAAGTTTTCCCTCTTTATTCCTTAGAGCAAGACATCTTGGCCATCCACCTCTGCAAGCCGCATAAAACAGATCTTCTAAACTCATTTTTGAAGTTGCCCCACTATAATCATAGGACTCATCGGCTACTATCCGGGTCAACGATACAGTTCCGTTTGATTCTCCGGTTTCCCATAAAGTCATTGGATACATTTGAATACGGGTTATTCTTCCGGTACCTGTATGAGGAGTATCTATTATCTTGCTTGTAGAACCCGTCAGATAATACTCACCAATTGATTCAGGATGATCATCACAATCCTTCCTTATAGTTCCCCAAATCTTAGGTGCATCCTGCCACTCATCGAAAAGGATTGGTTTCTCACGTTTCAGAAACAAAGTGGGGGCAGTATCTGCTATGGAAAGCAATCCCTCTCTCTGTTCTTCATCCTGAAATTCTATAATTGTTTTGCAGCGCTCTTTAGCTGTTCTTGTTTTTCCGCACCCTTTAGGACCAACTATATTGATGGCATTAAATGCCTCATTAAGCTGGTCGATTCTGGAATCTACAAGTCTTGGATAATATTTCATCTCAAGCACCTCCAAATTACCATAATGATAACATCGTGGAGGCCTTTAGACAATCCCATTTGTATTTTTTCGAGTATTTTATTTGTGTTTTTTCGAATATTTCATTTATAATTTTTCGAGTGTTTCATTTGTATTTTTTCGGCAGTTTCATCCACGCTCTTTCAGCACCGTTTCTACCCTGTTCTGGATCGTGCTTACTACTACGTCCAAACTCTTCTGTCCGAGGAAGTATCCTTCTGCTTCTTCTTTCACGATATTCAGGACCGCATCGTCGGTGACGCGCACTTCATGTTTTCTTTCCAGTTCTTCGGCAAAAGCACTTTTCTCCGTTTCGGTCATCCCGCATTTTTCACAGAGTGCCTCCACCTCACTTCGGATCACCGGGATCCCGCCGAGGCTTTCTGCGAAGTTTCTCTGGTTTTCTTCGTTAAAAAGCGACCGGATGAAGTCCCACACTTCCTGGGCGTAAGGAGTGTCTTTCGAGATCGCAACAGACATCCTGCTGTCGATCGTCATGCCTTGCTGGCCAGACCGTCCGTCATTCCCAGAAGCCACATCCGGCAAGCCCGAACCATTTCCATCTCCAAATGCATAGACTCTTCCCTTCCCGTTTTGAAGCATAAGGCAATTCTTATAGTCGGACGGAGCAGATATGATGCACGGGATCATCGCGACCATACTCTCACGAAGAAGCGTCTCCGGTGCTTTTGCCATAGCTTCCTCATAAGTTTCTTCATTCGGTTCTTCTATATGGGAACCATACTTTTTCACCACATCAAGGATCTCGGCAAAGGAGGCATCCGAGAAGTCCGCCCGGCCCTTCTTAGAGTCGATATAGCGGCCCGTTTTAAGAGGCAGAAGCATCTTCAGAAGATCGTCATATTCCATAGGCGGAAGAAGCATCGTGTTCTCCGGCAAACTGTCGCGGATAGCATCAAAATCAGAGGCAGAGATCGCCGGTCCCTCCGGAAGAAGTGCGCTGTTTCCCCAGAACCCGTAGAGCTCCACATTGGTCGGAAGATGGAATACTTTTCCGTCCTTTTCATACGCACGAAGAAGCGTGCTGTAATATTCCTGATCCGAAAGCCCGCCATCTCCGCTTATGTACGGCGTCAGATCCAGAAGAACATCTTCCGTCTGAAAAGAAGGAGAGGTAGCGAAGTTCACGAGGATATCAGGACCGGTCCCGGAAAGAAGATCGAGATAAACCTGATCCGCGATCTTGGAGATAACTTTCTCGTAAGCGCCATATGCACTTGCATAGGAAGAATAGTCGTGCACTTCGATCCGCACTT
The DNA here is from genome assembly GCA_902802325.1 of Oscillospiraceae bacterium. GTDB lineage: Bacteria > Bacillota > Clostridia > Saccharofermentanales > Saccharofermentanaceae > Scatonaster. The sequence continues at coordinate 3,083 of CADCLV010000097.1, read as the reverse complement.
TCTTATCCGGAAGCAAGTTATACGCAACCACAGCCTTAACAAGATCCGCATCGTTTTCACGCGCATCACCGAGGGTAAGCACGGTCTTCCCGGCATGCGGATTTTTCGTTTCCTTAGTAAGCGTGACAAGAAGAACGTGCATGACCAGATGTCCATTCTCATCTGTTTCCTCGTTCACATACTTGATCAGCTGACACGTATCGCTACCAATCTTCGCGCCATCTCCGATCACGCCCACATAATTCAGATCCGTATCACTCCAGAGAAGAAATTCTTCCTCTTTTCCACTATCGGTATTGATCTTATATATTCCATTGGAACTCATGCGGAAGATTCCCTGATCACTCGAACAGACATCCCCCTTACTGACCGACCCGGAAAGGCGGATCTGATCTCCCTTTTCCTTCAGCGTCTGGCCATCCAGCCGGACGATATAGTCATACGACGCTTCGGTCTTTTCCTCTTCATAGTGGCGGCAGGAAACAAAGATCTCATCTCCCGCCACAAAAACATCTCCCGTAAACAGCTCGGGTTCGTAGCTCGCCAGTTCTTTTCCCTCAGGATCAAAGAGCACTATCTTCTCGAAGCTCCAGCCGAGACTTCTTCCATCCGGAAGAGACTTACAGTAAAACAGGTCCGTGTGTTCGTCCGCCCAGGGCATGGAAGCACGAGGATCCGCCTCTTCTTTTTCCACTCCGAGGAAATTCCCGTTAAGGTCGAAGCAGGCCGTGCCTTCATCGAAATAGCTGACCCACTCTTCCCAAATCGCCAGTTTCTCTTCTTCCGTGAAGTTATCGAGGTTCTGCGCACATAGGTACTGCTTGTCATTCAGTTCTTTCGGAACCTTGTAGCTCGCATCGAATTTAAAGCGGATCTTTCCGTCCGAGATTTCCGGTTCGTCTACGAGAAGCTGCAGAAGCTCTTTCCCCTCCTTATGAGGAATAAGCAGCTCCACTTCTGAGGCGGAATAATACGGGTCGGACTCCTTTACAACACGATATTCTTTCTTCTGTTTTTCTTTCGGCTTACGGCATCCCACCATGGTCAGGACGATCGATATCGCGAGAAAAGCAGCCGCCGGTTTCTTCCCTATTCTTTTTCCTCTATTGATCATCAGAAGCACTTCCTTTTCTTTTTCGTTTTTCCTTCTTCCATTTTCTCCCTGATCCGCCCGGCCTTATCCTCTCTCCTGCACGATCGTCTTTGCGCGGTTCGATATCGTTCTGCATACTTCATCGAGACTTCTCTGATCCGCGAAATACCCAGCCGCTTCTTCCATCACGATCGACATCACCTCCGGATCGGAAGATGAAATGAGCCGGATACTCTCCAGGATCTTCATATACTCCGAGATCGTTTCTTCAGAGATCTCGATCGGCTTCTCATCCGGATACCGCGGATCGGGAACGAAGTTTTCGATACGCTCCTGACTAAAGGCCATCCACCTTTCATTCTGAAGATCCAGTGCTTTTCGCGAAACGGGAATGAAATTGCAGTTTAGGGATTCCGTCATCATCTCCTGCTGTTCATCCGATACCATAAACCGCAGGAATTCCCAGGCTTCTTTCTGATTCTTGGAAGATGCGGAGATCGCCATAGATAGATTTACTCTTGCCATCATAGATCCTCCGGAGCGGCTGGGGATCCCACAGAAAACGCCCTTTTCTCCAAGCCTTTCTTTCGCTCTGGCATATGAGAAAAGATCTACAAACGATTCCAATGTAAAGGCCAGCATGTTCTCACGGAAAAGCACTCCGCTGTCCGGTCGGATACTTCTTTCATCTTCCATATCCTTCGCAAGCTGTTCATGTGTTCTCGGTGAGCCATATTTTCTGACCAGTTCCAGAAGTTTCTTAAACTCCGCATCCTCGAAATGCACCTGACCCTTTTCATAATCGACAAACTCAGAAACAGGAAGCAGTGAAAGCAGATCGTTATATGGGCTTTCCGTGAATACAGAGACATCTTCGGGAAGATTTTCACAGGCATCCACAAATTGCGTGTACGTATAAGAAGATGTATCTCCCAGAAGTTCCCGGTTGGCGGCCCAGCCGCGCACATAGAAAGTCAGCGGTAAGTGGTAGAGTTTCCCGCCCTGTTCCGATGCTCGGAAAACGCTATCCAGATATGCATTCCTGTTAAGTCCTGTTTCATCTGTGCTGTCGATAAGAGTATTCAGGTCCACCAGCACTTCGTCCGAATTAAACCGGGAAAGCCACGATGCGTTCATCAGGATGTCGGGCCCGTTACCACTCAGCAGATCCAAAGACATCGTCTCCGCAACTCGTTTCTCCATATCGAGTCCGGAAGATGCGGAAACATCGTTGAGAGAATAGTAGTAAAGCTCCACCCGGCAGGACGAATCCGGGTCAAGATTGTACCGGATGACATGTCTTCGGATATTCACATCCTGCTCGAAAGCACCAACGAGAATGATCTTCTTCCCGGCATTGGGATTCTTCTCTGCGCGGACAGCCTGTAACAGTTTCAGTTCCACTCTGGGATCGTCGTTCTCTTCTGATTCCGTATTTCCCGATTCTTCGATGAAATAGAATTCCTGATCCGAACTGACCTTCGTATCCAGGATCCGCGCGGAATCATAGTCGGTATCATTCCAGCTGAACACCACCTGATTCTTAGAAAGGTCCAGAAGATCGACCTTCGTGATCTCTCCCTCCGTAATCAGATAGCTCCGGTCCATTCCCCGGGAAATGTGTGAGAGCTCCCCGCAACGGATCTTTTCTCCTTTGAGTTCACCTGTCTTCGGATCGATCTGCTGGATGTATGTATAGCTTTCATCCCAATCTTCAGGGGAATAGTGGTTACATCCGCCATAGTATTTCCCTTCCTGAATGAAGACCCATCCCATGAATTCTTTCTGGCTGCTTGACCCGGAAATCGTGCCATCCGGCGCAACGATCTTCAGTTCGCCCATATTGGCGATCATCAGGTTTCCGTCCGGAAGGAAAAGCACTTCACTTTCTTCGTCTATTTCCGCAGGGATCTTTCTTTTTTCTCCGCGCGAACCGTCCTGTTTTAGCTTTTGGATCGAATAGGAATATTCCGATGAATCAAATGAAACC
>CADCLV010000096.1 GCA_902802325.1 Oscillospiraceae bacterium | reverse complement strand
AGGAACTCCGGATACTTCGCCGATCTCATCACCGATCCTCTCGTGGGCAATGAAATAGTTCTTCTTCTTTTTCAGAAAGTCCGACACCTTCTGCTCATACTCCTTCGTTACTTTTCCCATAAGAGGGTAGTCGAGCATGATGTTATGGATCTGGTTACGCCAGTTATGATACATAACCACTTTCCCATGAGGCAGGATCTGAAATTCGATATAATCCCATCTGAAGCGTTCTTTATCATCCAGATAGTGATTCAGTTCATCCGGAAGATCTGCATCTAATTTATACGTATTTCCGTCAGAAAGGTCATACCATGCCATGACTACATGACTTGGCACAGGCGGCGAATCTCCGCCCTCATAACCTGCATGTCCGAGACAGCCGCGAAGAAGACCATAGCTGGACACACTATGTGTTTCTGTTGAAAAAGTGTATTTTCCTTCCAGAAGAAAAAAGCACAGTTTTCCATACGTATTTACTTTGATAGTGTTACTTCCATATACATCCCAGTGTTCGAGTTCTTTCGGGACCGCACCCAGTTCTTTTCCTTCCCACTCGTCATTTCTCTCCAGCATACTTTCCCAGAACAGTGCTTTTCGATAGTCTTCCGGACGCAACTTTTCCCATCTTGCATGGTCATCAAATGCATCACCGGATAGATGCGACTGCCGGTTCATCAGCATAGTTGAAATGCCGATCAAAGCAGCAAAAGATAACACTATATATAATCCGATCGGATTTCCGTTCACTTTGAAAAACTGAATCAGAAGGAAAGATACCACACCCAGGATCACGCTTGTGACCAGCACAAAGAACGACCGAAAACCAAGTGCCATACCGTTCCCCGCTGGATCACTGTTGGGATAGAAGGGGGCGAAATAGAACCAGTAATGGTCAAAAAGAATGATCGCGATCATGGCTAAAAAGGATGATCGCATCGCCATGTGATAGATGGTCGCAAGCTGGAGTATAAGGACCAGCGATATGAATGTGGTCAGAAGAAAATTTCTTACACGGCGGGCCGGCTTATACAGCCATTTCACACACAAGCCGAAAAAGCTGCCCAAAATACAGGTCACATATAATCCGATGCGCATCGCCGATCTTTCTCCTTCTACTCATCCATATTCGGGAGAATTATATCAGTAAACAGATTTGTCTTTTTTTCTATATCTTACTTTTTTAACAAAAAAAGAGAGCCGGGGCGTATCGTCTTCCGGCATTAGAAAAACCTTGTCCGGGTTCCAAAGTCTCGATCACTTCGTCTGTGTCGGTTTTCCGTGACCATAGTAGATCTTTCTTGGTCCTAAGCTTCTTATCTTTTCTGCGCTCGCCTTAAGGGCATTCTTATCACTATACAGGTGTCCGGTAGAAGGTCTGATCCAGTTATCCAGCGCATCTCCTACGATCAGGTCCGTTCCTTCCACATCCACACCTATCGATCCCTTTGTATGGCCGGGGAATTCCAGTATCTTCGCGTTGATCCCATATTCGGACAGATCGTCTCCCTCTTTGATATGGATCACGTTTTCAGGTCGCTTTACCTCGGTATTGCGCAGTACTTTCAGCGATACACCCAATACGACTTTCCCGACGATCCCATAGGATTTCATCGGCTGGTTATCGAAGCTCTCGAAAAGATTCTCGTCAGCAGCATGATAGGCGACTGGTATTCCAAAGTGTTCTGAAAGCTTCGCCGCATTTTCTGCATGATCGAAATGCACATGCGTCAGTACGATAAGCCGCATGTTATACTTGCTGCATTCTTCCAGTACTTTTTCATAAGATTCCCCGCTGGCCGTATCCACGAGGATCGCATCTTTCCCTTCTGATACGATGTAGCAGTTATCTGTCTTACCTTTGATCCATTGAATCTTCATCTGTTTCCTCATCCTATTCAGCATTGTCCATGGTGACAGGAGTGACCTTCATGGTGACCGCAGCCGTGCTCTCCACATTCATGCTCCCCATGATGCTCGTGATGGTCACACTTGGCATCCGGATCATAAGCAAGACTTCCATCCAGCAGTGCTTCTACCACAGCATCGGCATCGCCGGAAACTCCGCCATAAAGCTTGATCCCTGCCTCTTCAAGCGCCATCTGCGCGCCCATTCCGATCCCTCCGCAGATCAAGGTATCCACTTCCGCTGCCTTGAGAAAACCGGCCAGTGCGCCATGGCCACTTCCGTTGGTATCCACAACTTTAGTGTCTTTTATTGTCCCGTCCTCAATGTCATAGATCTTAAACTTTTCGGTATGACCGAAGTGCTGAAATACTTTTCCATCCTCATAGGTTACTGCGATTCTCATAACACTCATTCCTTTCTCATGTATGTCAATCCGATACCGGCCGGTTACCCGGTACGTTCCGCCACGGATCTGAAGTTTCTTTCCATCAATCAGCGCGGATGCGATCTTTCTTCGTGCACTGTCATATATGGCTGTGACGGTCGTTCTTGCCACCTCCATCTGACTGGCGCATTCTTCCTGAGTCTTTCCGTCGTAATCGATCAGACGGATCGTTTCCAGTTCATCAAGGCTCATCACGACCGCCTCCTCAGAAGAGGTCTCTTCAGGCGTAAACGTCCAGTAGTCCGGGTACCCGCCGATATTTCTGCATCTTGGCTTTCGCGGCATAGCGTCACCTCGTTTCCGACATATGTCATTTATTATCTTATGTTCATTTCTGACATATGTCAACATCAGGTTTCGCTCGATGCGTTATCATGCGCATTACTCTGCCTGATCACAGTAGATCTGGATTGCTTTATCCAGAAAAGCACCTGTGCCTTCTCCGCCCCAGGAATCGATGTTTTCGGTGAATTCACCGCCGCCGGAATACATCTTTCCAAGGCCTCTGAGGATCTTCGTGGTGCAGGTGTACATGTTCTCTGTGATGAATCCCCGGATCTTCTTCACCATGTCCTGCGCTTCCGGTGATGCCGGATCTTTCTCCTTCATCTTTCCGGCTTCCTTAAACAGCAGCATGAAACGGTCCATCATGAGGTTCTCCTCTTCCTTCGTCCGGCTGCTAGACTTCTCCTGCATCTCCTTAAACTCCGGTGTGTTCCCGTACTGTTCTTTTGCCTTGCGGGAATACTCATCTAACTTACTTCTATCAAAGGCTTTAAAATCCATATGCCTCACTCCTACTTTCTTTATTCCAAGCGCGAAATTCATCAGGTTCTCGATGTGCTCCTTCTTAAGACGCAAAAGCTCGATCTGCTGATCCAAAGCCTTGTTTCTGTCAAAGTCGGGGCTACAAAGGATCGCCTGAATATCCTTAAGCGGAAACTCCAATTCACGAAACAGTAAGATATGCTGAAGGCGTTCCAGATCCGTATCGTCATACAGTCTGTATCCCGCATCGGTGTATCCCGTCGGATGCAAAAGACCGATCTTGTCGTAATACTGCAGAGTGCGTATACTCACTCCCGCGAGCTTACTTACTTCATGTACTGTCATCATGTTTTTGTCCTCCTCTTTGCCTGGTGTCTTCACTATAAACTATGACGTAACGTCAGAGTCAACCCCTTTTTTAAAATCTTATGAAAGGGAGTTATGCAAGAAGGACTGCGTCATTGGTAAGCAAGTAACAGCTTGATCGGTCTTTCTAAAAGTTGAAGTGGTTTTTTATTTCGAATACTCGGCGATGAGGACGGTATCTTCTACGATTCGGGTCGAAACGTCGACGGATGTGGTGGTGGCAGAAGCGCCGTCGCCGAACATCATCTTCTCGGCGTTCTCGGCGGCTTCGTGGGTGTCATAGAGATAGACAGAATACAGATGGTCGTCATTAAACGCCTGGAAGTATTCTTTCGCTCCATAGCAACCATCGAACTCGGCTTCCGGATCATTGATCCGGATCCGGAGACCGTCCTTTTCATACTGCTTCGAGAGCTTGATCATCACATCAGACTGCAAAGTCAGGACAGAAGTCTCGACGGTCTCTTGGGTTGTAGCTTCTGTCGTAGGGACAGGAGCTTGAGTGGGCAGAGGAGTAGAACCGTTTTTGGCGGGGCTCAGCTCATCACAATGCCAGCCGGATCCATGCGCCTCTATATATCCGGATGCTTTATATTTACCACTGTAAGTCTCGCCGGATTCATCCTTCACGGTGTAAGTGCCGGTCGCGACAAATTCCGTCCGCTGGTAATCTCCGAGGCTTCCATCAGTAGCGGAGATCTCCTCGATCAGGACGCCCGGCTGCTGACCGTATAACTCATACGATTTCTCATAGACTGCTGACTTCGTCAGGGATTCGATGAACTCTTTTTTCTCCGGGGTCAGTTCCACTGTCTTTTCCTTCTTCTTGCACCCGAATAATGAAAGGGAAACCGCAAATGCGATCAACCCATATCCTATCCTTCTGCCTATAGAGATATTTCTGCTTCCCATGATGTACTCCTTCCGCAGAAAACGCGAACGCGCTTCCTGTTCTTTTTCTTGACCGGCACGCCCAAAATGGCATGTCCGACTATCACTTTCAAAACCCTTTACATTATTGAGACGAGGCAAATCGTGAATCTGTTGCTCTTTTTCATGACGAAAGTCATATCCAAATCATCACTTTTGGCAGTTCTATTGCCGTGTCCCGTTTCGTAGAATCAGAACCAGGAGAGGAGAGAGTATATGGATTTAAACAAGACATTATCTAAAACAGGATCAGCGATCGTAACAGCGACAGTATTTCTGTTTGCTTTATTTCTGCTGATCGATTTTTCTATGGGCAGCTACTTTGTCTGCCTTATCCTGCCGATCGGGTTTATCATGATGACGGGGGGGCTTCAAAACGAGTGCGAAAGTGACCGGAAAACCGCTGCAAATATAGGTTTGATCCTTGCAGCGGTGTACGGCACGTTTATTATGCTCGTCTATTATTCACAGCTGACTACGGTACATAACGAACAGTTGAATGAACAAGCAGCAAAACTTCTGGAATTTAATAAGTTCGGGCTGATCTTCAACTACGACCTTCTCGGCTACGGTGTCATGGCACTTTCCACCTTCTTCACGGGACTTTCGTTGAAGCCAGAGAGCAAGACGGATAAGTGGCTCAAAGCGCTTCTGATGATACACGGCGTGTTCTACTTCAGCTGCACATTTATGCCGATTACGGGAATGTTCGCAAGGATGTCCTCCGGCGGGGACGGACTCGGCGGAAGGCTAGTCCTTGTTGCGTTGCTATAATTTATCCCGAACTAAGACGCACGTTCTGGTTCAAAGGAGGAAAAGAAAATGTTAAACACGATTTTTCGTTTTTTGGGAATTATCCTGATTCTGGCAGCCGTCGTACTTATCGGGAGAAAAGCTTACCATTCAGCCAACACTTCTGTTCAGGGCGTGAAGAAAGCACCTTTAAACAAAAAGCTCGTCGCTATCCTGATCGGCGCCGGCGCTCTCTGCGTGCTCTTCTCATTCTCATTCACGATCATCCCGACAGGTTATACCGGCGTCCGCGTGACATTTGGTCAGGTCGAGGAACAGACACTGAATAACGGTTTCAATTTCCAGATCCCGTTTGTGCAGGAGATCGTTCTGGTCAACAACAAGCAGCAGGACATCAAGTTCTATGACAATCCGATCTCTTCCGAGACTTCCGAGCGTAACACCGTAAACTTCCAGGGCATCACGGTCACCTACCAGATCAACCCGCAGAAGTCTGCATGGATCTTCGCAAACGTAACGAACTACGAAGCCGGTCTCGTCAACGAATCGCTCGTCGCTTCCGCAATCAAGACAACTTCCAAGACACTGTCTCCGAATGACTGTACGAACCGTTCGATCATTGAGCCCAAGGCGAAGGAAAACATCCAGAAGTCTCTCGACGAGAAGTACGGAACCGAAGTTGTTTACGTCAACAAGGTCGTCATCAACGACGCGTCTTTCGACACCGAATACGACGAGAAGATCGCCAAGAAGCAGCAGGCTCAGATCGATTACGAGACGCAGCAGATCGAGAACAAGAAGAATATCGAAAAAGCCGAGGCCGATGCCGCCGTCACAAAGACAGACGCTCAGGCAAAAGCCGATGCCAAGGTCATCGCAGCCCAGGCAGAAGCAGATGCCAACAAGCTCATCTCCGACTCCATCGATGATAACGTTCTTAGAAACAGATACTACGACAAATGGGACGGCAAGCTCCCGACCACGATCGTAGGTTCTGATGCCAGCGCTTCTCTTCTGATCACACCTGACGCCATTGAGAACACGAATTCTTCCGCTTCGTCTTCGTCCACCACATCGATTGATACAAGCACGTCCACCGACACAGGTTCCGGCACAGAAAGCTGACAGGTTTCAGAAAAGCCGGGTATATGTCCGGCATGCCGGTTCAGAAAACTTGACCTATCAAAAAGCACTTTCCCGATTATCAGGGAAGTGCTTTTTCTTTACTTCACATGTTATGCATGTTCATGTTGATGACAGTCATATCGTCATTCTCTTTCTGAATCTTCTCTTGATTTTCTTTCGTAAGATCCTTCTTTGAATCCTTAGTTCCTTGAAGAATGATTCGCAAGACAATTTGAATAAGAATATTGATTCCAATCGCAAAATTCAAGAGTCTGGTACTATCTATGACTATCGAGACAATTATTGCCGCGAGTGCAGCTGCCGCTATAAAAATGCTGATCCATAGTATTGTTTTTCTGGTCGAACTTTTCATTGTTTTTCTAATCTGCATAGTCATTTTCTAATACCTCTTTTCTGGTTCAGTTCCTCTGCTTTACGTCTCTATCTTACCGATGAAAACTAAAGACATCGTCAAACGAAGGTAAAGAATTGATAAAGAAAACCCGGGCTGTATTGCCGGGTATAGTATAATGTTTTCGATACTACGAGAATCAAAAAGAGGAAGGAAAATGGGTCTTTCAATAGGTGATGTCGAGAAGATAACAGGAATATCCAAAGACCGGTTAAGATACTACGAAGAGAAGCAGCTTATTTCACCGGTCCGGGATACTGATAACAGCTATCGCGAATATGATAACGAAGAAGTACTGAAGCTTCTGGGCATTCAGCTGTACAGATCAATGGATCTCGGAGTAAAGGAGATCGGGCAGATTCAGGATTCCGACTCAATAGAAAAGATATGCCATGTTTTTAAGAGACGTCAGGAGGAACTTCTGCTCCAGATGGCCCAATTACAATATCAGAAAGACATTGTATCAAGAAGTATCGATGACTGTGAGAAAATAACTGACCACCTCGGAAAATACACTGTTAGGAAAGTAAAATCATTACGGCTTATCGATAAGATAGATGATTTGGTCAGCACAGAAACAGGTGCGAAGTTCAGGACGGAATCCGATGAGCAGATGATCATAATCAGAAGCTTAGTAAGACGTATTGAATTGACTCCTGAAGGTATAGGAGAGAATGCTGTTTTTGTGGCGGAAGAAACCGGAGAAGAGGATATCGAGTGCGTTTATACCGTAGTAAGGGACAGTGCCGAATACGATCCTCTGATGGATGAGTATGCCAAGTGTATGCAGTGGGTCCGCGAGAATAATACCAAAATAGGCAGGTATTGCTTAGGCAGGTATTGCTATATCAGACCTCTTCTTGTGTCTCATCTCGGAAAATGTACAGAGAGCTTCCTGGAAGTTTTTGCACCGATCATAAAATAAAGCTTGACCTTGGTACGATACCATACTTTATGGTTTACGGCATAAGACCATAAAGAAAGAGGTATGTATCATGGAAACAAAAAAGAAGGATCTCCGGTTCTTCGTTATTCTTACGTATGTGGGATTTTATATCGCCCTGGGGCTGTGCCTGGCAATCGCAGGCTTAGGCGTGCCGATGGAAAGCATATCAAAATATGCTCCGATCGTCATTTCGTGGGTGTCTTTGGCTGTGCTGATGATCTGGACAAAACGGTTACTTAAAGGTTCGTCGAGAAAAGAATTCCTAAAGGGTTTATTTTCTGAGAAACTGAAAATCAAGTGGGTCTTGATCTCGATCATTATCCCTTCCGTTGTTTTTTCCATTACTGTTTTTGTTCTTAGCGTGGCCGATCAAAAACCTGTAGGTGAGTTGATCAACCGGGATTATGCGTCCTTTCCGCTTCTGTTTGTCCTGCAGCTTCTAATGGGCCCTACTGCTGAAGAACCGGGATGGAGAGGATACTTCTTTACAAAAGTGTCATCTGAAAGAGGAATACTGAAAGGTTCAGTCATCACAGGCCTCGTTTGGGGATTGTGATAAGCATTATTATGGGATATATTTTCGGGAAGCACAGGAATCTGATTTACTGTACGATCATCCACCTGTTGTTTAACTTCCTGAATGCACTCGTCATGATTGATCAGAACAGAATGCCCTTTGCCGTGGCGATTTATGCAGTCCTTTATCTACTCGTTGCAGCAGTAATGATTTTGATCAACAGGACAACTTCCCGTAGAAATGAGATACAATGAAAAAGTGGTAAAGTAAAAAATCAGAAAGAGGTGTTGACTACATCCATGGAGGTAAGTACAAATGCTTAAAATAGGAGATTTTTCAAAACTATCCAGAGTCAGCATCAGGATGCTCCGGCATTACGATGATATCGGTCTTCTGAAGCCCGCCGAAATCGATGAGTTTACAGGATACCGCTACTATCAGGAAGAACAGCTCTTCACCATCGGAAGGATCACTTCCTTAAAGGATATGGGGTTTTCCCTTGCGGAGATCATCCGTATCCTGGAAAACTACGATGATAAAGAGAAGATGGAGAAGTTCCTACTGGAAAGACAGAAGGAACTACGGAAACTGTCGGAAGAAACTTCCTACAAACTGATGCTTCTGGAGTCAGCCCGAGACAGGCTGAGGAAGGAACAAAAAATGAATTACGATGTAACAGTTAAAACCATTCCCGAGAGATACGCCGCCACCGTGCACACAGTCATTCCGCGCTACGAAGATGAAGGTATGGCCTGGGGCTACATGAGCGAGTGCGGACCGTCCCTGGTGCCGGCTGATCCGTGCCTGGCCGCGGCAGAATTTCTGGACGACGAGCACAAAGAAAAAGACGTGGAGATCGTGGTCTGGATGACCGTCAAAGGCACCTACGAAGCTGGATGACCGTCAAAGGCACCTACGAAGATACCGAGCACGTGAAGTTTCAGACACTTCCTGCCGTGAAAGTCGCCAGCTGCATCATGAAGGGCAGCTATGCGCAGATGAACGAAGTCGTGCCCACGATCGTGAACTGGATCAAGGCCAATGGCTACGAGTCCAATGGCCCGATGTTCAACATCTATCACGTGGGTCCGGTCCAGACACAGAACCCCGATGAGTTCGTCACGGAAGTGTGTTTCCCGGTGAAGTAAAGGCGGATCACGCGTAATGCAAGTAGAGTGATCAGTGATTAGTGATCGGATAAAAGGATGAAAAGGGAGTGTCTCGACGTCGAAACTCTCCCTTCCTTTTCATGTTTACAAGAATTTTCTCCTTTTCTCACGATATTCTTGACGCCCAGAAAATGTCGTCAAGAGTTTCTCGCTATCTGCTAAAAGCTCTTGTCTCCCTACGAGGACATAGACAAGAATTTTGCCGATTTTGCATAAAACTCTTGTCGCCTTACGTGGGCTCAGATAATATGAAATGACCTCACGTTTGTAGCAACGTGGATTTACCTATATGCTTAAAGTTGCAAACAAAAGCTATGGGATTTACCACATACAAAGGAGGTCACTATGAACAGAATACTAAAGATAGGAATGGATGTCCACAGCACCAATTACACATTATGTGCAATGGAACCTGTGTTCGGAGCTGACGACAGGATCTATGCTACCGTCCAGATAACACCGGATTATAAGAATATATTAATGTTTATCGAGAAAGTCAGACAAAAGCTTGATCCATACGACACATATGATATTGAATGTGGGTATGAAGCGGGATGTCTGGGATATTCCTTATACAACCAACTCACAGCTGCAGGCGTCAAATGTGTAATTCTGGCTCCGACTACAATGCTTACTCAGCAAGGTAAACGGATTAAA
>CADCLV010000095.1 GCA_902802325.1 Oscillospiraceae bacterium | reverse complement strand
AACTTCGAACGTCTCTCGGAAACACCGAAGAACGCATCGTTGATATCGCTCATGATGGCAAATGCGGTTGTACCAACGATCACCGATCCGATGCCGACCTCATACATGGAGATCGGGAAGTTCTCGATGGACATGCTCAGTAAGCCATATGTAAGACAGCACATAAGAACGATGATCAGTGCATTCATCGCCGCTTTTCCGCGTGCGGCAAGCTGGCGCTCATCGTACTTGCTTTCGTTGCGGTTTGTTGTCACGATCACATAGATTCCGAAGACCAGGAGAAGGACAGCGAGAATCATTGGACCGCTATGAAACTTCAGTTCGTCAGAAGTGCCTCTGAGCTTGAATTGGAGACTATAGGACGAGGGGGCGAGAGAACCGCTGTTTTCAGGAATGAACTGCATATACAGATCCTTGCCTTCTGCGTCGGTGACATGGATCTTTGCAGAGCCGTTTCCGCTGCCGGAGATCTTTTCTTTCACGATAGATGCGGAATCCGGTGATCCGACGTGGATGATGACTTCGGTATCTATTCCGTCCGGTCCATCGATCTCTACATCAAAAGTGACCTTCTTGCCGATCGGCTCGAAGTGGATGGGATCGATTTCATGTTCTACGCCGGAGTCTGTGACGGTGACCGTGTTACTAAACTGCATATAGTCTTTGCTCTCCGGCTGAAGAGCGCTTCTGATGCCTGCGACCAGAATGACTACTGATACGATAATGATCGATAAGACCGTCGAGGCTAATGTTTTCTTTTTCATAAGTTTACACCTCCGTGCAAAACGCTTCTCTTCGGCAGGCTCAAGCCTGCCTTGCAAGATGAATAGTACAACGCCTACGACATAATGTCAAGTATATGCGACAAAAAGTTAAATATCTTTCCTCAACCACAAGTTGAATTTCCATGGTAAACTCAAGTAGAAGGTTATTGTTTTCGCGCCGGATAAGCGGCTATGATAAAGAAAAAACGGAGGTACCGGGTCATGCTGGACAGTACAAAGATCGGTCGTTTTATCGCGGAAAAGAGAAAGAGTTTGAATCTTACCCAACAGCAGCTGGCGGATAAATTGAAGGTGTCTTTTCAGGCAGTATCCAAGTGGGAAAACGGCACCGCCTATCCGAATATCGAGAGTCTGAAGGAACTGGCGACAGTGCTTCAGGTTTCAGTAGATGAGCTTCTGACAGGAAGTGAGAAGGAAGCAGACGGACTGTCCTATAGTAAGGCCGGCATCGATATCACGTATACGGATACGATCAAAAAAGAAATGGCGAAGAGTCTGGAGACAAAGGAACGCCGCGTCCTGAACGGTCTGGGGCCTTTCGCTTCACTCTACGATATCAAATACCCGGAGATCTCCGATCCGGTGCTGGTCCTGAAGTCTGAAGAACCCGGTTCGAAACAGAAACTGGCGATGGAGTATGGCTATACTGAATCTATCTGCCATGACATGATCAACCACCTGGTCAATGATATCGTGGTCATGGGCGCCAAGCCCCTGGCGGTCCTCGATACCATCGTCTGCGGAAACGCGGAGAAGGATACCATCAAGACGCTGGTCAAAGGCGTTTCGGATGCCTGCCGGGAGAACGAGTGCTCCCTTGTGGGCGGCGAAACTTCCATCCAGCCACTGGTGGTGGATGCGGGCGTCTACGTGCTGACATCCAGTATCGCCGGCATCGTGGAGAGATCGAAAGTCATCGATGGCAGCAAGATCGAAGAAGGCGACGCGGTCCTGGCGGTGGCTTCCAACGGACTTCACACCAACGGCTATTCGCTGGTCCGTCTTCTTATGGATAAGATGCCGAAGATCAAGCTGGATAAGATCGATGGCATGACGTTCATCGAACAGATCATGAAACCTCACACACCTTATTATCCCGCTCTAAAAGCACTGTTCCCGAAGGATGTCATCCATGGTATGGCGCACATTACCGGAGGCGGCATCGAGGGGAATCTGTGCCGCGTGATTCCCGATGGTCTTTGTGCCGATATCGATCTTTCGAAGATCCGTATCCTCAACCTCTTTAAGTTCATCCGCGAGAACGGAAACATTACAGACGAAGAGATGCTGCGGACCTTTAACTGCGGCGTAGGATTGATCGTGGTCACATCCCGGAAGAAGAAAAAGCAGGTCATGGACCATATCGGGAAGATATACGACTGCTATGAGATCGGGGAAGTGAAGAAAGGCGGACAGAAGATCAGTTTCCATAACCGTCTGAACTGGCTGTAAAAGGGATAGTTTTCTGTTGATTTTTCATACTGCAAGTATGTGTCCATTTTTCTACTGGATATGGTACTCTTTTTTATCGGTGATGTGAAAGAATGCGTCGATAGAAAGAGGAGCCTGCAAAGTGAAGAAGATCGGATTAGTGGGTGGAACCGGACCGGAATCCACTCTCATGTATTACAAGACATTGAACACGCGGATCGATGCGCTTACGAACGGAACACATATGCCGGACCTGGCAATCGAGAGTGTGGATTTTCGACGGGCGTGGGAGTATGTTTCTACTGCGCAATATGAAAAACTCAGTGCGTATCTGGCGGAGAAAGTAAACGCTTTATACGGAAGTGGTGCCGAGGTGATCTCCCTGACGGCAGGAACGATGCATATTGTCTTTGATGAAGTGCAGGCGGCAACGAAAGCGAAACTGATCAGTATCCCTAAAGTCGTGTGTGAAGCGGTGGAAAAAGAAGGCTATAAAAAGGTAGGTCTTCTGGGCACGATTTTTACCATGGAACAGGACTATATGAAGAAAGATTTCAGAAATGCCGGGATCGAAGTCTCCGTTCCGGAGAAAGAAGAACGCGAATTGATCGCTAAGCGTATTCTGGAAGAGCTGGAGTTTGGTGTTGTCAAAGAAACTACTTTGAATGAATTCCAGGGAATTATTAGGAAGATGCAGAGAGAAAAGGGCATCGAAGCAGTCGTGCTCGGATGCACGGAACTGCCGCTGCTTCTTAATGAGGAAAACTGCCCGGTACCCTGTCTCGATAGTGTGGAGATCCATATTTCGGAACTGATCCGGCTGGCAATGGAAGGCTGAAATCTCATGATCTATCTTCAAAGTTTCAAGCTGAGCAGCAAATGCCTTAATTGCCCCAATATATGTCCGTAGCCGGATTTTATACTGCCGGGAACTAGTATTCCCTATTTCGTTTCGATACAATGGTTAGAAATATTTCGTAAGAAGGCAGGTGTAGTAATATGTTCATCCGTTTCGCTAAAGAAGACGAACTCGATCGAATCAACGTCCTTCGTAAGCAGGTCAATGATCTTCATGTCGAAGGAAAACCGGACGTGTTTAAACCGGGATTTAATGAGGAACTTCAGAACTATGTATACTACATCTTTAAGGACCCGGAGCAAAAAATCGTTGTCGCGGATAAGGATGGCGAGATCTGCGGATTTGCGATCCTCCATCACATCTATAAGCCGGAAAATCCTTTCATGAAGGTCCGTGATTTTCTCGATATCGATGAATTCTGTGTTGATGAGAAACATAGAAGAGAAGGGATCGCCACGGCCATGGTCGAGTTCATCAAGAACTTTGCAAAGGAACAGGGATACCATCGTCTGGAACTCAATATGTGGGAATTTAATCAGGACGCGCTGGCCTTTTACGAGGCAGCCGGTTTTGAAACTTTCCGAAGATATATGGAAATGTTCATCTGATGAAAACGCATAGCGGGGAGGAGAAAACATGAAACAGGTCATACACATTTTCGGCGCATCCGGCGCAGGAACCTCCACTTTAGGAAAGAAGATCTGCGATGAACTTGGGTATTTCTTTATGGATACCGACGATTATTTCTGGGAGCCGACGGATCCGAAATATACAGTGAAGCGAAGCTTTGAAGAGCGCCTCCGTCTCATGAAAGAAGATATCGAAAAGCACGATCAGATCGTGATCTCCGGTTCTCTCGTGGACTGGGGAGATGAACTGATCCCGCTCTTTACACTGGCGATCCGCCTGGTGACGGACACGGATGTCAGAATCGAGAGACTTCGCAAGAGAGAAAAAGAGGAATTCGGAGACCGGCTTCTTCCCGGTGGGGACATGTATCAGAACCACCAGGAGTTCCTTGAGTGGGCAGCAAGTTACGATACGGGCGATGTGAATATGCGGTCGAAAGCGAAGCATGATGAGTGGCAGAAGCTTCTTTCGTGCAAGCGGATCGTGATGGATGGCAATGGTGATCTCGATGCGAATTTCCAGTGCGTGAAGCGGGAACTGGACCGTAAAGAAAGCGGACCGGTGATGCCTTATTACCGGGTCCACACTTCAGATATCGCATATATGACGAAGCAGCCCCGGGGGATCTTCACCGCGGTGTGGAAACTCGTGGAAAATAAGACGCTCACGGAAGAAGAAGAGAAAGAATACTGGAAGAACAGAGAATACTTTGAGAAAGTCCTTCCGGTCCCGCCGTTTTACGAGCAGGGCAATCCCGATAACGCGACCACATGGTTCAAGAACGCAGAAGCAGGAAACGACATCTGGAAGCAGATGATTTTCTACCGCGATATGTGTAAGAAGTATGGCGTCCGGCTGTATCTTACCGAGTGCGAAGAGCTCCCCGGAGAGCTCGTTTATGAAGATGCTTTTCAGATCGGCATCAAGAATACTAGGCCGGATCTTACGGTCGTGACACAGGTGCTGAAGTAAAGGGATCCACATCAGATTATTGAAATAATTTAACCAGGAAACACATATACATTTGGAGGCGTCAATGGATAGAATACGCGCTGTTTTTACTGACCTTGATGGAACCGTTCTCCGGAACGATAAAACGATCTCCGACAGAACCATGAATGCGATCCGTGCGTTCCGGGAAAAAGGCGGAATATGGGCGGTCGCTTCTGCCCGTCCGGAGCGCGCGATCTCCGCGATGTATAAAGAGTTCACCGAGGCAGATGCCCTGATCACCTTAAACGGTGCGCGGATCAAGTTCGGAGACACCGTGATCAGTAACGGTTTTTCTTCTGATTCTGCGGCAAAAGCACTGTCCGCGGTCCTTTCCCATGATGACCTGATCGTAGTGCTGGAAACCAGCAAAGGCATCTTCGGAAATATCGAGATTCCCGAGTGGGATACACCGAAGGTCCCGGATCTTCTTTCTCTCCTTCATGAAGTCGATCTGTATAAGATCCTGATCGCAGGGAAAGAGCATAAACTTTCTTCCGTGACGATCCCGACAGAACCCCTTTGCCCGTCTTCGGAGATCCCCGAGAGGATCCGGGGGATCCTCTCTGAAAACGGCCTTTTGGAAGATGCGTATTTCACTGTGGCAGAAGGGTGGCTTTTTCAGATCATGAGCACCTCAGCTCAGAAGCGGTCTATTTCGGAGACGATCACGATGATGTGGAGAGCATCAGAAATATCGGATATGGCGTGGCCATGGGCAATGCCATCGAGGAAGTAAAGAACGTGGCCGATACGGTCACCGCCTCCAATGAAGAAGACGGTGTCGCGCAGATCCTGGAAAAGATCTAGATTCAGCTGCGGCAGATACTAAGGAAATCTGAATCCGGCAACGGCAGAAATGGAAGTAAGAGAAAACGAAAATGGAAAAAGGTAAAATCATATTTTTAAACGGCGTAACCAGTTCAGGGAAGACATCTATTGTAGATGCACTTCAATCACGAAGAGATGTGTTCTTCTATGTGGTGGCCAATGACCTTTTCCAGGAAATGGTGGGTGAGCAGTATCTGCAGGAAGATTACTGGAAGTACTTATCCGAAGTGATCATCATGATGTACCACACCGCGAAGCTATATTCTGACATGGGAAAGAACGTCCTGATCGACGGGATCCTGGTGGAGCGGGATGAAATCAAGCCCCATTATCAGCAGCTAAAGGAGATCATGAAAGACAGCCCGCTATCCATCGTGCAAGTGTACTGTCCGCTGGATATCTGTAAGCAGAGAAATATCGAGCGGGGTGACCGCTACGAGAGCCAATCGGAGGAACAGGCGCAGCTGATGAGTCAGGATATTCAATATAGTCTCACTGTCGATGCCAGCGTCCTCACTCCGGAAGAATGCGCTGAAAAGATCGTTCAAGAGCTTTTCTGAAACAGAAAAGAACAAGGAATCACAGAGACAGTTTTTACGAGAGAAAAAGCATATGCTTTTGGAGATATTGCTATGAAAGAGCAGAAAGAAATCATTCAGGAATACTATGACAGCCACCCGAAAAAAGAATGGGATCGGCTGCAGAAGGATCATCCTTATGAGAAATATATCACCGTCCACATGATGGATCAGTTGATCCCGGAAGGCGCCACGATCCTCGATATCGGAGGTGGCCCGGGGCAGTACTCGGTGTACTATGCCAAGAAAGGGTATCAGGTTACTCTTCTGGACTTAAGCCCGGAAAATGTGCGCTTTGCCAAGAAAAAAGCACGCCAGTATAAAGTGCATTTCAATGCGATGCAGGGCGACGCTATGGATCTGTCGCGCTTCCCGGATAACACTTTTGACGTGGTATTTCTTATGGGTCCCATGTACCAGATCATGAGCGAGAAGAACCGGATCCGTGCACTGACGGAAGCGAAAAGGGTCCTCAAACCCGGCGGGCTTCTTTTCACCAGCTTTATCCTGCTTTTCGGGGGCGTGGTATATGGCCTTCGGGATCTGCAGGAGTCCATCTGCCGAGAGAATGAGAAACAGTACTATGAGGCCTGCGCAAGGGACGAAAGTCTGTCTTTTGAAGCCTTTACCTACTCGTATATGGCCACCATTCCTGATGCAAAAAAACTCCTTTCGAAGATCCCCGGTCTTTCTACGGTGAAGATATTCGGGCAGGAGAGTATCCTCGCACCCTACCGCTGGATCCTGGCAAAAAGTCCGAGAAAGATCCGGATGGCGTGGTATGACTATGCGATCCGCTTCTGCGATAAAGAAGACTATCTGGCACATACGGAACATCTGATGATCGTTTCGAGAAAAGAGGAAAAGAAATGAGAAAACAACTGATCGGATTCTTTAGCGGGTTTCCGGACCATCATTTTCCAGAGGAGATCGTGGCGCGATTAAAGACAGAACTTCCTGTCCGAAAAAGTCTGGTGTTTATCAGTGCCTGGCCGTCTGCCGTTCGAAAAGCACTGTGTCATCGACGATCGGACATCTCCTTCCGAGGCGAAGCGTCTGATGCAGGAAGCCTCGTGCATTTTCCTCATGGGCGGGAATGCCACTGCACAGATGGCGCTCATAAAAGAAAAGGACATCGCGGATGCTATCAAAGACAGTGATGCGATACTTCTCGGTGTCAGTGCCGGCTCCATGAATCTCGGAAAGACCACCATCGATATCTGGGAAAAAATGGAACCTTACGAAGGGCTGGGCATGGCCAATATCACGATCCTTTCCCACTTCGATACGGCGGATCAGGAGCGTCATGAGAAAGTACTGGCGGCCTCGAAGATCCATCCGGTCTGCGCCATGGGTGATCTGAGCGCCATCTTCGTGAAAGAAGGCCGAGTCAGTACCGTCGGCACGATCCACTATGTGGAAGAGGGAAATGTCCGTCTTCTCGATGCGGATCTGGTAAAAGAAATGGAGCAGGAAGAATACCGGAAAGTCTTCGATATCATCCCAGATCAGTTCGATAAGTACCGTCCGAAATATAGTGATGAACTTTTTTCTTCCCTGATCGATTATGCGAAAGTCGGACTGGGAGTCAAGGTCTTAGAGATCGGTCCGGGAACCGGCCAGGCGACGGATCCGATCCTTCGAACCGGGTGTGAGTATCACGCCATCGAATTGGGTGAACATCTGTATCGGAAAATGAAAGAAAAGTACGGAGACCTTCCGAATTTTCACATCGTGAATGACGACTTCATCACCCATGATTTCGGAGAAGAAAAGTATGACCTGATCTACTCGGCGGC
>CADCLV010000094.1:6360-9579 GCA_902802325.1 Oscillospiraceae bacterium | reverse complement strand
CCATTCCAGCCATAAGCACTGTTAACCGGCGCTTCAAGATAAGCCAGGATATCCGGTCTCAGATTGCAGATCGTATTCAAGCTTACGACCGTGATATTCTCCGGATTATTGACATACTCATCCGGTTCGTCGCCTTTGAAAAATCTCCAGCCGCTGTCCGGATGATCGGGCGAGCCCTCTTCTCGGTACATATATCCGATGCCGTTCTCATATGCAGCTTTCGTGATCAGACATCCCATGTTACCGGGATAGATCTGTGCCCATTCCCGTTCTTTCGGTCTATACCATGAATAGTAGTTCCACGGAGCATCTTCCGAAAAGAGAATGGAGACTACTTTCTTCTGGATCTCCAGAAACGGGCCGATCTCCTCGAGGTCGTTTTCAGAGCCCATGAAGTATACGGCGCCGCACAAATACGACAAGGCATATTCTTTAAAGGAACTGTAGAATGCCTGTGCTTTACATACAAAGCGGTCAACGATCTCTCTAAAGTCCTCATCACTGATGATTCCTGCCGAAGCCGCGATCCGGCAAAGATTAATATATTCGCTGATATCCCATGCATAGAGACCATGTTCCTGAATCAAAGGATAGAATACTTCCGCATCTTTCAGGCAGGATTCGAAACTCTCTCTTCCCTTCGGATTCAGTTCATTTACATCGAAAAGCGGGGCCTCTTTCCAAAATGTCATGAACTGCTCATAGTGAACGCTTGCCATGAACTGATATCTCTGACAGTTGATCAGGTCATCTTTCGTCTTGATCCGGTACATACGTTCAAGAAATGCTTTTGCTTCCTTCGCTTCCTCCTCGTTGCAATGATAATCTTCATCCTCATTCATGCGAACAGGGATACCCGGTACTTTTCGTGCAGAAGAAGGCGCAGAAAGAAGCCTCGTGAACTGTTCTCTTGAAGGCGCAACTGCACCCTGTCGTTCCTCCGGAATCGTATCCATAAACTCTTGAATTATTTTTGCCAGATCATTTGAAATACTCATACTAAGAACTCCTCTTCCCTTACCTCCGCATCTTTTCCCTTAAATTGTAGCTGAAAATAAGGGAAAGGCAACTTCTTCTTGTGGTAAGATGTTGGTTAAGGAAGAAACAAAAGAGGAAAAAGAATCATGAAAAATAATGCCCGTTCCGGCTACAATATCTACACCCCGAAAAGAAGAAGACGCAAGAACAGCAGACTTGTTTTCGGCCTGTCCTGTCTCTGTGCCTTCCTGATCCTCGTCATTCTCCTTATCGTGTTTATCCCGAAGTTATTCTCCGGTAAGAAGAAGGACGCAGCAGATTCAACACCCATAAACACAAGTTCAGTAATGACCAGTGTTTCTGAAAAAGAAGCCACCGATACATCTTCCATTTCTGCCGGCACTTCCGTGACAGATGCAACCCGCGCACAGACAGTGGATGCTGCCACACGTAAAGCGAATCTCAAGACTTTAGAGACAAACATCGCCGATTATTTAAATAAGCAGTCCGGCCGTTACAGCGTGTACTACATCAATATGCACAACGGAGAAACCATAGGGTATAAAGAGACGCAGCCGATCGTTGCCGCCAGCACCATCAAGATCGCCTATAACACCTACCTTTATGAAAAGGCCGCATCCGGTGAGCTTTCTCTTCAGGAGAAGATCACGTATAATGCCGCAGGCTATCCGGATGGTGACTTCGAATCCGGCACCGGAACGATCCAGAATTCGCCGAACGGAACTGAGTTTACTCTTCAGGAAGTCTCTCATCTTTCGATCACAGTCAGCGATAACTGCGGCACCAATATGGTCCTTCGGCGTCTCGGCGGCGAAGATGCGGTAAATGACAACTACATGAAAAAGATCAGTTCTGTCGTAAACTATCGCGAGGCATACACCTATACCGACTATACCGGTGCCGAAAAAACCGGCAGACGCAGAACCAGTGCCATCGACCTGGCAAAATATGCCGAGCATCTTTATAAGGATTATCAGGAAAATGAAGCTTCCTATCAGCCGCTGATCGATGATCTTTGTAACACTGAGTATTCCTGGGGCGTTCCATCCGGCATACCGGGTGACATCAAGGTCGCCCACAAGATCGGTCTTTACCCTGAGCTCGGCACATATAATGACATCGGCATTGTTTTCTCTTCAGAAGATTACGTACTCTGCGTAATGACCGAGAGCGGCAGCGAAGAAAATGCCAAGAAGATCATCGGAGAAGTATCCCGCATGGTCTATGAATATGTGGAATCAAATTACGCCTGATCCTCAAAAGGCTGTCATTTCATCACGAAGTCCCTCAATCCCTGGGAGTTGCTTTTAACTGATTGATCACTTCTTCATATTCATCCAGTGCCTGGTAGCCCTGATCCGTGATCGAATACACGCCGTTTCTGACATGGGAAAACCACCCGTAATGGTTATCCCGCAGGATATTGGCGGACTTATCCACAAAGGAAAGTCTCTTTACATCTTTGGGAGCGCCTTCTCCGCCAAGAACCAGTAAAGCATTCAGGACCAGAAGAGCATCTTCCCGGTACCGGGTCAGAAGCTTCACCCCGGTCACGCCACCGGTATTGGACTTGATCCGTCTCTTTTTAAATTCATTTTCCAGGGCTTTCTTTTTCCGCTTGTTCCGTGCCTGAAAACCTTTGAGTTCACTCACGACAGGCTCGGAAAGAACCGTTACCTCACCGGATCTTTTGGAAACAGCGATCAGCCCGATCCCCAGACGTTTCAGAAGATAGAGTTTATCCCGGAAGGAACTGGACCCCCGGTCTTTTGGCATAAACGTTCCGATATAAACGGTTTCCACGATCTTCTGGCGAAGCGCGGCCTGCTGGATCGCACGGAAATCGAGAGTCTGCTTCAGTTCAACGGCGACAGAATCTTCATCTTTTTGCATGAAAATATCGATGTCGTTGACTTCGCCGTCACAGACATATCCTTGTTCTTCAAAGAAAGATTTAATGGGTGCAAATAGGTCTCGTTCCATGAATATATAATATCATGCCGGCGAGTATTCAGAAATCAGTTCGGTATTTTCGGCTTACCCGTTATACCCACTCGAAGTTTTCGATCCCGGCGCCAAGCTCAAAGTGATGCTTCACGATTCCTTTATCGATACCGGACATCGGCCCGTTTTTATATGTCAGAGACACCTTTCTGCCTTCACCGGAGATCTGGAAATCCTGCTTATTCAGTGCCGTCGGGGCAAGAAGCGCTGCCTCGA
>CADCLV010000094.1:0-6286 GCA_902802325.1 Oscillospiraceae bacterium | reverse complement strand
TGTGTCTTTCCGTGACCGACGGCAATAATACTTACGATCTTTTTGCCCTGGACCATACTTCCCACAAATTTCCGGTTAAACGTTCCGGCCATCCACCAGGTGTTCAATCCGTTCATCTGCGCATATAGGCACAGGTCAGACCCGGCATAGCCGAGCACTTCATCTATTCCTTCCCGGTCATCTGCCGCCAGAACGAAATAGGTGTTCACACCGGATCCGCCCAGAACGACTTTACCGATAAAATTCACCGGCGTCTTCTCACTTTCCAGAAGAACGATGGAAAGATCATATTTCTGATTTAACTCCTCCACTCTTTCTTTCAAAGTGCTTTTCTCCGTATCAGACAAAGAGGTCCCGTCAAACTTTCTGACCGTGTGCCTCTCGTTCATTGCTTTTTTCAACTGTTCTGTCATATGTTCCTCCTTATCTTCTGCCCTTATTTTCGCTCATCCAGTACTTTCTGGACTCTCTCCTGGGCAATCTTCACTGTTTCATTCAGGCTCTTCTGTCCCGAGAAATAGGCCATCATCTCCTCTATAAGAATAGCATTGATATCCGCATCTTCCGTTATGGTGGAAGAGCAGTTCAGAATTGTTTTTTCAAGAGTATCAATGTGTTCTTCGGTATAGGTGACTCTGTTTTCCGGGCCTTCTTCAAAGTAGCCGCCGAAAATATCACTGATCGTGATCTGGTTATAGTATTCCGCCGCCGCTTCTCCGGTCGATCGGAAGTATTTGCGGCTCAAAACAAAGTTACCGGTCAGCATGTATTCTTCCTGGATCTCATCCGACATAAGAAGTTTAACAAAGTCTACACAGGCATCGATATCGTATGCCCCCTTGGATATGGCAATGGAAGAGCCGATCACTGCCGCCGGTCCGCGTCCGTCCGAGGTCGGAAGTCCGAGTATGGCGCTGCCTGAATCGAGCTGCTGCAAATTGATGAAATACTCCACAAAATTACTGCTGGTGGTATATACAGCAGGTTCGGTATCCCCGAACATTCCGGGGCCGTAGGAAGACAGGGCGGAACTTCCCCCCTCATTCCAGGAAACGGATTTTTCAGGAACATGATCTTTCACAAAATCAGCAAGGGCAGTAAAATCCGGGCCCGAAAAATCCGCTTTGCCGTTTCGGATAAACTCTTTTTTCATGGCATTAAAGAGGTCGACGAAATAGTACGGCTGTCCCCGGCTGATCACGTCTTTTCCGTTAAGCGGGCCACTAAGGAATGAAACGTATTCCTCCGTGGTAAACCCCACTCCGGATGCGCCTGCATATTTCTCGTCTGTATATATTCCCCGGATGCCGAAGCATAAGGGAAGGTTAAAAAGTTTCCCTTCTACTTTGGCATTATCGACTATGTTCGTGAAGTACTGATTCGGATCAAGCTCTCCGAGATACGGTACCAGATCGATCAGATACCCGCTTTTATTCAGCTGATCGTTGCGCCCTATATCCAGAAACATATCCGGTCCTTCTCCGCTTAATATATCCATGGTCAGCTTTTTGGTAATGGCCGCATCACTCTCGTTATCCATTTTAGAGAGCTCATCGTCGCTGTTTACATTGTTGAGATTTCCGGAACCGATGCTGTAACGGTCTGTGACTTCGATAAAATACTTGTCATTGGTCTCGTTATATTTCGCCAGTGCGTCACACATGGCTTCATCCAGGCTGCCGCTCGGCGAGTAAAGTTCCAGGATACGCTTTCCCGCATGCGGATTTTTATCTGCTTTGGTAAATACAACGATCTCGGTGGAAGACGCGCTCCAGTCACTGAAACCGGAAAAAGGAGTCGGCGCATATTTCTCCCCATAAAGGACGAACGAGGTTTCACTGACGGGTCCGAGACTGTAATTTCCAAGAGAATTCCTGTTTGCGGAACACCAGCTGTAGTTGAAGACTTCTTCTTTCGTTTTATTATCCAGATCGATCTTCGAAATGCCTGTCGGTGTAGCGTAATAAACTTTGCCGTCAGAACCTCCGGTCATGTTAAAGATAGAATTAGAGTCAAGCCAGTCGAATTCGGCAGAATTCAGTTTCGTCAATACTCCGCTTCGCAGATCCAGTTCCAGATAGTCATACCCCAGACCTGCGCCCAGGAAAACCACTGCTTTATCTTTTCCTTTCGGGACAATACTATCCACGGAGTATACGTCTGTACTGCCCCCTTCGATCCGGATCTTCTTTTCATTCCCGGATGGATCTTTCAGAAAGAGATAGCCCTCCGGAGAATCCGTGTTCCAGTTGATCGACACCTGTATCTGATACTCCCCGACATGGAAGATCCGGGATGGCAGCGCATCCGGTTCTTTTCCGGAAACACTCAGCACATCGCCGGTAAGCGGATCGATCACATATTCATTGATGATCTGTTTTCTGGTTTTGGGATCACTTGACTTGACGTTTACTATGACATTTCCATCAAGATAGATCACGCCATCGGGATCTTCCCCGTCATCGAAATAATGCTGAAGATCGATGATATTTTTTGTCCCGCCGGTTTCCTTATCCACCACGACAACATTGGAAATCAGAAGTTTCCGGTATGTCTCATAATCCCAGTCATAATCCTTGGGAAGTTCATAATTGCCCTGAGTGAGAAATATATAGTTCGCTTCGTCAAATCCGGCCAGCTGGGAGTGGATAAACTGCGTTTTCCGGTTCGGATCCACACCGGTATCGATCTCGAAAGTCTTCACGTTAAACCACGGTGTATCCTCTGTTATCAGTTTGCCACTGTGGCGCTCTGTTTTTCTGTTCTTGCCGCAAGCCGTCATCGACAGCATAAACGACACAGCAAGCAGGGAAGCTGCCGCTTTGCACAATACATGTTTCATGTCCTACTCCCTTTTTCTCAAATGGTCTCCGGTCATGCCGTTACTGCAAAGCAGATTCCCCCAATCTGCAAATCCTTTTCAATTACTTTCCAATTATATCACTTCAGGAGGCGATAAAGCGACAAAGAAAACTCACCTCTTTATCCGATGTGGATCCGGAAGACCAGGTCCTCTAAGATACCGTCCTTGTTGTAGGCGCAGATGAGGAGGAAATCACCTTGATCTCCGGTTTTGACGACGGAGTAATCCAGGTACCCGCCCTCTTCCGGAGAGATTCCGATCAGCTCGTAAATGGAGATCCGGGAAAGGCACTGTCCTTCCTTGTTCCAGAGCTCGAGTGTGCCTTCTCTGTCGTTATTCATTAGAATATCGGATCCGAAATCATACATAGATTCGACATACAGTTCCTCCCGCGTCGGATCTGTGATCTCTCGGATCGCTTTACCGTTTCTGTCGAATTCGAAGAGACGCTCGACTCCATACGCGCCTGCATCCCGCATCGTGGCAAAGATTCCGTTATCTGCAAAGAAAAAGGACGTCACTTCAGCTCTTTCGAAAGAAGGATCAACTTCCAGTGTAAACGGTGAAGAAGTCAGGGTCTTGCTACTCGGATCGTAGGTAAGGAGGCGCACCTCATTTGCCCAGAAAGAAGGCGCGGTCAAGATCAACTGTCCGTCTGGAGATACATGCACTTCACTCAGGCAGGATAAGAGTTTCTCCTGACCATCGACAGTCTCCACGAGAATAAAGGCGTGCGTCCTTTCCGGGTCCGGGATGAAGGTAACGGTATCGTTATCCAGAAGATTCACAGTAACCGTGCTTTCCTCATAGGCAATCTCGGTCACCTTCGTCATTTCCTCGCCGTTGATCTGATAGACCGTAACGATGGAACCTTTATTTTCGAAAGTATAGAGGTATTTATCCGAAGTGGCGACTTGTGCTGCCGTCGAAGAGTACGTATCAGAAGCGGTGTAGACGCGCTCACTGAAATGTCCCTGCACCGGGGTGACCTTATATCCGGAAAGATCAAGTTCCTTTACCTCGGTTTTGGGCTCGCTGGAAAGAAATTCGAACGGCGGATCAGAAAGCCCCAGGTCCGGAAGTTCGAAAGTAAAGCCGTCAAAGAGTGCCCATCCTTCAAAATCATCCGGTTCTCCGCTTTCTCCGAAGGTGATATGCACGGTCATCGAGGCGGCCTCGTGACGGTAAACGTAACTTGTCACACGCATGCCGTAATCACCGGTCGACTTTAGGTGGGAAAACTCGACAAAATCATATCCGCAGATATTTCTTGTCGGAAGATCTCCATTGGCATAATCCATCATGGAGAAGTATTCCTTGTACAGATTCCTAAATGCATTTGCATCTTCTTTTACGATATAGATATACCAGTATTTGCCTGATTTCTGGTCCTGCTCTTTGTAGAAGGAATAATAGTTCTCCTCATCCGTATCGACGGCCTCTTTCTCTAAATACGCGAACTCCTCGGGAATATCCGCATCCCAGAGAATGGTATCCAGGTGATAGGTGGCATTTTCGGCAGTATCGTCCTTCCCCGTTGTTTCGCTCGGATCAGAATCGTCCGAATCCTCGTCTTCGACCATAGCGGTACTCTCCTTCTGAGAATCCTTGGAAGATTTCTTACTCTTCTTTTTCTTCGTTGTTTCTTCTGTCTTCGCACATCCTGCCAGCAGCATGCTTCCGATAAGCATCGCACTGATCAGTTTCAAACACTTGCTGTCTCTTACCTTCGCCATTTTCTGTTTTCATCCTTCTCATCTACTGCGCGCATTTCTATACGCACTGTTTCATACTCTGTTAAAAGGACGACGCTCGATCCGGTTCTGTTGCACTTTTTTGTCCCCGGGGGCTTCCGAAAGAAAAAGATCCCCCGATCAAGCGGGAGATCTCAAGCTTACCTATTCCTTCTCTTTCTGCCGCGTGATAAAGCAGGCCCTGACCGCATCAGAAAAGTCTTCTTCGGTGACCCCCTGTTTCCACATCTGCGGAAGCACCCGGTCCTTATAGACCGCCAGCGCTTCTTTTGAAAACTCCTCGAGGATCACATAGGTTCTTGCGTAATCAAATACCGCCGGGGCGATCCGGCTGTTGATCCAGTCGATGATCGTAAAATCCGTATCCATCGAAAGACAGGAAAGTCCCTTTGGCACCATGATGTTCAGAAAATGCATGTCGAGGTGGCATATGCAGCTTTTCATTTTCGAACTGAGGCGTTCGATGATCGGAAGTACGATCCCCTTCTCTTCTTCGGTCAGGCCCATTCCGGCCGTCAAAAGAAGCGGCGGTATATCTATGCCCTCCGGATCCGCTTCATGTACTTTGGCAAAAGCACTTGCCAGGATCGGAAAGCTTAGTGGATCCTGGGAAAGGGCATAGGCCTCCAGCGTCGTTCCCTCGATAAGGTCCATCCGGACGATATGATCGTCATCGGTCGCATAGTACCGGACAGGAGTCAACCCGCTGCCTCATCTCAAACCGGATCCAGTCAGGACGATAAGAAGGCTTATAGATCTTATAGGCATAGCCCTGATAACGCACGACATCCGCCTGCGCCCCCTTACCGATCAGAATTTGAGAACCATCGAATTCCATATAGCACCTTTTACCTATAGAAAACCTCTATAAGATTTATTCTATAACATATGTCCATTTCTGATAAGATTAGATTAGAAAAGGCTGGATCTCCCAGATGGGGGACCGTGGCTGGCCGGTCGATGAAAGATGGTATGACCAGGCATTCCTGTGGGATAAGATGGATCCGAAATATACTTTCACGTCCTTCAAAGAGACACTGGCATATCTTCGCGGAAAAAACGGACCGGTGCTTTTCATGACGGAAAAAATGGATGAGGACACCCGGAAAAGAGATGTCCGTTATGTTGCGCGAGCAGACGCGTCGGAGCTGGCAGACCGTATCGAAGAAGAGTGGTACGAGATGTACCGGCTGGCGGATCAGGATATGTATAATCCCGACGCCCTTCCCTGCGATATCTATGTCTTTGATCAGGCCATGGACTGGTGTGTGGTTTTTACACATGAAACGTCCGATTTCGAATCTGAACTTGATGATCCGATGAAGGCGGCGGAGAGCCGGTGCTGCATCATTGCCACAATTGGATCACATAATCATGCGTGATTTTCTCAATATATGGGAGTGCCGCATGAAACGTCTCCATGCCATTCTTTTCTCAAAATTGCATACTGATAGGTATGATCAGGAAATAACCGTAGAATACGAACCGATCTCTTCGCCCGTCAGCGCGTCGACATATACCGATTCTGATGCCCGGCTCCGATAGCCGTGGTATACCAGTTTCACCTGATCATCTCTTTCTAAGATGATCAGGTCCGCATTCGAGAGATCATGGTCGGCCATCACCTGATCCGCCGTTACTCCCGGCGTCGTCGAGAATCCTTTCGGGA
>CADCLV010000093.1 GCA_902802325.1 Oscillospiraceae bacterium | reverse complement strand
CAGCCTCTCGAGAGCATCATCTCCATCTTCGGTCTTTCTTTCGTCCAGATAATCCATGAAGATGAGAATGGCTTTCTTTTCTTTTTCTGTAATTCCGTCCGATGTCTCTGCGATATTCCGGACATCGTCCATAAAGCGTCTGATCTCTTCGGTCTCGATCCGGTTTAAATATCTTCGAAGATTGGAAAAACTGGTTCCTTTATCTGCCAGGATCATCCGAAGCTCCGAACGGAAGTCAGAACTGGACTGCGGATCGGAAAGGAATTGTTCGCACAGGGCATCGATCTTTGCCTGCTCATCCTGAGAAACTCCGTCCGCCTTAGCGATAAAATAGCAAAGGGCAATGCGGCAGAGCTCGATATAGGAAGGATCCTTAACTTTAGGAAGAGAAGGCTTCGCTACAGCATCATCATTGGTGCGGGAGGACCGTCGGACCTCATTATTACCGGTCAGCGTGGCCAGATACTGGTCATGTCTCAGGCTGTTGATACCGGAAAACTGTTCCTGGTAAAACGCACTGGATATTTCGCGCAACAAGTTATTGAACATGTTTTTCTCCTTTTGGATAAGATGATCTTCTATCATCGTGGTTTATTGTCATGATTTATAGATATATTATATTCAATTGCTTCGGACAGTATACTGTATTTTTTGCAAAATAAGGTACTTCTTTCTCATGTTACAATAGAAGCAGTTTGTGAGGTGAAGCATGGTTTCTTCTAGGATGTGTCCCGCCTGCGGGAAGAAAATGGAATATGACCTTTTTACCAGCTGCTTTGTATGTTCAGAGTGCGGCCGGTCGGAGTCTGCAGTAAAAAAGCCATCTTTCGCTCCTTCTTCCTCGGAGAAGTCCTCGGATGAGCCTTTGACGGAGATAACAGAGGATCCGGTTCAGGAAGAGCCATCGAGCGAAGAACCGACGAAGGAACAGGCTTCGAAACCTGCCTATATGAGCGCGATCATCGCCCCGGTGAAGGAAATGAAAAAGGAACCGGATGAGGATCTGCGCGAAATGCACCCGGCTTCCGGAAATGATCCCAAAGGAATACTCCGCTTCTTTGCCGGTGCATTTGAATGCGACAGCGTGGAAGAGGTCCTGGTTTCGGCAGAGAAAATGAAGAGCGAAGAATATCTGGACAGGGTATCCTTGCATCCCAGCCTTCAAACGTTCCAGGAAACGTGCCCGAAAAGCAGGATCCCGCAAAATATCCGTGCCTATTGTGAAACTGTACGCCGGATCCTTCATGCGGAAGAGGAACTGTACCGGAGCCGGGAGGACATAAAAAGAACCGAGCAGACTGTGAAGAAGCAGAAGAAGATCGATGCCATTCTTTTGGAAAAGAAACCGGAAAAGGACCATTCTTCCCGCTACCAGTTACTACTTGTTCCGATTATTTTTGTAATCATGTTTTTCATCGGGCGTGGTAGGCGCGGGACGACAAAGCCGATATTACCTCGGAACGCGGAGACTTTTTTCACTTTGCTCCGTATCGCCGCGTTCTTATATGTCGTCATATTTCTTTTCTGGTTTGTTGAAGCATTTGTAAAAAGGACAAAGGAAAAAAGAAGGAAAGGCGCCGGAGACAGAGTGGTTTCACAGAAGAAATCTTATATGGATGAGACACTGGAAAGGATCTTTTCCCTCCAGAAAGAAAAGGAAAAGATCCTTCGCGAAATACTAAAAGAAGAAGAGTCGATATCCGAAAAAGGTTGACTTCTTTTTGAAATGGCTGCTCTTTTACCCCAGTTTGCTCTTATGCATGGCCCTAAGAATTACGCTCAGTCCGCCGTAAAGTACGCCGGCTACCGCCCATACGAGCCAGGTGATATCCCATCTGTTGGTCAGGAAACTGATGGTCAGGTAAATGGCTGTGATAACCATCCAATAGGCCGGAGTGACGGCTTTTAGAACAGTGTTACTTTTCTCTTCTTTAGTATAATCACCCTCCTGAAGGAGCATGCTGTACCCGTCTTTGGTAATGCCGGCGCGGACGATGAGAAATGCACCTATTGCTATAAAAGCAAACATCACGCAGGTAAGTCCCATGAGGAGCGGCTCGTTCTTTTCGTCGATGGCGGCTCCGGAAATGAGCGCGCACACACCGATCAGGATAGATACCGTTCCGCCTGTGATCGACCGGATAAACCGGGGCTGGAACTTTTCTGATTTTGCTTTCACCATGCCTTCAACACCATATTCTGCGTCAAAAGCTTCTTTTTCCAGATACTCCCACTTATCGTGGCTCATGGCAGCCGGGATAAAGAAAATCAGGGATATGGCGACCGTGATGAGAAGAAGGATGATGCCGATGGCACCGGCCGGGTCTTCTGCGAGGGGGATCGTTCCCGCTTTCTGAAGGGCCATGACAGCCATAAGCGGAATCGGGCAGAGGGTGCAGATCATGCTGCCGGTGGCGATCTTTTTGGCGAAGGAATCGTTTTCCTTCAGAAAAGTATTGGCTTCCTCCATGGAAACTTTCCGCAGTTCTTTTCCCGAGTCCTCGGACGCCTGACTTGTCGGACGGTCCTGCTCATCTTTCAGAAGATAATCTGTACTTACATTAAAGAGCCGGCTCATTTCAAGGATGCGGTTCAGGTCCGGGATCGACTGGGCACTTTCCCACTTGCTTACAGACTGTCTGGAGACGCCGAGTTTATCTGCAAGATCTTCCTGAGACCAGCCGTTCTTTTTTCTTTCTTCCATTATTTTCTCTGCCAGGATCATTTTTCTTACCTCACAATCATCATTATAGCAGTTTCAGTTTGCTTTTTTCCTTCAAGACTTTTGTGCACCTGCTTGATGATTCAAGAATAGCAAACCCCCTGATTGCCCGCTATCAAGCCGCCTTGGAAATGTGTCAACCGGCAGTTGCAACTGCCTGAAAATCACTTTCCTTTGGAAATTTCTTTGGCCTGGAAATGCTTCATGCAATATAGGCTTCCGACAGATATATCTGCACTAGTGGAAGATCCAATCGTCCTGTGGGTACCGAATCCTTTCCGGACACCCATCACGTCTTCATCTCCGTAGTTGTTCTTTTTCGAAAGGATCCGGGCCAGAATAAATGCGACAACAGCTATCGCCAGAAAGCAGAGGAGGATCGAGATGACGATAGACATGACTTTAATATCCGTGCACCATATTTCCCGCATGTCATTTTGCCATCTTTCGCGGAAATCATCGTTTCGAAGAAGGGTATAGATCACCTGATTCATCGTACACCTCCCTGTCTTTTTCTTGCGAATATCTGTGTAACTACAGATTCGGTCCGTTTCAGGTTTCTAAGAAGCCGTTTGAACAAACGGACTGCCTGCGCCATCAAAATGGATCCGGCTGTTACAAGGAGCACGGCGAAGAGCCGGGGAAGAATATCCGTCGAACCACGCTCGGCCTCGTTATAAGAGAGAGAGTTAATATGCGGCAACTCGAATTTGATAAGCAGTGTGAAAATAAGCACACATAGGGCAAGTGAGACGGCGGCAAGCGTTCCGAACACCTTCACTTTGCTCCACGGGGCGGTACCGGCCGCTTTTCCGGTCTGTCCGTTGACGAGGAATGTATAGGGCGTCCCCTTGGCATTGATCGTGATGAACCAGGCAGGAAGAAGGACATAAGAGGTCCGGTGAAGATCCAGCTTCGGTGTGGACAATACGGCCTTACTGATTTTGTTTGGCGTTTGCCGGCGCATCTCACAGTCAAAGATCGCTCGGGCCTTCATTTCTGCGATTCCTCTGGCGCCACGCGGAGAGACATCCTGGCTGTTTGAATAAAATCCCATAAGGTAAGAAGTGTCAAAATCCACGGCGGCATGTATGTCATAGGGCTCAAGAAGGGCAGTGGCCCGGTCATCTAATGTCTTACAGCACTCAACAAGAAGATCCGAAAACTCGGCACTTCCATCAAATACATGGGTCTCTTCCGAAATGCCGAACTGGTGATGTTGGGTATCGGAAATCGTTCCGTCGTAGGTAAAATAGGGAATGTAGATCCCCCTGACGCATTCCGGATCGATATCTTTAAAGCCGGACGGAAGAAATGCGCCTTTGAAGATCCGCTCTTTGATAGCAGAGATGGCTTCCTCTTTTGTTACGGAAAAAGGCACGATCTTATCCGGGCGGTTTTCTTTTGAGATGCGGGAGAAGACCACCGCGGTAGATCCACAGTAAATGCACCGGGTACTGATCTCGGTCCCTGAAACAAGAACTTCACCGCCACACTGACTGCACGCATATACGTGACAGTCGTACATTTCACCGGTCAGCTCCTCAAATTCGGAAAGGGTGTCTGAGATATTCTTCGTATCGTCGGAAATATCGTTATTCAGATAAAAGTTATCCGCATCCGGCAAGGTTTTCGGATCGATGATATTTCCACAGGATCGGCATACCAGGGAGTCAAACCCCGGATCATATTCCATAGTTCCGCCGCAGCCGGGACAATTCCGTGCCATACCTTTGTTCCCCCTTTTCACGAAGATATTGTCAAAACTATTATACTACAGGGAAATGGCCGTGTTTTCGGGAAATGTAAACCACTATGTTACATTTTGCACATGAGAATTTCTTGTCGGAATGTGCTCTTATGGGTACAATCATCACTGTGAACGGATGAAAAACACGACATCCGTTAAGTGAAAAAGAAACTTCATCTAGGAGGAAAGATCCATGAATCATATGGGAGAGAAAATTGCCGCCAAACGGAAAGCCTGTGGCCTGACCCAGATCGAATTTGCAGAAAAACTTTCCGTCACCCGCCAGACTGTAAGCCGCTGGGAAGCCGGAACCGTCATGCCGGATATAGATAAATTATCAGATATTGCCGCAATTCTAGGTGTTAGCTGTGACTATCTTCTAAAAGACGATATGGAGATAGATGATGCTCCTACCGCTTCGACTCCTTCGGCAAGTATCGGAACTCTTCTTTCCGGGATCGTCGGGAAGAAGGTGAAACTGAATTTCTGCGAAGGTGAAACGGACATCGATCTTTATGATCTGACCGTCACGGTAGATAGTTTTGAAGGCAACTGGATGAAAGTCTCGGCGCAGAGCAGAAGAGGCACCACGATCGAAAAACTGGTCCCGCTTGCCTCTATACTCTCATTTGAGATCGTGAAGGAGTAAGAAATATGGATGGACTTGTATATGTAGCGCTGGTGTTTGGTCTTATGGGCGTGATGGCTTTCTGTTCCCAGTCTGAATTAAAGAAGCGCATCAAGCGGCTGGAAGATGAACTTGCATCCACTAAGGGTTCCAGTTATGCAATATCGAAAGAATCCCTTTACAAATTTGCGAAAGAAAATATCGGACAGCAGGTGAAGATATCCTTCAAGGAAGACTGCTGGGATTCGGATGTGATCTCTTACAGCAATCCAAAGGGAAAAAATGTCATTTTAGATGCAGATGAGAACTGGATCCTTGTAGAGATCACGACTCCGAAAAAGACACTTCAGAAACTTTTCCGTATCGATTCCATCGACGGATTGACACTGGTAAAGGAATAAGAATGGTACAATGAATCCGATAGTTAAATACTTCG
>CADCLV010000092.1 GCA_902802325.1 Oscillospiraceae bacterium | reverse complement strand
ATCGCAGGTATAAAGAAAAGTGATCTCATCTATGTCATCAATGACAAAGGTCAAGATGCCGCGAAGGCGGAAGGAATCCATTACAAGTCCGGTCTCTTCCCGCACTTCCCTTACAATGCAATCTTCCGGTGATTCGCCATGCTCCAGATGTCCTCCCACACCAATGTACTTATCTTTGTTGATATCATTCTCTTTCTTGGTCCGATGAAGCATCAGCACACCCTTTGGTCCGTACAGATAGCAAAGTGTGGTTTCATAACGGCTGGCGTTTTCCTTTCCGCTCATTTCTTTTTCTCCAGAATATTTGATACTTTCTTTCATATGAAAATCAAATGACAAAAAACATCGTCTTCTTGCCTACTTTCTTTCATATGAAAATCAAATGACAAAAAACATCGTCTTCTTGCCTTGCATTTATAGGATAACACACTTTTTTCTTGTTGAATTCACGAACATTTTCGTCGCACTTTTTTCAAATTGATAATGATATACTCTTACACGGTTAATTACGCAGTAAGGAGAGATTGATATGAAGAATTATTTTGACCTCAAGGGACAAGTTGCAATTGTAACCGGATGCTCCACCGGACTTGGTGTACAGATGGCCAAGGCTCTCGCGAATCAGGGTGCCACCATTGTCGCCGTTGCCCGCCGTCAGGAGATGATCGATGCAGTTGCTTCCGACATCGCTAAGGAATTCGGTGTACCGACTCTGGCTGTTCGTTGCGATATTACAGATACCGCTGCTGTAGACGCGATGGTAGATACTGTCATCGAGAAGTTCGGCCGTGTGGACATTCTGATCAACAACGCAGGTACCGGTGCCGTAGCTCCGGCAGAAGACATCACAGACGATCAGTTCAACAACGAAATGAATATCGATCTCTTCGGCTCTTTCCGTGTGGCAAGAGCAGTTGCGAAGAAATATATGATCAAGGCCAACTACGGAAGAATCATCAACATCGCTTCCATGTACGGCCTGGTTGGAAACAAGATCTGCGGATCGGCTCCTTACCATGCTGCTAAGGGCGGCGTCGTCAACATGACACGTGCTCTGGCTGCCGAGTGGGGTAAGTACAACATCACTGTCAACTCTATCTGCCCGGGTTATTTCTACACTGACCTGACCCGCGATACTCTGAACAGTGACTTCTTCCAGCAGAATGCCAAGACCATGATCCCGGAAGAGCGCTATGGTGAAGAAGGCGAGCTGGATACCGCCACACTGTTCCTTGCTTCTCCGAATTCTTCCTATGTTACCGGTGTAAACCTGGCCGTAGACGGCGGTTACACCTGCATGTGATCCATATCGAACATCATTTACCCTGATATATTCATTCACCGCCGCGGCGCTGTCTCATAAAATGAGGCAGCGTCGTTTCTTTCCCGCCTGTTCCATACCTTCTTGCTTTTGTGGTCACGCTCACTGATTTTTGATATAATTTCTATTATCATTAGTCGGAGGAAATATAGATGGAAAACGGAATAAAGCAAAACAAGAACACGGACCGGCTGGTCATCTTACTTCTTGCTGCGTCTGCTGTCTTTCTTACCTTTCTGACATGTCCGTTTTCACCGATCTACCGATATAACTTTGAGCCTGACGAGATCTGCTATCAGATCATGTCACTTGGATGGCTGAAGGGGAAAATACCCTATCGGGATCTTTTTGATCATAAAGGTCCCCTTACCTACGTGATCTATTCTCTTGGACTTCTTCTCACCGGCAAGAATACTCTCGGCATTCTGTTTGTTTTTTCTGCTATCAATATCGGAAGCTTTATTCTGGTCTATAAGACAATGCGTTTGTGCTTTCCGGAAAACAAATCCATCGTTGGTACTACGTTGATCCTTTCTCTTTTCTTCGCCGCGAAAAATCCTCTTTTTGCCTCAGGAACAAAGCCGGATCACTTTATTCTTCTTGTTCTTTTGATTTCAGAATATCTATACGTAAGAGGCATCAAAGAGTATCGGAAAAAGATCAACGCACTCTCTTCATCAGAAACCGAAAAAAAAGAGAGCTCTAAACAGAAAGTATCTCCCGTTGTCTTTGGTAAGCGGGATATGTTTCTGATCGGACTTTGCTGCGGCGCCGTTTTCATGATCAAGATGAATGTCTGCATCTACTTTCTCACATTTATCGGGTTTTATTTCTTATGGCTTCTTTATAGGAAGGAAGGGAAAGCATTTTTCTGGTCCTGCGGGCTCTTTCTTTCCGGTATCGTCCTTGTTTGTCTTCCCTTCTTCATTTACTATTCTTTGAACGGTGCCCTGTCAGACCTGATCTATGCCTATTTCACGTTTAACATAAAATATGCCGGAAAGGGCGGCATTCACCTTTTCCTTTCCCGCCCTTACATCGAGATGCATAATCAGTATACGATCGTTCTGCTCTTTGTTGTTCTTGCCGGCGCCTCACTTTGCTACTATCTTTCAGGAAAAAACGACAAAACCCAGCGTCTCGTTACACTCCTTTGCGGAGTTCCGGTCTATGCCATGATCGCTTTCCCGGAGACTTTTGCCTACACATTCGTGCTTCTTCTTCCTCTTTATCTGTGGGGCACGGCCATATTCTCCGACCTTCTGGTTTCTTTTCTCCCCGAGAAAATCACTCGTATTGCTCCGGTCGTAATGGCGATTTTCATCGTTGGCAATTTCACCGTTTATCAGCTTCTCCTCCTTCCGTCGATTCCGAAAGAAAAGACGGAATACGAGGCCGCGATGAAAACATACTATGATTCTCATCCGGATGCCACCTGTCTTTACTTCACAAATCTCTGTGACGGCTTCCACTACAGCTACTCCACAGCTCTTCCGGATTTCCGCTTTTTCTTCATGCCCAGAGAAGGTACCAGTGACATGTATTCTGAACAGATCGGGTATGTACGTGCAGGGATTCCGGATGTCATCGCCTTTTTCCGTACACCGGATGTGGATGAGGCATTCATGGAAAAGATGGACACATTCTTTTCTGAAGGCGGATACCATTTATATTTCGATGATTTTGATGATTCACAATACTACATTTATGTCAGAAATGAGTAAAATATATAAGGAGGTGTTCTCATGAATATTCTTCTTTTAGCGATCAATGCCAAATACATTCATTCCAATCCCGCTGTGTACTCGCTTCGGGAATATGCTGACCGTGTATATCCGGGGGCCACGTCTATTCTGGAATGTACGATTAACCAGAACTTCCACTATATCCTTTCCGAAATCTGTGAAAGAAAGCCCCGGGCCATCGGTATTTCGACCTATATCTGGAATATCGGCATCGTAAGACGGCTTCTCACTGAACTTCCGAAAGTTCTTCCCGAGACAGACATCTGGCTCGGCGGCCCGGAAGTATCGTATGACTACGATATCCTGCTTTCAGAGTTTCCCCATCTTCGAGGTGTGATCGTGGGTGAAGGAGAGTCTGCTTTTACCCTGATCGTCGGCGAATATGTGCGGGCGCATGGTATTAATGAGGAAGACGACGGAAGATCCTACAAGCCAGACTTCTCTTCTATTCCCAATGTGGCACTTCAGGAAAGGCCCTCGGTTATTGAGCACATCCTTACGGATATGGATTCTCTTCCATTTATTTACGAAGAAGGAACAGATACATTTAAAAACCGCATCATGTACTATGAATCCTCCCGTGGCTGCCCGTATCGCTGCAGTTACTGCCTCTCTTCCCTGGATAAGACGATCCGCTACAGAAGTCTTCCTCTGGTATTCCGGGATCTGGATTTCTTTTTGGACTCGAAAGTTCCTCAGGTGAAGTTTCTGGACAGAACCTTCAACAGCAATAAGGAACGGACCATGGCGATCCTGAACTACATTCACGAGCACGATAACGGTATCACCAACTTCCATTTTGAGATCACGGCAGAGCTTCTGGATATTGATGAGATCGACCTGCTTCGAAAGATGCGACCCGGCCAGATCCAGCTGGAGATCGGGATCCAGACCACCAATCAGGATACGCTTCTTGCCATTTCCCGGCCATCTAAGATTCATAAGATCACCAAAGTCGTTCAGGATCTGGGAAAAGAGCATAATCTACATTTGCATCTGGATCTTATCGCCGGACTTCCCTATGAAGGGTTCCGCAGTTTCAGGAATTCCTTTAACGATGTCTACAATATGAACCCCACACAGCTGCAGTTAGGATTTCTGAAAGTACTGAAAGGCACTCCGATCTCGAAAGACTGCGGGAAATTCGGAATCCTTTATGAAGATTCGGCCCCATATGAGGTTTTGTCCACACGCTGGCTCCGATTTGATGAGATCTGCCACTTGAAGCGTATGGAAGAAATGGTGGAACTATACTACAACACGCACCAGTTCGAGACTACTCTTCCCCTTCTTCTGCGTGCCTTTGATACGCCTTTTGATCTGTTTAGCGCTTTGGCATCGTACTACAAGGAGAAAGACTATTTTACCGTCACTCCGGCCCGTTCCCGACGCTATGAGATTATTTTGGAGTTTGTCGAAGAAAAGACCACCATGTACGAAGAAGAGATACGGGAAGCACTGACTTTGGATTATTTTCTTCGGGAGAATCCGAAGTCCCGTCCGAACTTCGTAAAAAATCCCCCGTCCAAAGAAATCTTCGATTATGACCGAAGAGATCCTCTGACGGGGAATTATCTGCTTAAGTAATTTTCCGGACCGGATTATTTCTGTTCGTCATCCGGAGAGATCTTATCCGACTCATCCAGCATCTTTCGAACCTGACCCCAGTCTTCGGCATCATGGTTGACGGCTTCATCCAGACCGATCGGCAGAACCTGCGTCCGGTTGGAAGCATTCGGTGTCCAGTCGGTCGAATTGACATCCTGCGGATTCGCATTTCCATACATATTGGCACTGGCACCATTGAGATTATCATTGCGGTTCTTGTTCGGATCCGCGAAGTAGGATTTGTTGTAGGAAAGAAGTTCCGGAGCAAATTCCTTCACATGAGGAGTCTTCTTTAAGGGCAGGCTCAGGATCAGGATGATCATTACGATCGAGCAAAGAACAATGACTGCCGGACGGATCCATGCTGTACCGTTATATTCTTCATGCTCAACAAAACCACAGTTCTTACAGGCACGTTCTTTTACGATAGGTGTGGACCAGTAGTTTCCTTCCAGTGTTTCCCAGTCGGTGAATTCGTGTTCCCGGATCGGGATTACTTTTTCTTCCACAACTTCGTTGCAAACCACACAGATTTTCTGCTGTAATCCCTCGGACGTACAAGTTGCCTCTTTAATCACTTTCCATCCGGCACTGACGTTATGATCCAGTTTCTCGATCGGACGGCTCGATACCGGTCGTCATGAGCTGAATCTCGTAAGTCTGCCGCGCGATACGATCGTCAACCTTGACTGGAGTGTGCGCAAGCTCAACGCCGTCTATGCCGGAACGGCCAATTCCGGTGGCGTTGCGCTTGAGGGACTCAAGAAGCAAATTCGTTGTCTGACGGGCTTCACGCCGGATTGCTGTGCCGTGGTAGACCTTGACGTGTTCGTGCAGGCCGTGGATCTGATCGGCGGCGTGGATTTCGACGTTCCGCGGGAAATGCACTATGACGATCCGGCACAGGGGCTTTCCATCCACCTGAGTCCCGGAATGCAGCATCTCGACGGGCAGCAGGCTATGGGTGTTGTGCGTTATCGCTCCGGCTACGTAAATGGCGACCTTGACCGCGTAACCGTGCAGCAGAGTTTTCTTCGCGCTCTCGCGGAGCAAATGGTCTCTGTCGGGAATATTCCCAACCTGCGCGCGCTCGCGCAGCTCGCGGCCGAGCATACGGACACGGATCTCTCTCCGGCAAACATCGCTTTTCTGCTGCGGCAGGCGCTGCTGTGCGGCGAGGAAATCCGCTTTGCCGTCATGCCGAACACGCCTGCCGATGTGCACGGCCTCAGCTATACCTTCGTCGAACTCGAGCCCTGGATAGAGATGATCAACGCCCGGCTCA
>CADCLV010000091.1 GCA_902802325.1 Oscillospiraceae bacterium | reverse complement strand
CCATTCGTCAGATCTCCATCCTGTTCATAACGGCCAAAGGTTACATGGTTATCTTCACGGCTCCATGTAAACTGATCCTCCGGAGTCGGCTCGGCCTCAACAGTTTCAGGCAAATCCGCTTTACTGACCCACAAAGCCGGGCGAACTCCACAGACACCATCATATCCCCCGTCGACAAGGATACCTTTGTAATTTATTTCTCCATAATTACCGACAATGGCAACAGTATCCCGATGGTTTCCTGGCGATCGCAACCACCATAAAACAATGTAATCATCACCCGCTAGCACAGCTTTTGCATTATTATATGCATTTTCAGTAGGTGCAGCCATTCTCTCATCATTTGTCGCAAAGTAGTCTTCGGCCTCATCAATACTCAGCAGATACAGACGATCATATGTGTCATTACCGCCGGACGTCATCCATTCGGGATTGTCAAAATTCTGCACATATGACAGCCGTATCGCTTTCTTCTCTTCAGAGTTAAATGCACTTTCGTAAAATTCTCCGTTTAACCATTCCCTCAAAGAACAGTCTTCCCAGACGATGTCTGTATCCTCATTGTTGTAAGATCTTGACTCAATAGCATATTTAGACAGCAAAAACATACCCGTTTCTGTTTCATCTAGAACAGTCCATTTTATGTCTTCTCCTGCATATCGGCCAAAAGAAATTTCAGAACCGATTAATGATTCCGTGCTCAATGGATCCGGAGAGGGTGTTTCATCTAGTCCTTCCAATTGATTGATCTTTTCCTGAAACATCTTTCTGTACCCTTTTGTCGCGCCGTCAATATTGGGATGTAGCGACGCAGCATCAAGAGGAAAGAAATTCAGTTCTTGGCTTGCCAACAGGTCTTTGGGAGTAGGTGGAGTGATCACTATACCATTTATCCATGGATCGTTTGTATTGACTTCATGTGTGTTAAACTCTCCTCTTATCTCAACATATTCGATCCTAATCCCATTGTCACCGTTTAGATTCCCGACAATATTCTGTAATTCTTCGTTATATAGATCTATTGCTTCGTTGATACTATGAGCATCAAACAGTGTAAAAATATGCCTTGTATTTAGGACGTCTCCTACAGTTGGTTTAACATTTAAGAGATTCTCATTCAATAAGTGAGGATATCCTGCAACAAGGATACAAGGATGGTCATCTCCGATGCTTGCTGCTTTGTCTATTTCTTTGTATACATTTGTAAGTCTTTTTATAATGCTGTCCTCTTGTTTTTTTACCGTTTCTCCCTTTGCGTTTTTCTCCTCAACTTCATAATCGTATTTTAGTTTATACTTTGCTTCTGCAAGTTTCACTGTCAGAAGGCAAGGATTAATATAATCGTTATAAGCCGCAGTCATAAGAACATCAACAAAACCAAGATCATTCCCGCCAAGTGTCATCGTAATATAATCTGGCACAATCTGTCTTTCTTTTGTTTTTTTAAATATATCTATCTGAGGATCAAGTGTTGCTTTGCATTTCAATTCTTGCCCTGTTTCCTGGTCAAATTTGGAAAATTCCTTAGTCTGTCCGTACTGTATATCCCAAGTTACTGCACCTGACGAGGCAACAAAATACCAGTGTGGATTATCACTCTCAGGATACTTGGAACGACCCATAGCTCCAACGTCAGGCAGAATCAGTTGACTTCCATATGAAGAAGGGGATCTGTGGGCAACCCAATCCAGCAAATCTCTTTCCTCGGAATAACGACTTCCGTAAAACGGCTCAATTCCTTCTCCTGCCGAATAAGAATCGCCCATAGACACAATAACCCGGCTCGTGTTATGAGCAGGTGCTTCGGCAACCTTATATGCACTTTGCGCTGTCGCATCGGCAAGACAAATTACCGGCAAAAAAATGTTATAAACTATAGCGGTGATCAACAGTCCGATAATCGGGCTCAACAGTATCTTTTTCTTAATCATACAACTCAGTTCTCCAGTTTCATTGAATCAAGTGTTTCTGCATCTATCTTGTCAACAACCCTGACTTCCATTGCACTTTCATATGGAATTGTCAAATAAAAACTATTCGTGGAAAAGTCATAGCTGACTATTTCCTTTGTCTCGGACACCTCGATTGGAACTCTGTCCATATGCCCAAGATTGTACGAGGACGGGGAAGCAATCAACTTATCATCTATTAAGGAAATCACCCAGTATACATTGTCAGAAGAAAGATAGTACGTGCTATACATCGGATGAAGCGCAGAAGAATCTTCCGAAACGCTGTCTATCTCTTCATAATCGCCTTTGATAGTATAATAAGAAGACACCGGATACTCAGTAAAGCCTCTTTCTCTCAGCATCTTTACAGCTTCCTGCTCAGACAGGACGTTTTTTGAAGTCTTAGCTGATGTAACGGAAACAATCTCTGCTCTTTCTGCAAAATAAGCTTCAACATCGGGAAATTCAATATCTTTCAGATATTCATTATTACTAATATCGGTCTCCTCAACCGTTTTTCTTCTCTTTTTTGTAGTCTCGGAATCGTTATTCAAATGCTTCACAACTGCAAAAACACCGGCACCAGCAATAGAAAAGCCAATAATACTCAACGTAATGATCAAAGGCAGCCGTTGCTTCCTTTTATTTTTCATATATCTCCCCCTCGATATACTTTTTTCTAATTATATACCTGTCAAAGGAAAGGGGATGCACCGAGTGATCTTAAGTTCACAAATTGTTTTAATTCTCTGCCTCCGGATCTGTCTCCAGCCAGATAACGGGACGTACGCCGATCTTGGAGAATTGGTAACATATATCATTCCCATCGATCTGGCCATAGTACGAAACATATTGGGCAAAGCCTTTTCCTTCATACTTCTCGTAGTCGACGGAAACACCGGACCGCAGCCACCAGGGGGCCTGA
Organism: Oscillospiraceae bacterium; assembly: GCA_902802325.1. Lineage (GTDB taxonomy): Bacteria > Bacillota > Clostridia > Saccharofermentanales > Saccharofermentanaceae > Scatonaster. Next base: position 2,776 of record CADCLV010000091.1, on the reverse strand, counting down.
TCTTTTTTCCCGCCGGGGATCCGGTCTTCTTCATTCGGGAAATACACCTTTGCCTCGTCGGAACTCAGAAGAAACACCTTTCCCAGACCACGGTCCATGATCAGTGCTTTTTCCGCATCAGAAAAAGCATATGCATAATAATCCACGTTAAGCCAGGATTTCAGTCCGCTCTGATTCCAGACATCTTTAGGAGAGATCTTCGTTCCGAGTGGAATATAAGGATAGCCCATTCCCCAGACAGAATGAAATGAACCGGAGGTATAGTCGAACTCTCCTGTAAAACCCATGAATTCCACACACTTTTCATTGATCAGAAGTACTTTCGTCCCCTCCACATCGAGAACACGCCATGTATTCGTCCAGAGATCTTCACCGAAGACCAGTACATCACCGATCTCCACCTTCTGCCCTTTCAGCCGTTTCAGATCATTTCTGCGTTTAATCTTCGGGATCAGCGTTGCCTTTAGTATTCCGGGCAGATAAAGGATCAGAATCACCGCCAGTGCCAGAAGGATCACCGGGATCAGTTTTCTTCTTTCACTTTGCTTTCCTGAGTCATGACTCATTTCCGCTCCCCCTCTCCTGTTCCGCCTTATAAAGATCTCGTTACAGCTCTCACAGGTGAAACAGGAAAGAGGACGTTTTCGTTACATTTCCTCGGAAAATTCACTTTCGTGTTTTTTAAAGAACTCATAGAAGTACCGGACATTCGGAAGTTTACTCCACTCCGTCACCCGGAAATCTCCGGAATCCATATCGTAGATCTTGGCGTTGAGCGTCCCCAGCATAAAGGGGGAATGGGTGGCAATGATAAACTGACATCCGAGAAGACGGGTCATTTCGTTGATCATCTTTGCCAGTTCCACCTGATTCTGCGGGGAAAGGGACACTTCCGGCTCATCTAAAAGATACAAAGCATCCGGCAGAAGAAAGTCCTGAAAATACTGTAATGCTGTTTCTCCATTCGAGAACTTCTCCTGGGAAAACTCGATATAGCTTTGCTGCTTTCGTCCCATTTTTGTTTCGAGAAAAGCACTGGCCTCCTCATAGCTTTCGCCTTTTTTCATCCGGTCATAGACCATCCCGTCCGAAAGGATCTGTCGCTGTTGGATCTTCTTGATCTCATAGAGGATGTCCTCGCTCTTGATATAGCGGCTGTCTTTCGGAAGCGCGTGAAGTTTTTTCCCGCGTTCATCTTCTCCGAAACCCACCTTACATTCATTCGAAAAGCGTAGGCAATAGTTATCGTTTCCGAAAGTATTCGGGGTGGCCAATTCTTTCCCCTTCATATCCAGAGTAAAGGCAATGGCATTTAAAAGCGTGGACTTTCCGGAGCCGTTATTTCCGTAAAATACCGTGACGCCGTCAAAATAGAATGTCACCCCTTCTCTGTTTCGGAAAACATTATAAGGGTAGATATTCTGGCACGATAGCCGGTCATCACTTATGGTAAAGCTTCGAAGGTAGATCATGCTGATTACTCCGCCTGCCAGGATATTCTGCAGGATGTGATCTCCGTATCGTCCCGGATGATCTTAAAAAGATCCCCGTCTTCGCCATTCATCTTCTCGATCGTTAAGTTTTCACCGGCGAAAGACTGGCTTCCGTAGTGGATCTCCAGAGATACCGGATCGTGAGATTTAAGGAAATCAATATCATAAGTATTCAGCATAAACCGCACATACTCGATGTTATTGGTGTGGTAGCAGTAATCCATACTGGTAGACCGGACCGTGATCGTCTCCAAAGGCACTGTGCCGGTTTTCGGGAAGCGGGTAAACTCCGGGTCTTCTCCCTCTGTGACATGGGCCATATCCGGGGTAAATCCGACGGTCTCGGCTTTCCGGATCCGCTGGCTTTCCAGATCGATGGCCGCAAGTTCCGTTCTGGCATGGACCATCTTCTCCCCGTCTTTTCCTTCCACGATAGTATCCAGTATAAGTTTCACCGCAGAGTATTTCGAAATAAAACAGCGGACAGTAAACTCTTCCCGCCATACCGGCCGGCGGAAGAATTGAATACTGTTTTTTGCGATCAGCCACATGGCTTTATATTTTTCCATCGCTACGATACCGTCAATACCCAGATCGCCCATGATCTCCGTCACGGCATTCTCCACGATCTCATCTGCAGCTAAGATGGAAAGCTTTAATTTACTGTCACACATACTTCCTGTGACATAGGACTTCTTTTCATAGATCATATTGTTTTTCCTTCTTTCTAAACGAACCAATTATATCACTTCGAAATCAGAAATGACGGCAGCCCCCATCTTCTTTCCCACGGAAAAACCGCTATAATGGATATAGATAACCGTTGGAGGCCGAAAAAGCATGGAAAAGAAAATGACATCCGGTGAGATCGCAAAGAAAGCGGGCGTATCCCAGAAAGCCATCCGTCTTTACGATGAAAAAGGACTTTTACGGCCGGCCGGGTATTCCGAAGGAAACTACCGTCTTTACGACGAAGAGTCCCTTTCCATGCTCAATAAGATCGTAGCCTTAAAGAAGATCGGTTTTTCTCTTGAAGATATACGGGACAGCCTTTCAAACGGGAAAGCCGAAGATATCCGTTCCGCCCTGGAACTTCAACTACGCGCCATGGAAGAAAAACGGTACAGTATCAATATGGTCATCGATACGATCGAGCGGACCTTATCCCGTAAAGGAGTTTTCGATAACAGAAAACACCGAAGATCGTGTTGTGTATCACATGAAAATATCCCGCAATGAATACTATGCGGAATACGCCTATATACTTGAAAAGCAGGAGGACG
>CADCLV010000090.1 GCA_902802325.1 Oscillospiraceae bacterium | reverse complement strand
CTCAAAAGAGTCGGATCCACAATGCGGGAAAAGAGAGTCATGGCCGCATCGGTAATCGTCTTCGTCGAAGAGGTATGCTTCTCCAGATTTATGGTTCCGTGTGCATGCTTGGGAGATAATCTTCCATAGTAATCCATGGTCACTTCTCCCTTATAATTCCCGCTGTCCAGACTGGCCTTATCGAAAGATATCGTTAAAGTGATCTGATCCGTGACCAATCCCTTTTGCACCAGATCCAGAGAGAGGACATCTGCCATTTCCCATACGATGAGTTTCGTTGTCTCATAGTCTGTGGGTTCGGTCAGCACCTGCCCCGAAGACAGGCTACTGTTACTTGGCCGGTACGCTTTCACATCCGCGATGGAAGTCGGCTCGATCCCCCAGGCGTGATCGATAATGAGCTCCGCATTCTTTCCGAATACCTGATACAGAAGTTTGACTGAACCTTCGTCCAGTGAACATCTGGCAATATCCCCCATGGTGTGCATGCCAAGTTTCTCCAATCGCTTCGAAAGTCCCCGACCGATCCGCCAGAAATCCGTTAAAGGCTTATGCCCCCAAAGAGATTCTTTATATCGTCTCTCATCCAGTTCGGCAATACGAACTCCGTCTTTATCTGCAGGGATATGCTTGGCTTCAATATCCATAGCGACTTTGCAAAGATACATATTCGGCCCGATTCCGGCCGTAGCCGTAATGCCTGTCGTCTTCAATACATCCTGTATGAGCATCCGTGCAAAATCGTGTGCACCCATATCGTAGGTAGAAAGGTAACCTGTCGCATCGATAAATACTTCATCCACGGAATAGGCAAAGATATCTTCCGGCGCCACATACTTAAGATAGGTGCCATAGATCTTGGAACTGACTTCCATATATTTCGCCATCTGAGGAACTGCAACTACGTAGTCCACTTCTAAAGAAGGATCAGAATCCAGTTCCGATGCCAGGTAACTCTTTCCAGAGAATGTTTGCTGTGGAGTACGGGCTTTCCTTTCGATATTTATATCCCGAACCTTCTGCACTACTTCAAAAAGACGTGCACGCCCCGGAATGCCATAGCGCTTTAAAGACGGAGAAACAGCAAGGCAGATCGTCTTTTCCGTCCTGCTTTTATCAGCCACCACAAGATGCGTATTCAGCGGATCCAAATGCCGCTGGACACACTCTACACTGGCATAGAAAGATTTCAGATCAATGGCGATATAAACCTTCTCCATATCCGTTCCCTCGTCTCATGTTCCGGGTTCCTTTCTCTAGATTACTCCCATGGTAACACAAAACGAACGAATGTTCAACTTCGATTTTATCCGCAATTTATTTTATTTCTGCTTTCCTGCCATGCCCCAGTTTTCCAGCGGCGGATCGGAAAGAAGAATGAAGATATCCGACGGCACAATAGAAAGTGCACCAACAAGTTTCGACGTCACGATCTCAATAATTCGCTTCTTCTGCTCGGTTGTCCGGCCAGGGAAAAGAGTGATCTCGATGATCATGAAATGATCTGTCTTTCCTTCCGGTTTTTCAAAATCCTCCGGCTCATATTCCAGGATCCTTTGAAACCGGTCCCAGTCTTCGATTCCGATGGCTTCCATAAGCCCGCTGTGCACGCAGTCCAGAACTGTCTTTTTGTACTTTGGGGAGAAGCCTTTCTGCATATTGATCTTAACTATCGGCATACCTTGGTTCCTCCTTCTTCCAGTGCGCACCGAAGATCATTGGGCACTCTTCTCGGTCCGCGGATGGCAAACACACCATATTCTTCTCCCAGCACGGAGAAAGGAAATGTCTTTTTGTCGTAGCGTTTCAGAAGCTGGATCTTCATGAGAGCTTTAATGGTCAGATTTTTGTCGGAATAGTCATAGGGAATATCCGTCTCTAAAACCTTACACTGATAGAGGATCGCAGATACAGGCGCACCTACATAAAGATATACAGTATCTCCCGTCTGTATTCCGGCTCCCTGCTTCCAGTCGATAATGGTGTCTTTTTCAAATGCACTTTCGACATCGTAGTATTTGGGGTTGGCGGGAACTACCCAGGATTCAGCCCCTCTCTCTTTTTTCTTTCTTCTTCGGGGCGCGGTGGCCTGAAAACTCACATCCAGTAATTCTTTGACCTGGGCCTCGGGAACGGTTCCATCCAGGAGCACCGAGATCCAATGCTGCTTATTCATGTGATAGGCAGGAAGGATTCCTTTTTCCTGAAGGATCATATCCCGAAAGAAAAAGTCATCGATCTTCAGGTTCATGACCGGTACCATATCTTTTCCCGAAAGCCCCAGAAGGTCTCTTCGGACGTGCATGACCAGCGCAAACCATTTCCGGTTTTCCCGGTGACGGAATACAAAAGCGGTTAATTCTTCCCATGGGTATTCCGGATCCGCCGCATACTGGTCGGCGATATATTTCGTAATCTTTTCGGTAAGATCTTTCTTCGCCATATTTATCTCCCTATTTTCTCAGCACTGGATATCTCTTGTGCACTTACAGTTCGGGTAGTTACTGCAGCCCCAGAACGGACCATAGGCACTTTTTCTTTTCACCATGGGACTTCCGCACACAGGACAGATCCGCATGGTTCCTGCATTTCCTTTTTGGAGCTCTTCCCCCATCTTTTCATAGAGGACCTGGTTCATATGACAGTCTTTCAGCGCACGGTGTGCGCCTTCAGTAGAAAGACCTAAATATTCTGCAAGATAGGTCAGTTTGTGAGAGGAAAGCTGGGGATAGATGATCCGGGATAAAGATAGAGTATCCACATAGTCATTCCCGATCGTCTTTCCGAAGAACTTTCTCGCATCCCTATAAAGAAACTTCATGTCAAAGCAATGAATGTTATGCCCCACCAGAACCATATCTCCGGTGAAGGAAAGAAAGCTAGAAAGAGCGGACTGAAAAGAAGGCTGTCCTTCGACCATATCATTGGAGATTCCGTTGACCATAGTGGCATAGTAAGGAATCGGCCGGCCCGGATCCACAAGCGTAGAGAATTCATCCACGACTTTTCCGGAACAGACCTTCACGGCAGAGATCTCGATCACTTCATCCGTATTCGGAGAAACGCCTGTGGTCTCTAAGTCAAATACCACATAGTCAGGTACATAAAGATTCTTTTTGTTGCCCGGGTTTCCTGAAAGCATGGATCGGTCTTCTTTCTAATTTAGCTCTATGGGTATTATACCAGAGGATCACAAATCACATATCATGATGAACTCTTCTTCGTTTTCATCCACAGTTTTAAACCCGACCTTTTCATACATGCGGACAGCATAGTTTTCCTTCTGCACAGCAAGCGATGCCCGCTTAAATCCTTTGTCTTTAAGAAGAGCCAGCATGTCCTTCATGAGTCTGGTTCCGATTCCCTGTCCCCTGTATTCTTTGTAGAGCGATATTGCAACGGAGCAGATCCGCTTCTTCCAATTTCAGTTCTCTTAATACCACGTCTAACGTACCTTCACTTCACAAAAGAGCATCTGCCCACTCCGCTTCTTTAAAGCCGGTAAGAACAAAATCTTTTCCTACCAAAAGCGGACGCTTGACCAGCATACCGTCAGATGCCAGAAGAGCAAACTGTTCATCTTCACTCATCCCCGGAAGCTTCTTAGAAAGTTCCAGCTCACGATACTGCAGCCCACTGGTATTGAAAAAACGTTTTAACGGAAGACCACTAACTTTATGGTACTTACGTAAAGCCTTCTCATCCGGATGATCCTCTTTAATGTCGATTGCCTCATGTTCCACTCCATTATCTTTCAGCCACTTCAAAGCCTTCTGGCAAGTCGAACAGCGACTATAACAATACACCTTAACCATGCTTATTCCTCGTTCTCTTCTGTTTCTTTTTACCATTTTATCACTTAAAACAATCAGTCAAAGCAGATCGAATTATCTTTTGCCGCTTTCATCTCCCCATGGCACTTGGGACACTTCATGGGAATCGAGGGGATCACCTTGGAGATCACGCACTCTCCTCCGCAAACGTCACAGGTATGGGGATATGTCGCATAGACCGAGTCACCGCTTCCTTTCTCCATCACAAACTGAGATATGCGAGAAGAACCTTTATTTTCCGTTCCTTTGGGAAGATAAAGCGTGAGATTAAAATCATTTTTCGGTGCGCCGCATTCTTTACAGATAAGAAGTTCACTTCGGCAGTTGACAGTTCCTTCCGGATGGGTAAGAAGAAACTCTTTCCACTTCTCCCCATATTTTCCTTCCTTGATCCCCTCCACCAGCGTATTTCCCTGGTGAATAAAAAAGAATCCCACGCCGGTCAAAGATGAAAAAACATATCTGCACTTCTTACAAATATAGTCTCTTTCGAATGCCATACGAACACCTCCTCACTAAATATGTTACTTCACCACATCCTGCAGATCCACAAGTTTCTTCAGCATCTGCTTTCTTTCCGAAAGCGGTACTTCATGCACATCACACCAGGTGGAAAAGGCAGCGCCAAGAATGGACATGGCCAGTTCCTCTTCATCGTGCTTGAGAAGAACCCTTGTGATTCTAACGCTGTCATTCTGAATTCCTTTCAGCCAATCCATTCTTACTCCTCCTTATCGTTCTCTATTTCCATCGACCACAACGATGTTCTCTTCTTCCATTCTCTGTTCCAGTTCAAACTCGTCGTCCATGTCAAACTCATCGATGGCATATTCTTCTTCACCGAAAAGAAGTCCTTCGATTTTGGTCGTGACCTGGGTTACCAGTTCCAGAATAATGGCAGCCATTTCCAGCTCATCGGAATTCTTCGTTCTTCCTTCAAAAAGCCGGAGCATCTCCTTCACGGCTGCATCCTCTGCCTGCTCGAAATTCTCACGTGTAATGAACTGATTTCTTCTGTTTTTCATACTTAACTCCTCCTTAAGCCGACTTGCTTATTTGATTCATCCTTACTTTTGCCGGAAGCGTTTCTTCTCGACTTTTTCCGCTTCTTGCCTCGTTCTGTTGTACCAATTATCTCTCGGACGTTGTACCATTATTGGGACAATATGAATCCCCCTCAACTTGATTTTTTCCCACATCCGAAGTACAATAAAACCAGCCTATAAAGAGTGCGTGAGAGACAAGCTCGTTGACCGCACAGCAACCTGCAATCGTAAGGTGCTAAAGCTTGACCGATGGGTTTATAGATTTCTGGATGGCCCGTCGGAAACGATGGGATTTTTTATGCACTCTTTCAGGTAAATGAATACTTTTTGGAGGAGTGAACTATGCGTACACTTACATCTTTACTCAAAGAACAGGAAGCCGTGTGGATCTATTGCGAAAGCGAGGATCTGCAGAAAAAGTTTCTTCAGAAAGCCGAGGAAGAAGGCTTTCTGGCAAGAAACGGAAGCAAACCCACAGAACTTTCTCTTCAGAAGTTCTACGGGATCAATTCCGGCATGACCATGGGGTATATTTCCAACCTCATCTGGTTCATGTCTTTTCAGTGCGGCGTCAAAAGCCACCCCAAGATCGACTACGGGAAATTTCTTTCCGGAGAAGAAGACTATCTTTGCCATATAAAGACTTGATTTCTTCTCTTGAAGCCTCTCGCCAGGTGGTGCTAATATACTGGCGAGGGGCGAACAGAGGGGATCTTTATGGAGATCATTTGGAAGAAAAAGTACGAATTAACATCGCAGCCGAAACTGTATACGATCCCTGACTTTTTTGCCATGACAGCCCTCGTTTCCCTTCTGGGCTTTATCGTGGAAGACGGCTGGATGATGATCCGAAGCGGATTCATCGATAACCGCAATATGACGCTTCCCTTCCTTTTAGGATACGGACTTGCCGTAGTCACCATGTATCTTGTGATCGGCACTCCGAAAAAAGGACATTTTCTCCTTTATTTCGGACTGGTCTTTTTCTTCGTCTCCTTTGGCGAGATCGCACTGGGCACTACCGTTGAAAAAGTGTGCGGTTTCTACTACTGGGATTACACCAATCTTCCCTTCCATCTGACACGCTATACCAGTGTGCTGACAAGTCTTGGCTTTTCCGCCATCATCACTTCATTTATGTATTTCTGCTATGAACCCTTGATGGAATTCTTCCACGAGCGCATGACACCGAGGACCAGACGTGTCTGCATTACCCTTTTTGTGGTCATGCTTTTAGACATGATGTACAGTTTCCACATGATGCGGCAACTCGGCGACATCAACCGCGCATGGAAGATCACTTTCCATGCACCCATAATCTAAGCACATATTTACGAATTGTTCACTTCACAACTTCCCGATAGGTGATAAAATAAAATTGTATTTATTGGGGGAGCTGGAATCTTGGAGGATGTAACATGGATCTTCAGAGTTTTGTGGACAATCTGGACACCATGACTTGTGTCATGTCCGTAGAAATGAAAGAAGACGGGAAACGAGGCGATATCCGGATCGTTTGTGGGAATCCGGCCTATGTTGCCTCGATCGAGCAAGTCTGGGATGGTCCCCAGCTGGCTTCCAACAAATTCGTTCCCAATAGTCTTTACCAGAATTACTTTCCGACGGATCTGAATTTCGAAGAGATCTGCTATCGGGCCGCGGTCTTAAAGCAGCCGGTCCACACCTATGTCCATCCGGACCGTTTCGATTTCTGGTTTAACTTATTCCTTCTTCCTCTCAAGAACGAAGGAAATATCTATTACTGCACCTACACACAGGAAGTCAAGCCCAATGCCGATATCGATCAGATGGCGACGAAATCCCATGAGATCTCGGATGCCGTTCTCAGCACCTGTATCAAGCTTCACGGCGCCGAGGATTTCCGGCACACCATGCGTGATGTCATTAAGGATATCCGTAAGATCTGTAAAGCCACTACCTGTTCGATTCTGACCTTTAACGAAGCAGAAAGGACATGTAAAGTTCTGGCAGAGGACAGAGATCCGAATACCCATCTTCAGAGCATGAAGGCCGTTCTGAACGAAGAAAGTTCCTTCTACGATCTGGTGGAATCCTGGCCGGATACATTGGCTGGCAGTAACTGCCTGATCATCAAAGATGCCAGCGACTGGGATTATGTCCAGAAGAAGAACCCGGCGTGGTATAAGTCTCTTCGGGATAACTATGTGGAAAGTATCGTACTCTTCCCCTTAAAAAATTCCGAGAAGACCATGGGTTATATCTGGGCCACCAACTTTGAGACAGCCAACGCTGCCAACATCAACGTACTTCGTATCTTCTTCTCTTTCGAATCACCGTCTCTTAAAAGAACTGAAAGTCTTAAGTTCCATCGACCTTCTGACCGGAGTTCTGAACCGTAATGAGATGAACCATCGTATCGATGCCATCATTCACGGAGAAGAGCACTTTACGAACCTGGGCGTCGTATTTGCAGACATCAATGGTCTGAAGCGGGTCAACGATAAAGACGGCCACAGCAGTGGTGACGATCTTCTGAAAAATGCCGCCAAGATCCTGGAAGATATCTTCTTCGACTGTGAAGTCTACCGTGCCGGTGGTGACGAGTTCATGATTCTGATCTACGACACCGACGAAGATGATCTGAAAAAGAGACTTCAGAAGATCAAGGACTCGGATCTTGGATTTGCGACCGCCAGCTTTGCCGCAGGATACTACTTCCTGGAAGATTCCAAAGACATCTTACAGGCCCTGCATGTGGCAGACGAAAAGATGTACGAAGATAAGGATGCGTTCTATAAAGCCCATCCGCAGTTAAAAAGGTAAGACGCTGTTTCCTTCCTCACATAAACAGCAAAAAGGCGGCCTCCCAAAACCAAGGGAGACCGCCATATTCTTATCTGCTAAACAGAATCTTATCAGTCTTTGTTATCCGTCAGGATCGCCAGGATATGAAGGAACAGATTGATGATATCCAGGTAGATATCTACGGCGCAGTCAATGGCGTTATTCACTGTCTTCGGATACTGCTGGGCTCAAAGCACCAAGCAGAAGCCCGCCAAGCCTTGCGAAGAAATTCGGGAATGCACAGGCCAGTGCGATCATGATAAAGGTTATCGCCGCTGTATAAACAATGGCCTGGAATACGATATCTCCCATTCCTGCCTGAAGGTAAAGGGATACCGAAGAAGATACCAGTAACCCGAGAGGCAGTACCACCAGGTTATACCCGATAAAGCTGACGACCGGATTATGGGATACCGATGCGACGATACCACCGATGATCACCGGAACGACCATGAGGATCGACATAAAGATCATGCCGCCCCGGGAAAGACCTGTCATCCATTCCACCATGGCGTCTCCAAACAAAGCACAAAGGATCACATTGAGGAACAGTCCGTAAAAAACGGTTCCTCCCAGGACCATGTTATATTTCTTTTCACTGATTTCTTCCCCTACCACTTCCTGGAAGCGATAGGCTTTTCTATCTGATGACCAGCTCATAGAAGTCTCCTTTTCTCATTTTCTTTTTTCTTTAGTATACCCTTATATAGCTTTCCGCATCCAGAAAAAACCAACCCGGGAAAACCGTCTCATGACGGTTCTTTCACCCATACCTTACTCTCCCTCATACATAGGATAGCGGTGCTTATCCTCTTCCGTGATTTCCCGGATGACCCGGCACGGAACTCCGGCCGCGACCACATTCGACGGAATGTCTTTCGTTACCACACTTCCTGCGCCGATCACCGTATTATCCCCGATGGTTACCCCGCCAAGGACTATGGCTCCGGCACCAAACCACACGTTATTTCCCACCTTGATCGGAAGCGCAACTTCCAGTCCTTCATTTCTCTGCTGCGCATCAAGGGCATGTTCCGCCGTCGTAAAAAGGCAATTCGGCGCAATAAATACATGATCGCCGAAAGTCACTTTTCCGCCGTCCAGGATCTGGCAGTTATGGTTGGCAAAGAAAAACTCCCCGACAGTGGTGTTGTATCCGTAGTCACACCAGAAAGGGGCATTTACGATCGTATTTTCTCCCATAGAGGCAAAGATCTTTTCAAGGATCTCTTTCTGCGCTTTCCGGTCCGACGGCCGGATCTGATTAAACTCATAGCACAGATCGTTACATCTGTGGATGTCCGAAATGATTTCCGGATCGTAGTTTGCATTATAAAGATACCCAGCCTGTGCCTTTTCTTTCTCCGTCATGAATCTCTCTCCAGTCTTCAGAATCTCGGATATTTCGCATGCTTCGCCTGCATCTGCGAGATCAACCCTTCCAGCGCCTGAATCGAATCTTCCAGATTTTTCGTCTCTTCTTTGATCATTTTCTTCACCACAAGCTCCTCCAAGAGAGAACCTGCATAGATATCGATGTTTTTCATATCCGAAGTCAGATCCAGCTTCGGATGGGTTCTCTTATACTCTTCGTACATCGTGGAACGCATACTCTGAAGTATCCGATCTGCTCGGGAAATCAGTTCATGCGTCTCCTCAAGGACCTTCCACTTGCTGTACTTCGCATCGTACTTCGGAAAGGTCCGGTTTCTCCGCATAAAGATATCCATCGTACCCAGCTGGTTTGCCTCCGTCATATGCTGCAAGGCTTCCCTGAGGTAATCCAGAGCCTCTTCCGCCACACGGATCGAAGACTCCAATGCTTCTTTTTCGATCTGCTCATCATACGTCATCGTCCGAACCCTCACATTCTTCGGCTTATTTTCCGAAGTTTCCATCAGAAAAAGCATTTCCGACCTTCTCTCCGAGTCCGATATAAGCATTATTGGCCGGATCAAATGTGATGGGCTTGAGTTTCTTCGGGTCGATCTTTCCATCTGTGATCACACTCTCATCTGCGGAAACATTTACGATCTCTCCGATCAGGATCCCGTCCTCGAAGCTCTTGACCTTGCATTCCAGCGCCATGGGAAGTTCATCGATCAGCGGGGCATCCACAAATTCACTCTTGGTGGCGTGAAATCCTGCTTTTGCGAACTTATCCGGTACGTCTCTTCCCGATGCAATTCCCACATAGTCACAGATTCCCACATAGTCACAGGCCACTACCTGATCTTCTGTGGCCATACTGACGGTAAAAGCACCGCGCTTGGCCAGGTTGTCGGTAGTCTTATGCTCGGAAAGACTAATGGTGATCTCCTGAAAATCCGTTGTAATGCCCCATGCCGCATTCATGGCATTCGGCACCCCGTTCTCATCGTAAGTTCCGATAATCAGCACCGGCTGCGGAAACATAATCGGTTTCGCTCCAAAGTTTGTACGTGTCATAGTTGGTTCCTCCTACTTACCATATTTTCTAGATTATATCCAATTCTTCAAGATTGGATTTTACCCTTTTCAGTTCGGATTGTGCTAGTTTCTTCTATATTCTTTAAACGAATATCAATATTGTCCTGAATCACCGGTCTTCCTTTTAAGAATACATTTTTAGAAACAAGCATATTCTTTTCAAGATACTTCATTATTCTAGTTGCTTCTGCAAATGAAACATCAAGCATCTTCTGAATGGAAAGAACGCTGATATACTTAGTTCCAGATACCGCATCAAGAATTGATTTTTCATATAAGAGTTCAGGCGACAATTCTTTCTTAACATCTTCAAGAACAATGGTCGGTCTCGGCATACCGTCGACA
>CADCLV010000089.1 GCA_902802325.1 Oscillospiraceae bacterium | reverse complement strand
TTCTCGTCAACGATCGGCAGCTGGTTGAGCTTGTGATCCCAGATAATGTCATTGGCTTCCTTCAGTGTCGTTCCCTCACGGGCCACGATGAGCTTCTCAAAAGGTGTCATGAACTCGGAGACCTTTGTCTTCGGATCCATACGGGTAACACGGTAGTCACGGGATGTGACGATACCAAGAAGCTTTCCGTCGGACTTACCATTCTCGGTTACCGGGAAAGTACCGTGGTTGGTCTTCTCACGAAGCTCAACAACCTCTTCCATGGTGTTATCCGGAGTCAGGTTACTGTCGGAAATAACAATTCCGGCCTTGTACTTCTTTACTCTCCTGATCATCTCGCACTGGGATTCCACTGACTGAGACTGGAAAACAAAGGACATACCGCCGGAACGTGCCAGGGCAATGGCCATGCCGTCATCGGAAACGGCCTGCATGACTGCCGATACCAAAGGGATGTTGATCTTGAGCTTACTTTCCTCTTGCCCTTTCTTATACTTTGCGATCGGAGCCGACAGGTCAACCTGATCAGGTGTATTCTTCTCCGTAGTAAGATTGGGCACCAGTAAGTACTCACTGAATGTACGTGATTCTTGCTCAAAAATCTTCGCCATAAATGGAAATCCTCCCTTTGTACATATGATTACATTAGAAAATATTTCACTAAATCATATCATACTTAGGAAGGATTTTGGTAGCCCTTTTACATGGCGATTTCCCTATTTTTTCGAAAGTTTGGCGAAACTTATCATGCAACTGGTCTACTTGCATGTCTGATGTTTCTCTGTTCCCCCGAAAGCACGGGAAAATCACTTGTTTTTATTTAAGGAAATGTCCACCTTCAAAATGCCGAGAGATACGGCCACACCGACTAAGATCACGGTGGTGATCGCCGCTTCGACCGCAAGGAATGTTCCGTTATAAAGAATGGAATATACCCAGGGGTTCTTATCTCCGGCAAATTCACTCCAGAAGATCACGCCGGAAAGGACGTGGGAGATAAACCGAAGGATGAAGGCGAAGAATACCGCCACACCGATTCTCCAGAACGGTACCAGTTTCAGTCTCTTGATCGGATTTTTAAACTGCTCTCTCTTTTTGGAAGAAGCGGCAAAAAAACCGGCCACGCCGACTACGGTAAATGCAACGATATAGTCCAGCATGACCTGCGGGAAACTGACAAGTTCTCCTCCGATCAGCTGCAGAAGGCTGAATGCGAAAGTCACGACGAAACCCTTCTTCGCGCCGAATGCCAGGCAGAAGAAAAGGATCGGCAGCATGGAAGCCGGCGTAACAGATCCGCCCTGCGGCATTTTAAAAAGAGTGATCTGGGAAAGAACGAAGCTTAAGCCCAGGCAGATACCGCCGCAGGCGATACTCAGGATCATTTCCCGGCGCTTGGCCGCTTCCGTCTGTTTCTGCTTTTCCTCCACAGACATTTCTTCCACTTGTTCTTTTTTGTTTTTTCCAAACATAATAGACACCCTCCTTGTCCAAATCGCGTCCCCCATCGCTAAATCGTGGTCATTGTAGCATTTTTCATTACCTATATCAATAATAGGAGAATCGGGCCGTTTTATGGTAGTATAGAGTGAACTCTGCTGGAAATAAGGGGCCGGTTTTTCGTTTTCACGGTTCTTTTTCCGGAAGAAACGGGATAAAAGAAAGGATCGATCACTTGGAAAAGCATATGGGACTACTCATTTTCCGCATTTTTCTCGGAATCTTCTCCGGCGCCGGAATCATCGGATTTGTAACAGTGTTACTGGGGCGTGGAAGCAGAAATATCGGTGCCCTGGTATGCCTTTTCTTCTGCTTCCTCCTTCTGCTTTATGCGTTTTTCGCGCCGAAGGTAAATAAGAAGATCCGTGCCATCTGGCATCAGGGCGGAGCAGGAAAACATCTCCTTCAGGGACTATGTGTGGTTCTGGTCCTTTTGGTCCTTTGCATCATTGCCGAGTCGATCTTGATGGCCATCTATTCCCATAAAAAAGCACCGGCGTCATCCCGCCCTCCGGTGGTGATCGTTCTGGGCTGCATGGCCAGAAACGGAAAGCCCAGCACGCTTTTACAGAGCCGGATCGACACGGCTTACGACTATCTGGTCTCTCACCCCGAATGCCCCTGTATCGTATCCGGCGGGCAGGGTCCCGACGAGACCATTTCCGAGGCCGAATGTATGTATCAGGAGCTGGTGAAAAAAGGCATCGAGCCTTCCCGGATCTATATCGAGGGCAATTCCAAGACCACCCGGCAGAACCTGAAATACAGTAAAGAGCTTATGGAAAAAGAAAACCTGGGCGATACCGCCGTGATCGTGACGAACGGCTGGCATGAATTCCGGGCCTATCTCATCGCCAAAGACCTGGGGCTGTCCTGCGGAACCGAAGGCGCACCTACGCCCTGGTGGCTGTTTCCCGCAAACTACACCCGGGAACTCATGGCCATCGTCTACCAGATTCTTTTCTGAAGATTCTGAATATTCTGAAGATCAGAAATTCCGTTCCGGCTTTTCTCCGAACTGCACGGAAAGAAAATCCATGGCCAGGTCCGGCCAGCGGGCCACATCCGAGAACTTGGGGCACGGTTTTCCGGAGCCTTGAGGGGGAGCACTGAACTGGGCTTTTAATTCTTCACAGCGCTGCTCCGACACACGGATGCCTTTTCCTTCCCGGACCGCCTGCACGGCTTTTACTACCTGCTCCATGGTATAGTCTTCTCCGAAATCGCCGTGACGCCAGGAATCCGTATGAATGGAAAGGCCGTGCCAGCCAAAGGGGAAAGCATAGTAGGCATAGGGCACGCCCGCTTTTTTACAGGCACTGGCGAACATCATGGAATTTTCCACCGGCACCAGATCATCTTCTACTGTCTGCCACAAAAATGTAGGCGGCGTATCTTCCGTGACATAGTTTTCCAGAGAAAAATATTTTCTTTCTTCCGCGTCGTTTCCGGTCAGGGCCACCATGGAATATTCATGGGTAAATTCACCTGACGTGATCACCGGGTAGCAAAGGAACATGGCATCCGGCCGGTTGGAGATCTTCTGAAGTTCCGGATCCGGGTCCGTGACATCTTTATAGTGGACACCTAAAGAGCCGCACACATGGCCGCCGGCAGAAAAACCGCAGATCACGATCCGGTTGGGATCGATGCCGAATCTTTCCGCATTTTTCCGGATATAGCGAACGGCACGGGAAATGTCATTGAGGGGCTGCTTGTGAAGGGGCACCGAAAAGGTAATATCCGTGGTATAGGTCAGAACAAAGGCCTGCATGCCCCGGTCGTAGAATTCTTTGGCCACCGCTTCACCCTCCGGCGGCACCACCATACAGTATCCGCCGCCCGGCACTACCAGCATACAGGGACGAAGGTTTTTCTCCGAGAAAGTTTCCAATGAAGTTTCCGAAGACTCATCCGAAGACTCATCCGAATACTCGCTTTCAGAGCCTTCTTCGTGAAGATAGGTCATCAGGTTCGGCACAAAGCCATAGGAAGCTTCGTAAGTATATTCATTTTCTTTCCAGATATTCTCGCGGATCTTTTTCATTTTTCCCTCCGGTCGTCTCTTATTTCCCGAACGCTTCTTTTTCAGGTATTTCTTATTCTTCGGGTTATTTCGTTATCGCTTTTCTTTTACTACCTGACAGGTCTTATGGCCATAGTAGGAAAGAAGATCTTCTTGATCAGATCCGATCCTTTCTCCCGGCATCACGATCGGTACTGCAGGCGGGCACCCGTATCTTCCGAGGGAGGCGATCCTTCCCACACTTTCTTTCACCGGCACTTCTTCTTTTTCTGAAAATATAGCTTCCCGAAAAGAAAACACTTTTTCCGGGAATGCATTTTCACCGGCAGTTTTCTTTTCTTCCGGAAGAGGTTCTTTTCCTGGAACCGATAAGATCTTTTCTATGGTTTTTCTGATCTCTTCTTTTTCGTGGCTCGGGGAGATCATGAGAACTACGCGGTCCCGATCAGAAAACTCCACTTCCACAGAGATATTTCCTTCCCGAAGGTATTCGGCAAAGGCTTCTCCTTCGTATCCCAGCTTTCGGGTCTCAATCGTGATCTTTAACGGCTCTTCTCCGAAAATCCGGATCCCTGCGTCAGAAAGCTTTTTCTTTCCTTCTTCCACTTCCTTTACTGTATCCGAAAGTTTCTTTCTAAAGTCACCGGAAAGGATCGGATTTAGTAGATCCAGTGACTGAAGAAGGATCCAGGAAGGGCTGGTGGAAGCAAAAAGAGACATGGCCCCCTTTACTTCCTTTTCCAGGAAAAGGCCCGGCTTCACATGAAGATAGGCGCAGCCGGTGAGAGCCGGAAGTGTCTTATGGGCCGAATCGCAGCAAAGATCGGCGCCCAGATCCATGGGATGAAGAGACTTACTAAGAAAATGCAGATAGGCGCCGTGGGCATTATCCACTACCAATGGCACGCCCTTTTCGTGACAGACTTCCGCGATCTCCCGGATCGGAAGAATATGGCCGGTATAATCCGGGGACGTGACATATACGCAGACCGGAAGACACCCGTGACGAGAAGATCCCTCCGACAGTGCCTTTTCCAAAGAATTCATATCTATATCCAGGGAAAGAAAAGAATTTCCAGTAGATCCGATCCACTCCGCATCCAGATCCAGTAGCGCGCAGGCGGAAACGAAGGTCTGGTGGACATTCCGCGCTGCCAGGACCCAGGAAGAAGAAACCGCCCGATTCTTACAAAGAGAAAGCATGGCGCGGATACAAAGAGAGGACCCTTCCGTGGAATAAAAAGTATCGCAGCCGAAGACCTCCGAGGCATTTTTCTCACTTTCGGAAATCATGCCATCTGGATGAAAAAGATCGTCGGCCTCCTCGATCTCGGTGATGTCATAGGAAAAAATACGGGAAAAGGCCGCCTCGTAAGAAAGATCCGAAAGATTCTCGGAACCGCCCGAAGGCGTCTTTTCGGAGTTTTCAGGAATAAAAGGCGCTTTTCCTTTATGGCCGGGCATGTGCATACGGACCGCATTTTTCGCCGCATAAGCCATGACAAAATCGCAGATAGGTGTATTCACGCGCCCGCCTCCTTCACGTTTTCGTATAAAGGGATTGTACCCCTTAGAAAACAGCGTGGTCAAATGCCCTTTCCGGAAAAAGGATCAGGAATTGAACTCTCTATGGATCGCCACCATCAGCGCGCATTCGATACGCTTTTTAAAGAGCTCGCAGCCGTACTTATAAACGCCGCGGACAGAACCTGTGGCGTGGTAGGCGTTAGCCGCGCAGCCGCCGGAGCAGTAAAGACGCGCCCAGCACTTTCTGCACTCTTCTCTGGCATAGACATTACATGCCGCAAAATCATCCTGCACCTCGGTATTCTTTACGCCGTCAAAGATATTTCCCAGAAGGAACTTCTCTTCGCCCACGAACTGGTGGCAGGGATACAGGTCCCCCCAGGGGGTCACGGCCATATACTCGGTTCCCGAGCCGCAGCCCGAAATGCGCTTATAGATGCAGGGGCCGCCCTTAAGGTCGATCATGTAATGGTAGAACGTGAACGGCTTTCCTTCTTTATCCCGCTGGATCATGAGCTCGGCCAGCTTTTCGTACTGCTCCATCACGATGGGCATATCTTCTTCCGTCAGACGGGACGGATCGTTCTCACCGCATACGACCGGCTCCATGGAAAGCTCGGAAAAGCCCAGGTCCAGCATGACCTTAATATCTTCGAGGAAATCCGGATTGGCGTGGGTAAAGGTACCGCGCATGTAGTAGTTCTTGCCGCCTCTGGCCTTCACGAACTTCTGGAATTTCGGCACGATCTTTTCCCAGCT
>CADCLV010000088.1 GCA_902802325.1 Oscillospiraceae bacterium | reverse complement strand
AACATTCTGGGCTGGCGATAGCATGCTCAGAATCACGGTATTCACAATTCTTGTGTGCAAAAAACTATTTGTTTACTTTTTTGACTCTGAATCCGACTGTATTTGGCAAGAACTGAGGGGTTGGCTCTCCGTGATTTAAATCACTTATGAGACAACCCCTTTTATTATAGACGTGTATAAATATGTGTAATATAATGTACCAAGGGTTTTTGTAATTCTGGATGCGTAAGTGAATGCACCATATGGAGGTTTTGGGTAATGAAAAAAGGTATGAAACGTATTATTGCAACATGCGTTAGTGCGACGATGTTGTTTGGGGCAGTTCCTGCTACGGCTATGGCGAAAGACGGGGAAGATATTCAGCTTCCTTTTGTTGGTGCGGTTGAACTGGAAAAAGATGCCGGTAATGTACAGACACAGCACGGCACATTAACGTATCGCTATAAGAGCGAGAATAAGACGATCGAGACAGATTATACTGCAGTTGATCTTTCTATAACCACATGGACGAGCGGATGGTATTATTGCAATTACAATAAGATATTCGATGATCGAATTGAAGTTAACGGTGATGTGACACTTCTGGTTGGTAAGACGACGTACTTTAACAAAGGAATTCATGTGGGACCCGGGTCTTCACTGAAGATATATGCTGTCGACGATTATGCATATGTACAGATTTTCCGGGATGATCTGGAAGACGGTCAGGCGGGCATCGGCGGAAATGAAAATGAAGTGAATGGTGCGATCACGATTTACAGCGGCTCGTTTAATATTGATGCCGGAACCGGCGCTGCGGCGATCGGTACAGGTGCTTTTGAAGAAGGAGTCGTATCCACAACGGCACCAGGAAAAATCGTAATTGATGCAGATACATATTGTTCATTGAACGCTACCGGTGGTGAGGATGGCGGTGCCGGTATTGGTGGCGGACGCTACAGTAATTCGGGCGAAATCAGTATCACCGGTGCTGCTGTAACCGCTGCCGGAAAAGGCGGTGCGGCCGGCATCGGCGGCGGTCTTGGCGGCAGTTGCGGAAAGATTTCGGTAGCGGCTACAGATAGACGGTTCACAGTTACAAGTGAAGATGGCGCTGCAGGTATTGGAAATGGCGCAGGCGTTTCTCCGGTATATAGTGATGGAGAGACTGTCATTGAAATCAGTGATAAGGCAGAAATGACGATCCGAACGGAAAATGGAGCAGGAGGAAAAGCTCTTTTGTGTAATGCAGATGAAGATGCCACCACTCTTTCTGATGCAGCTATTATGATTTATCCGGATGCCCGCATTTCGAAAATCATTGATGAGAATACAACTGAAATTACCCGGGATGTTCTGGATTGTGCGTTGAATGAATCCGTAGTAATCGAGCAGTGCAGTCATAATCACCAGTCGGTTGTGGATCTGGGTAATGGTTATCATGCAAAGGCATGCCCGGATTGCAGAGCAACATTTGATGAGGAAGAGCATGCCAAAGGTATTCCCGGAAAGTGCTTCGTCTGCGGTTCCGGATTTGATGCACTTGTGGAATCGAGAAATGTTGTTTTCTCCGGAAAACTGAATCTGCGTTATGAGGTTAAAGTTACAGAAGAACTTAAAAACAATGCTGATGCAGTAGCTAAGTTTGAACAGAGTTATACTAACGATGCGGGAGAAGAAGTGATCGTAAAAACGACAACTGTTCCGCGTAGCCGCTGGAAAGATGCCGGAGATGGAAAGGTATGGATCGATTGTGAGCTCTCTGCACCGGAGTACTCGGATAATATTGTATTAACCATCAAGGATTCTGTTGACGGAAGCGAGCTTTTTCTTTCCAACAAAGATAGTAATGGCACCTATGGTATGTATTCAAACAACACATCTACTTATACTGCATATAATTATGCGAATAACATGATGAATGACAGCAGTGCGTCTTCCGAGATGAGAAAACTTGCCGAGATGTTCGATGCGTATGGCCGGGCGGCACAGAGAAGATTTGCTCATGGAAATGTTTCCGGAAGCAACCGGTTCCCGGAAGAAGTACAGAATCTGACAGTCACTGAGGAAATGAAGGAAACATATGGAGTAAAGACGAGCGGCACAAAGCCGGCAGGTGTGAAGGGGGCTTCCATCCGAGTCGATTTTGATTCGGATAACACACTTCGTATCACATTTAATCTGGATGGCACGCGTTCTGCGGATCAGTACAAGTTCTACCTCAATGGCAACGAGTACGATGCTGAGGAAGTAGGCACGAACCGGTACGCAATTTATAAGAGCAACATTGCCGCACCGAATCTGAGCTGTGATTATGTTTTCGCAATCTCTGACGGGACAGACACATATAAGGTTACGGCAAGTGTGCTGTCTTATACGCTGTTTGCTATCGAAGACGATTCGAAACCGGAAATGCAATTGCTCGGTAAAGCTTTGTATTGCTATAGCCAGGCAGCGGATGCGTTCTTTGGTGTGAATACAAATTCTACCAATGCAAAGCAGTCCGGAGATGGCAACCTTGCCGGACCTGGTGATACATCTTATTGATCGATATTGTCGCGAAAGATCAGGTAATGAAGATCTTCGCTGACAGGGAGGAAGAATGAAGAAACAGACAGCAATCGTTTTAGCCATTTCACTGGCTTTCCTCACGGCGTGCTGGGACAAGGATAAAAAAGAGTCTGAAACAACATCCGGAGTTTCCGAAGTGACGACTCTTACTGCAAATAATCGAAACGGCGAAAAACCGGGTCTGGAGTTAGATGATTTAACAGATTCTTCTGGTCCGGCTTCGAGTTCATCAGACAAGAAAGACGATAAGGCTCAGTCTTCGGAGACTAAATCCGAAGAAACGAAGTCACCGTCAAAGGACAATTCGAAAGGTTTTGAGGGAGCAGAAGATTCTGCTTCTTCCTCCTCGGAAGGGTCGAAGGCGACATCAAGTGTGAAACTTGATGAAGGTGAGTTCTTACTTGATGAACCTGATGAACCGGAAGATTCTAAGAACTCGTCTGGAAACGGTTCTTCCCCGTCAGGTAATACGTCTTCTTCGCAGACAGATACGAACGGAAAGACGGTGGAAACGAAGGAACCGGCGGCATCTTCTAAGAGCGGGGAGCCGGCGGAGTCTTCCTCGGAGTCGTCAAAGGAACCAGAGGGTTCCACTTCGGAGCCCAAGTCGGATCCGACAAGAAGAACAGAATACACCGGTGATCTGGCAGGTGAGCCGGATG
Organism: Oscillospiraceae bacterium; assembly: GCA_902802325.1. Lineage (GTDB taxonomy): Bacteria > Bacillota > Clostridia > Saccharofermentanales > Saccharofermentanaceae > Scatonaster. The sequence continues at coordinate 5,888 of CADCLV010000088.1, read as the reverse complement.
ATTATTCTTCGGGCGTAATATGTCCGGCATACCGGTCTCGATACTGTTTCGGTGTCAGGCCGGTATCTTTTTTGAGAAGATTGGTGAAATAGCTTTGGCTGGGAAAGGCAAGAGAAGCGGAGATCTCGGCGATGGAATAGTCTGAAGAAGAGAGCATGGCCTTGGCGGTCTCCATTTTCTTTGCCTGAATATAGCCGCTGATGGTGTAGCCGGTTTCCTTCTTAAATAGTCTCGACAGGTAGGGGGCGGAAAGGTTACTGATTTCGGAAAGGGTCGCGACAGTGATCCGGGTGTGCAGGTGTTCGTAAATATAGTTGATACAGGTGTGGATCGCTTTCGAGGTGATGGCGCCCCTTTTTATCTTCTGCATTCTCTGCGCATAACTTTGGCACATTTCTTTATGGATCTCGGAAAGTTCTTCCGGTGATCCGGCTTCATCCGTAAGGCGGATAAAGTAGTCACTCAGACTATAGGCTTCGGCAAGGCTCATGCCGTCCGAAAGACAGTAGCGGGCGATCATGGCGATGGTGATGGTCAGATGATATTTCAGATTGGAAAGCGGATCTTTCGAAAGTACCCCCAATCCTTCTTTCTTATGAAAAGGTTCGGAAAGAAGAGAGGAAAGCTTCTTCATATCGCCGCTTCGGATAGTCTCGTAGAAGTCCCGCTCCGGCTGAAAGGGGGCGTGATGAAGTTCATATTCGCGATGAAGGAACTCCTGATAGGAAATCTTCTTGGAACGCTGGGACATAGGTGCCTCCCGGGAAAAGATGCGAAGCGTCAGGTATCAAAAAAACACGATACGACAGTGCTTTTCATTCCGTATTATAGCATGAAAAAGTAAAAAAAGGATATGAAAAAGCAATAATGAGACGAACATTCTTGGTATGTTGGAACTAGTAATAATCTTTCTTGAAGAGAAGGAGGGGGAACATGAAGAGAACGAAAATTCTGAGCCTTGGTCTGGTGGCAGCGATGCTTCTTTCCATGGCGGCGTGCTCGAAGAAAGAAACAACCGAAGCTCTGACATCTCATCCGGAGAACCATAGTGAAGCCACAACACCTGCGATCCAGGACACTCCGGCAATCGACGGATATAACCTTCTGTGGGCAGATGAATTTGACGGCGAGACGATGGACGAAAGCAAGTGGAGCTACGATCCGCATGAGCCGGGCTGGACAAATAACGAGCTTCAGGAATATACCACTTCGACGGACAATGTGTTTGTGCGGGACGGAAAGCTGGTACTGAAGGCCATTAAGACTGAAAAGAACGGAAAGGACTACTACACATCCGGCAAGGTGAAGGGACAGAACAAGACCGACTTTACCTACGGAAAGGTGGTCGTTTCCGCCAAGGTTCCGGAAGGACAGGGATTGTGGCCGGCGATCTGGATGATGCCGCAGGATGAATCCCGCTACGGTCAGTGGCCGAAGTGCGGTGAGATCGACATTATGGAAGTGCTGGGAAGCGATACGACGACTTCCTATTCCACGATCCACTATGGAGAACCCCATGGCGAACAGCAGGGCACCATTGTGAAGACCGGAAACGACAGTTTCTCTTCTTCTTTCCACGAGTATTCAGTCGAGTGGGAGCCGGGTGAAATGCGCTTTTACACAGACGGAGAACTGGTCCTGACGGTAAATGACTGGTTTACCGCGGTGGAAGGTGAAGACGATAAGCCATATCCGGCACCTTTCGATCAGCCTTTCTTTGTGCAGCTGAATCTGGCTGTGGGCGGAAACTGGCCGGGAAATCCGGATGCTTCTACCGATTTTTCCAAGGCGGAATTTGAGATCGACTATGTTCGTGTGTACCAGAAGCCGTCTTACGATACGAACGTGAAGAAACCGGAAAAGCCGTTCCGGGAAGCACTGCCGGACGGAAACTTTATCCGTAACGGAAACTTCTCCGAGGTGGAGGATCTGACGGATGATGTGGACTGGAAGTTCCTGCTGTTTAACGATGGCGTGGGCGAGGCCAAGATCGAAAACGGCGCCATGGTCATCTCTTCGACAAACTGCGGTACCGAGGAGTATTCCGTGCAGCTGGTACATCCGGATCTTCCGATGCGTAAAGGACATAAGTATAAGCTGACCTTTGACATCAAGGCGGAGGAAGAAAGAAGATGCATCGTATGTGTATCTGCACCGAATGCAGGCTGGATCCGGTATTTCCCGGATACAACGATCCATCTGACCACAGAATGGCAGACTTTCGAATATGAATTTGATATGACCGAGAAGGACGATAACAACGGACGACTCGAGTTCAATATGGGTAAATACGGAGAGACAGCTACGATCTATATTACGAATGTGCGCGTAGAAGAGATCAGCGGCTGATTACCGGTAGACCCGCTACCTCCAAGGTGAAGCCGGCGTCAGAAGATGTGAAGCTTCCATTTTCCGGTGGGATGTTCCGGAAATAAGGAAACGCTTCGATCTTGCGGCGCCGGTTTTCTTGTGCAACAGCGGGAACGCTCCTTTCGTCTTATCTGTGATATGATTTGAAAAAAAGGGGTACGGCATATGGGTAAGGGAAAGCGGATCTTAAGTTTAGTTCTGGTCATGACGATGGGAAGTGCATTTGCCGGATGCGGAAAAAAAGCAGATACTTCGGAAAAGAAGAAAAGTACGAAAGATAAAGATGTGGCCGTCACGGATACAAGCGTTGCCGAGACGAAAAAGGCTACTCCTTCCCAGCCGGATTTTTCTACGCTGCAGCTTAGCAATACCTACCTGGTAGGGATGGATTACTGCTACGATGACATGTGGATGGCCTCTCCCTATGTCACTTTAAATGTGCGCTTTGACCAGATTCTTGAGGTGGAGTTTTACGTGCCCAGATATGACGGAGAACGGACATATGTCACGAAACAGTTCCCTCTTTCCGATCAGCAGTTTCTGAACATTAAGACAGGGATCGATCTTCGGGAACTTTATGAACTGGATCCGCAGGAATCGAGTATGGAAGATACTATGGATGGCGGGAATTCCTGGCTGTTTATTTACGGACAGGACGATCAGGTGCTGAAAGCCTGCGGCGGATTCTGCCCGGTAAATAAGCGTTTCAATGAGATGCGAAGAGTGATCTATGAGAATATTCCGGAGGAGTTCTTTACAGTCTATGATTCCTATGCACGGCGCAACGATTTTTACATCTCTTACGGGTATTCGGATTATGGTGTGTTTTTAAGTGTGGAGTCCGACCTTTCCCAGCTTGAGGAGTATGAGATGGTGGTGATCGATGCCCAGTATTTTACGAAGGAAGAGATCGAGGAATTTAAATCGCAGGGTCACTTTGTCATAAGCTATATCAATATCGGCGCCATCGAGAACTTCCGTCCGTACTACGAGGAGTATGAAGATCTGGCGCTTTCTGACTATGAACACTGGGAAGACGAGAAATGGGTGGATGTGACATCTGACCGCTGGCAGGATTTTATCTTGAAAGAGCTGGCTCCCTCTCTTCTGGAAAAAGGAGTGGACGGTTTCTTCGTGGATAATTGTGATGTCTATGACGAGTATCCGGACATTGCCACTCGTTCCGGTCTGGAAACGATTATGAAGGGACTGGTGGCCACGGAAAAAGAAGTCATCATGAACGGCGGTCAGTCTTTCCTCGATGCCTATCTGGCTTCGGGCGGAAGTGCTTTTGACATACTCAACGCCATCAATCAGGAAGAAGTCTTTACCTGGATCGATTGGGATACTATGGAGCTTCGTGGAAGACCGCTTGATGAACGGGATGAGAATACGAAAACCCTCGAGCAGGATGCCGAGCTTGGCATTTATGTTTTCCTTCTGGAATATACTCAGAATGCCGGACTCGAGAAGGAGATCCAGCGTTTCTGCTACTCTCAGGGGAATACGAATTTCCAGTATTACATATCGGATTCAATCGAACTTGACGGGGATACGGATCTTACTTCTTAAATAGCGAATTACAGCGAGCTAACACTTCTTAAAAAACGTTGCTATTATGAGGCTTTCTTGGTACTATTACGATGTAGTGTAGTACGTATAAAGTCATGATAGTGCTATTTTTGGAGGTGCGGAAAATGAAGGGAAGAAGATTTCTTGCCGGTATCGTTGGTCTTGCTATGCTGACCAGTGCTTTTTCATTTGGCGTATTCGCGGATAATGACGCAGGTGAAGATCAGGGATCGAATACAAGCGGGCAAGAGACGACGTATCAGATCACGAATGCGATCGATTGGGAATATACCAGTGTTTATGTCGAAGGAGATATCCAGGTTACATCAGCGGCTCCAGGTACGAAAGTATATGTGGCTGTGAACATGGAATTCGACTTAGTAATCGGAGAGACCGGAGAGACGAAAGGCCTTATGCCAGTAGTTCATGTTACCGGCGCGGATGGAACAGAGATCGGGGTAGATGATAGTGATTACAGAAACTATACGTTTACATTTATGATGCCGGAGCAGGCGGTAACGATTACTGCAGATTTTAAACCGGCGATCGCTACTTATCAGGAAGGATATTCCTTGGACATTTCTGTAAATGGGAAACCGGCATATTGTGCGGATCCGGGAGAGATTGTTACGGTGACGACACCGATGCATGGAAATGCAACCTTCTATGATTATCAGGTGGTTACCCGGGATGCGGATAATACGAATGAACATCCGATTGATATCATACAACAAGATGGATACTTTACATTTGAGATGCCGGACAATTTGGTCATCATTACGGCTATGCCGAAAATTGTCGGTTACCAGCTGACGCTGAACGGTGCCTTTGAACTGAATTTCTGCGTGACGCTTCCGGAAAATGTAGAGGCAAAAGATGCTTATGTGCTCTTTGAAGTTGGCCCGAAGCAGGGTGACGAATATACAATAAATCGGAGAAATCAGGTGAGATTATCCGAAGATGATAAAGATGAATACGGAGCATACTGGGTCACCTGCACGGTGAATCCGCTGGAACTGGCTGATACGATCACGGCCACGCTTTACAGCGGGAATAAACCTTTGATTTCACCGAATCAGGTTACGGCTCATCAGTATCTTAATCGTGTCTATCAGAAGGCTATTGAAGAGAATAATGAGGCGCTGATGTCTTTATTGGATTCACTCATGAATTATGCGGGAATCCTTTACAAGTTGAATGCGATGGATGAAGGTTGGACAGATGGACGTACTCATACTAATTTTCCACCGACTGCACGTTTAATTGAGATGTTAATTTCCGAGAGTGGTACGATCCAGTTATTGGATAAAATCAGTAATGTGTGTGACGAAACTGAAGTATATGGTATCCAGAAGGATAGCGTGGCGGAAGCAAGTATCGAAAAGGTGAAACTTTCATTGACGATGCGCTCTATGAATGCCATTAATGTATATGTGAAGCCGGTCGATGGTGTACGGATCCTTTCTACTCCGGTGGATACAATAGAGAAAGATGGGGAGACTTATTATCAGTTTGATTCCCGTTATCTCAAGCCTACTGAACTGGGTACGCCGATTGCCTTTGAGATCGAGACCACTTCCGGTACAGCTACGATTTACGTATCTGCAATTTCCTACGTGCATGTCGGAATTAAGAACAATCTGGGTCAGGGTGGAACACGTTTTGTAAAAAACCTGGCACTCGCGCTCTTCTACGAGTACTATCAGGCGGCTGTGGCTTATCAGAACGCACAGAGCAACTGATTCCGATTACATTTGGCAAGGGAGAATAAAGAAATGGAACAATATGAGAAGCTGAAAATGGAGATCATTACCTTCGAGCATGAGGATGTGATCACGACAAGTCTGAGTGAAACGGAAGGCAGTATCAAGACAGATATTGAGTGATACTCCAATAATTTGATACAGTGCATCACTGCCGTCCGGCCGGTTGGCCGGGCGGCAGTT
>CADCLV010000087.1 GCA_902802325.1 Oscillospiraceae bacterium | reverse complement strand
GTAGAACCGATAACCGGTCTCCGGATCGACCTTCACCGGCTTGATGATATCTTTACTTTCATAGAGGCGCAGAGCTTTCGTTGAAACCCCGGCCAGGCTGGCAAGTTCTCCGATCTTCAGAAGTGCCATCTCTTTCTTTTCTTCTTCCGGATGTGCATGTTCGCTCATAGAAAACTCCTGTCCTTTCTAAACAACCTTCTCCAGCATCTCTCTTGCCCAGAAATACTGTCCTTTATCCTCAAATTCCCGATAGAAGACTTCGATCATCATCGTTAAGTAAAGGATGATGTCATACCAGCGCAATCTCTTGAGTTCATCCTCGGAGAACGAAGTCTGGCCGAATCCTTCCAGAAAACACTTATCTCTGTTGTGCATTCTGAAGCGGTCATCCATAAACGGTTCGCCCCACATCGCTCTTTCCCAGTCTATGATCCCGCTCACACGTCCATCTTTGACAAATACATTTCCTTCCCACATATCCCAATGGACGAGGGAGGCTTTTTTCACCTCTCGAAAAGCACTCTCCTCCTTTTCCAATTGATCCAGAAGTGTCCGGCCATCATATAGAATGTCGACGTTTCTTCTTTCCGCATCGGAGATGAGATTTGTCAGCATCTGTTTGACAAATGCATACAGAGAATCATATCGGTTGTCTTCCCCCAGAAACCCGAAATCCGGATTCTGAATCGTAGAGAGTTCTCTGGATATCCTTCCGAGTTCTTTTCCAATCGCGGAGATCTCCTCTTCCGACATCTTCTCTTTCACAAAGTGGAAATTGTCACCCGCCAGTTTTTCCATGAAGAAGTAGTTCCCGTCGCAGATCGTGTTACTGGTATCATAATACTGGACATCAGCTACCTTAAACGAGCATTTTTCCGCAACCAGTTTCATGGCCGCAACCTCTGCACGCATCAGATTCACTTCATTTGAAGTATTCCCGCTTCGATCTTTCGCAGCAATCTTAAGAATGCTCTCGCTGGCATCATTAAAAGCAATCGAATAGGTCACATTACACATGCCCTCGGTCAACTCTTTTATTTCCGTTACCTGTTTATCCGGAAAAGCCACCTTTGCCATGCGGGAAATCGTATCATCGGATTGTCTGTTCTTCGTTATCACTTTCTAGTTTCTCCCGTTCTTTCGAAACACCAGATGGTGGAAAAACGCTACTCTCTTGAATTCATCCATCGTGCTCGCTTTAATTTCCAGCTCGAGCATCGGCTGGTACCATTCCTTCTTCGACTTGATCTCATTATTCGAAGAAAGCCCGAAGAATGCTCTTATTCCATATGTTTCAGAGAGTGTCATCTCTTGAGACAATGTTTCGATAAGAAGTTCATCGCTATATACGCTTCTGTTTCCGAACATACTGTCCTCGGGAACTTCATTCAGAAGATCCAGTGCTGCTTGGGGATCGTCAGCAAGCACCGCACTTCCCATAACTCTGCCATAAAGATTATGTTTAATTATAGAAAGGATTCCTTCCGGTTTTACAACTCGTGCCAGCTGCTTCAAGATTTCTTCTCTGTTATCAACATATTCCAGAACATTATGGCAAAGAACAACACCGAATGAATCATCTGGAACTGTCTTTAAATAATCCAGTCCTTGCGTGATCAGAGTATACTCATTTTCCTTGACCCGCAGGCTGTACATCTCTTCATTCGGCTCTACCGCAATCACTTCATGATCCTTGGCATAGTGATCCGCAGTAATGCAGAATCCTGCACCGAAATCCAGTATCCTGAGCCTCTTATCACCTGAAAAGTCCAGCTGATTATATATCATTTCATAGAACATCTTGCCCCAGGGCTGTTCCACCATCTTTCTGTAATCCTGAATCGTTCCCATGTTTTACTTCCTTTTTGTTACACCTCTAATTACTATATGTTAGCATAGATTCTTTTTCTCCGCTGTCAAAATCATCTATTGACACATTCGGTCTATGGTTGTAGACTAAAGTCAGTCTATAGTTATAGACCGAAGGAGTGAAGAAAATGGAAGACCTTATGTTAAGCGAAAGCGAATACCGCCTTATGGACGTGATCTGGGAGCATGCGCCGATTGAATCCGGAAAGCTCGTTAAAGTATGCGAAACGGAGCTGAACTGGAAGAAATCGACGACGTATACCATGCTTCATAAGCTTATCGTCAAGCAGATGGTTGCCAACACCGATAGTCTTGTGACTGTCCTGATTCCGCGTGATCAGGTGCAGATGTTCGAAAGCAGACGAGTCGTGAAGAGAACTTTTGGAGGTTCACTCCCCTCCTTCGTTCTCTCTTTCCTGGAGGACCGTTCTCTATCTGACAGTGAAGCAGATGAACTTATCAGGATTATCGAAGAGTACAAGAAAGGAAAATGAGGGAAATATGCTTGGTCTGTTTGAGACAGTTCTGAATCTCAGCATGATGGGCTCGGTCATGATTCTTTTGATCATGCTGGTCCGTCGGTTGTTACGCCGGATACCTACGAAGTACATCTATGGTCTTTGGGCTTTAGCGGTTTATAGACTTCTATGCCCGAAGTCTCCTGCATCGATCCTGTCTCTTTTTAATTTTCTTCCGAAAAAGAAGATTTCGTTCGTCTCTGCATCCGGAGCGATCGGGCAGACTACTGCCGCCACCTCTTCTAATGTAAATGCACTTGAGCGCAGCATACGGCACGTCACCCCACAGGCAACTTCCGCGGTTTCTTCCACTGCGAAGGCCTCGGGAGGCTCTGCACTCGATATCTGGCAGGTCCTGATGGTCCTCTGGATTCTGGGCATGGCCGTACTTGCTATCGTGATCTTAATTAAGTCCATTACCATGTACCGTTCACTTCGGGATACCCGGAAGATCGCAGGTAATGTTTATTCCGGACCTTCCATCTCGTCACCGTTCGTTATCGGGATCTTGAAGCCACGGATCTTTATGCCACAGGGGCTTTCAGAGAAAGAATACAGCTATCTGCTGCATCACGAACAGACACATCTTCGAAGGCACGATATGGTATTTAAGACTATCTGGATCGCCGCGCTCCTCGTACACTGGTTCAATCCTCTTGTCTGGATTGCATTCCGGCTGTTCGAGTCCGATATGGAGATGAGCTGCGATGAAGAAGTGATCAAAAACATCAGTAGCGATCTTCGCGCTGATTACTGCATGTCCCTCGTATCCTACGCCAGAAAGAGCAACTCCCCGAAATATCTGGTTTCGCCGCTCGGTTTTGGCAAGGAAAACGTGAAAGCGAGGATTAAAAACGTTATGAATTATAAGAAACTCTCCCTATGGGTCTCTATCGTCTGTGCGGTAGCTGTAGGCGCTATTTTCACCTGTGGCTTCCTGAATCCTGTCGACAAAAAAATTATCGCCCAGGAAGAATCTTCAGTAACTGAAGTATCTGCCCAGCTTGCCGCCAAGCAGTCTCCTGTCATAGAGACTTCCGAATCAACCGAAGCAACAGAAACTGTAGCGACAGAAACTGTAGAAACAGAGTCTGAAACAAACGAAACGCTTCAGGCAGATCCCACATCGGCCATACCCTCTTCTGATGCCTCTTCGGAAGATGAGGAAGATTACGAATCCTTTTCCAAAAGAATGGAAGATGAACCCTTATGGGGCACTCCGGAATGGATCGAACAGCACCAGAATAAAACTATTCCGGAAATTCCTGATGTATCTATGTCTGACGGAGAGCTCTTCGAGCTGGCTCTTCCCCAACCCGACAAAGAGATCCTGTTCCGCTGCAACCTCGAAAAAGGTGCTACTTTCGCTCCCGATTCGCTTGGTGACTTCACCCAAGTTTATGCGGTAGTTGGTGAAACAAATCCTTCTGATCTCATCTTCATAGCAACTGAGGAGCTTTCCGGCGCTGAGCTGGAGTCATATGTCCAAGCCCTCCGCGAAATCGGCTTCATCGATGTGGTAAGCGGAGATCAAACCTACATGGGATACACCGAAGACGGATGCTATGTAATCATCGAATCCTGTGGCGATATCGAGAAATACACCACGATCCGATTCAGTTCGTCTACTTCAACAGATAACGACTCAATGGGCGTCGGCTAAGAACCAAAATCAAGTATTACATCCAAGCAGATGCAAAAAGAGACTGGAGATACGATATCTTCAGTCTCTACTTCTGTACATCTCAACAATCCTAACAATACTTGTCGGAAGATACATCATGTGATGAGATGTCATCGGTGTCAGGATCATGCCGCCAATCGTCAGTATTTCATCCCACCCTTATCAGAGTTTCCTGCATTTAAAGCACATGGACAGCGGGAGCATTTTCGCTTTTATCGCCTTGGGGCTATTGTCTTTTGTGTCTGACATGGACAGTTCATCCGTTTGCTCGACCATCCTCTCGATGATAAATCCGGCATCATACAGTGCATTTACATAAGTAGAAATCTTCCTATTCGCAAAAGTCACCGTTGTGTCGTGGACAGGCATTTTGAAATAGGATTCATCAAAATAACTGCGAGAAAAGACTACTTTCCCATTCTCTACCTCATCTTCTCCGGTCTCATAAGATTTCGCCGCACAGTAATGAAGAGGATGCCCCCAGCTGAATATGAATATCCCATCTTTCTTCAGATAGGATGCAATACGTTTAAATGTACCGGCAAGATCAGTGGTCCAGCCGATTCCGTAGATAGAATATACATAGTCGAAATAACCTTGGGGAATGCCACTTTCTGCTTCCATCGGTGCGCAGATAAGCTTGGGATAGCAGCCGCACTCGTTAAGAAGTTTCTTCGCATTATCCAGCTGTTTCTGAGACAGATCTAATCCCCAGAGTTCTCCGGCGCCTTTTTCCGCAAGGTACTTCAGCGAATGCCCGCTGCCGCAGCAGATCTCCAGCACCTTCTTCCCCTTCACCTCCGAAAAGAAATGCAGGTCGCCTTCGGTTACGAATTTCACTCCGTACTTCGGCAAGGCGGTTGCCCCAAACCAGAGATCCGCGTGATCGTCCCAGTACTCTTTGTTTGTTTCAATAATTCTCTCGTCCATACTTATCTCACTCACACACTATCAGCTATAAACCACTGATCCATAGCAGGTCCGGCATCTTCATAATGTGATCCACGTATCTTATCATATGCCTTTCCTGCTTAGTTTAAATAATAGAACAGTTACCGTTCCATCTACTTCTTCTCCCACAATATCGAAACCGAACCGCTTGGTGTAAAAGCGGATATTCCGCTCATTATCTTTGGGAGTGACCAATGTGAGTTCCTGCCAATCCGGATGCTCACTCATAAAATGCTTCATCAGAAGCGTCCCGATTCCACGGCCCTGTTCTTCTTTTACGACGGCTAAGCAGCCGATATAATACTTTTCTGGCGCTTCCTCTTTATAACTGATCACTCCTACAGCCTTTCCCTGATCATAGGCAATGATCTTCGGATAATCGAGGATAGACTTCTGCATATTCTCCTCGGAACGGCCATATGCCTGGCACTGCCCATAGCGGATGAAGTCATCATAAAATGCAGAATTATAGATTTCCACCAGAAGCTTCGCATCACTTGTATCTGCACATCTGTATTCCAAATCGTTTACAAACATATCGTCTTTTCCTTCTATCTATCGCTTATGCACGATCCAGAAGCAAATACCGCTCCTCGTCGTGAATCAGGCACAATACAGTCAGTTCAGTTATTTCTGTTCTACTCATCTTTTCTTCCTTTTTCGATCGATGTCGAAGTTTTCTTATTCAAGTCACTAAGTAAAGCATCTGCTCATCAAGAGAATCTGAGGGAAAAAAAGAGCAAGGCAATTCGAGTATTTGGACGAAAATTAACCGAGTATTTGGACGCATATTGGTCGAGCAAACAGATCACTGTTTATTCACTCACTAAGCAAAAAACACAAATAACGCTTTCTGCCTCACTCATTAGGTTGCATC
>CADCLV010000086.1 GCA_902802325.1 Oscillospiraceae bacterium | reverse complement strand
GAGGTCTTGTCACATCACCGATCCCCATCTTGATGACGGACTCACCGGTGTGATCTGATGCCAGATATTTTCTGACCCGTTCCGCCACTTCGGAAAACAAATATGTTTCTTCAATATTCTCGTAGTTCTTGTTGATCTTCATTTTTCTTTCCTCCCTATCCTTCCAATTCGATCACGCCGGAACAGACGGTCACCGCCGGTCCCTTCATGATCACGGTCTCATCGGTATATGTGATCCGAAGATCACCGCCGTTTAAGTGCACAAGAACTTCTTCTCCTTTTTTGGTAAAGCCGTTCAGACAGGCAGCCACAACGGTGGCACAGGTGCCGGTACCGCAGGCCCAGGTCTCGCCGGAGCCTCTTTCCCACACCCGCATGCGAAGTTCATTTTCGCCCAGTACTTTTACAAATTCCGTATTTACGCTTTCCGGAAACAGCTCATTCTTTTCAAACTTCGGACCGATGGAAGGAAGATCTAAATTCTCCACGTCGTCCACAAAAACCACCGCGTGAGGATTTCCCATGGATACGCAGGTAATGGCATAGTCCACGCCGCCGATACGTACCGCCCGGTCCACCACACAGGGAACCGCAATTCCTTCTTTTTCTTCACCGGATATATTTACCGGGATCTTCTCGGGAGAAAGTTCAGCAGGTCCCATATCCACCACGGCACCGGTCACTTCGCCGGAAATATCCTTTTCCAGCTTGATGGTCTTGATGCCGCTTTTGGTTTCGATCGTCATTTCGTTACCTGAAAAGCCCCAGTGATCGTGCACGAATTTCGCCACGCAGCGGATACCGTTTCCGCACATTCTTCCTTCGGAACCATCGAGATTAAACATGATCATTCTGGCATCCGCCATTTCGGAGGGAGCAACCAGGATCAAGCCGTCACTTCCTATACCGAAATGAGGATCTGAAATGCGGATCGAAAGAGATGCCGGATCTTCTATATGGTATTTCTTCGCATCCATATAGATATAATCATTTCCGCATCCCTGCATCTTAGTAAACTCACACTGCAACGTGGCACCTTCTTTCTTACTGAACCTGCACGCCGTTGTGTATGGTTTATATGTAATCTATGATCTATATTGAATCAATTACTGCTTCTTATTTTCAGACAGTGCTTTTCATTACGATTTATTCTCGTATGTCCGTACGATCTCAAATGCGATATCGACCCGTGTTCTTCCGCTGTTCATGGCTTTCTTTTCAATGAACTTATGGGCCTCTTCTTCCGAAAGTCCCAAGTTTGAAATAAGGAGAAGTTTGGAACGGTTCACGATCTTTTCATCGTCCATTTTCTTTCGAAGGGCACAGAGCCGGATGTGGGCCATATCCGCCGAGTTGATCGCTGCGGAAAAAGCACTTTGTTTCAAAGGGCGGTGAAGAACTGCCGCGCCTAAATCAAGGATCTGTGCTTGTGCCTCTTTTTCCTCGGCCGTCACTGCCTCTGTTTCTTCTGCCAGAAATAAAAGGCAGGATGTGGGATGGGAAGTGGCGATCTTACAGGCAGCCAAAGCCTCCGGAGAAGTCATTTTCGCATCCACGATCAGAAGACCAAAATCCCCTTTTCTTGCAAGACCTCTTCCCTTTTCTTTCAGATCAGACCAGGTGATCTCATGAGGATGCTTAAGACTTTTTCTGATAAACTCTTCCACGACCTGGCTTGCTTTTCCGCCATTATTTAAGATCAAAACCTTATCTATACCTGTGGAACTCATGATTATCACCTCCTGTTAGCCATACTTTACCGCACTCTATATGATTTTGCAACTTCAACTTTCCAAAAATTCATTCTGTGTGGTAAATCGTTCATTTTTCATGAATGTTTTTGGATATTGTGCAAGTTGACGAAAGAAATTATTCATCTTCCCGTTGACAAGCTGAAAAGCGAAGGGTAAGATACCCACATAAAGCAAGGGCGCTTGGAACGAAAAGTTTTCCAGGCGCCTTTCACTATTTCTAAGGAGGAATACATTATGACTAACGTACCTGAGATCTTCGGTAATATGGTATTTAATGAGCAGATCATGAAGGCCCGTCTCCCGAAAGAAACATTTAAAGCGATGAAGAAGACTATTAATGAGGGGCTTCCGCTGAATATAGAGATTGCGAATGTCGTAGCCAATGCCATGAAGGATTGGGCAGTAGAAAAAGGAGCCACACACTTCACTCACTGGTTCCAGCCTCTGACCGGCATCACCGCCGAGAAGCATGACAGCTTCATCTCCCCCACATCGGAAGGCGGCGTGATCATGGAGTTCTCCGGTAAAGAACTCGTTCAGGGTGAACCGGATGCATCTTCTTTCCCGAGTGGCGGACTTCGTGCCACATTCGAAGCCAGAGGTTACACCGCATGGGATCCGACAAGTTATGCATTCATTAAAGACGGCACACTCTGCATCCCGACAGCGTTCTGTTCCTACAGCGGAGAAGCACTGGATAAGAAAACACCTCTTCTTCGTTCTATGGAAGTCATCAGTAAACAGGCCGTCCGTATCTTACGGCTCTTCGGTAACACCGATCCGCATCTTACAGTAAAGACCACGGTCGGACCGGAGCAGGAATACTTCCTCATTCCGGTGGAGCTTTATAATCAGAGAAAAGACCTGATCTACACAGGCAGAACACTCTTTGGTGCCAAGGCTCCGAAAGGTCAGGAACTGGAAGATCACTACTTCGGTTCCATTAAGCCGAGAGTCTCCGCTTACATGAAAGATCTGGATGAAGAACTCTGGAAGCTGGGTGTACTTGCCAAGACAAAGCATAACGAAGTGGCTCCGGCACAGCACGAACTGGCTCCGATCTTTACGACAACAAACATTGCCACCGATCACAACCAGCTGATGATGGAAATTATGCAGAAAGTTGCCAAGAAGCACGGCCTGGTCTGCCTCCTTCACGAAAAACCGTTCGCCGGCGTCAACGGATCCGGTAAGCATAACAACTGGTCCATCAGCACTTCTTCCGGAACGAACCTTCTGGAGCCCGGCGATACTCCTTCCGAGAATGCACAGTTCCTTCTGTTCCTGGCAGCAGTGATCCGTGCCGTGGATGTCCATCAGGATCTTCTCCGTATCTCGGTTGCCACCGCCGGAAACGATCACCGTCTCGGTGCCAACGAAGCCCCGCCGGCAGTGGTGTCCATGTTCTTAGGTGATGAATTAAATGAGATCATCGAGTCCATCGTCAGTGGTGAATCCTACAGCAAGCACGAGAAAGTCCAGATGGAGATCGGCGTAGATGTTCTTCCGAAATTCCCGAAGGACAGCACCGACCGAAACAGAACTTCTCCGTTTGCCTTTACAGGTAATAAGTTCGAGTTCAGAATGCTGGGTTCCGCAAACTCCATCGCCTGCGCCAACATCATGCTCAACACCGCCGTGGCAGACAGCCTCTGCGAATTCGCCGACAGACTGGAAAAGGCAAGTGACTTTAAAGCAGAACTGGCAGCACTCATTAAGGAAACCATCACCGCCCATAAGCGGATCATCTTTAACGGTAACGGATACGATGAAAGCTGGATCAAAGAGGCTACCGAAGAAAGAGGTCTTCTCAATCTCCGTTCCACACCGGAAGCCATGGAGCGTTTCCTCGATCAGAAGAATAAGGATCTGTTCCTGAAGTTTGGTGTATTCAGTCTTGCCGAGATGCAGTCCCGTCACGATATCCTTCTGGAGAACTACAGTAAGATCATCAATATCGAGGCACTGACCATGATCGATATGGCAAGAAAAGATATTCTCCCGGCTGTCACATCGTACGTACATGAGCTGGCAGATACGGCAACGGCCGTACAGAAGATCTGTGACACAGTTCCTTCTTATGAGAAGTCTTTGATCGCTGAACTTTCCTCTCTTGCAGGAGAGATCGCTTCTAAGACCGATACACTGGAAAAGGAAGTTCTGGAAGTTCACGAGATCTCCGATATCCTTTCTCAGTCCTATGCCTACCGTGACCGTGTATTTGTCGCCATGGCTGACCTTCGTGCTTCCTGCGACAGAGCCGAGTCTCTGACCAGTTCCAAGTTCTGGCCGTTCCCGACTTACGGAGAGCTGCTCTTCGGAGTCAGATAATAAGTAGATAGCGAAAAAAGATCACACGCAATGTGGCGGTGTGCCAAGGACAATTGTCCAAAGTACATCGCCACTTTCACTTTTTCCGCTAAGAATAATAATGAGGTGAAGAAAATGACAGATATAATTTCATATGTGGACAGCACTATATTTGGTGTATGGTTCCTTATGGGCGCCGCCCTGGTATTCTTTATGCAATGTGGTTTCGCCATGGTCGAGACCGGATTTACAAGAGCGAAAAACGCAGGAAACATCATTATGAAAAACCTGATGGATTTCTGCATCGGTACGGTCGTATTCGTTCTGCTCGGTTTTTCGCTGATGATGGCGGAAGATTACGTTCTCGGCTTTATCGGCGTGCCGAACCTTAAGATCCTGACCGACTTCGGAGGGTTTCTGAAGAGCGGCGGCGCGCCCTCCTTCGTCTTCAATCTGGTGTTCTGCGCCACCGCCGCCACCATCGTTTCCGGTGCCATGGCGGAACGCACGAAATTCATTTCCTACTGCATCTACTCCGGCGTGATCTCCCTGTTCGTCTATCCCATTGAAGCCGGTTGGGTGTGGAATGAAGCCGGTTGGCTCGTCAAACTCGGTTTCCACGATTTCGCCGGATCCGCCGCGATCCACTCGGTGGGCGGTCTTACCGCCCTGATCGGCGCGATCATGGTTGGTCCCCGTCTCGGAAAGTACATAAAAGACGGCGCCGGGAAGGTCAAAAAAGTCAACGCCATTCCCGGACACTCCATCACGCTCGGAGCGCTCGGCTGTTTCATCCTATGGTTCGGGTGGTACGGCTTCAACGGCGCCGCCGCCTGGGACGGCAATTCTCTCGCCTCCATCTTTGTGACAACGACGATCGCTCCGGCTGTCGCTACCTGCACGACGATGATCTTTACCTGGATCAAAAACGGAAAGCCCGACGTTTCCATGTGCCTCAACGCCTCGCTTGCGGGTCTTGTGGGAATCACGGCGGGATGCGATGCGCTGGATGCGCTCGGATCAGCGGTCGTTGGCATCGTCTCCGGTTTCCTCATTGTTATCGTCGTCGAAGTGCTGGATATCAAACTCCACATCGACGATCCGGTCGGCGCCGTAGGCGTCCATTTGGCAAACGGCGTGTGGGGAACGGTCGCGGTCGGCTTGCTTGCGAATCCTTCGGCTCCCGCGGGTTTGAACGGGCTGTTATACACAGGCAGTTTTCGTCTTTTGGGTGTACAGCTGCTGGGCATCACCGCGATCCTCGCATGGACTGCCGTGATGATGACCGCAACATTCTTTATTCTTAAAAAGACGGTCGGCCTGCGTGTTTCTGCCGAGGAGGAAATCAAAGGACTTGACAAGACCGAACACGGTCTGCCCAGCGCCTACGCCGATTTCGTCCCGGCGGTGGAAAGCCTGAATTACGGGTATGAGGGCGCCACGGCGGTAAGCGGCGATACGCCGGTTTCCGAGGCGATCCCGGTCAAAAAGGTGCCGTCTTTCGATGAAGGAACGCCCAAGTTCACCAAGGTGGAGATCATTTGCAAGGAACAGCGTTTTGAAGCGCTGAAAAACGCCATGATTGATATCGGCATCACCGGCATGACTGTTTCCCACGTGCTGGGCTGCGGTGCACAAAAAGGACAGCCTGAATACTACCGCGGAGTTGTTGTGGAAGCGAATCTGCTGCCCAAGATACAGGTGGATATCGTGGTCAGCAAGGTGCCGGTTCGTCACGTGATCGAAACGGCAAAGAAAGTGCTTTATACCGGTCATATAGGGGACGGTAAAATCTTTGTATATGACGTGGAAAACGTAGTTAAGGTCCGCACGGGAG
>CADCLV010000085.1 GCA_902802325.1 Oscillospiraceae bacterium | reverse complement strand
GTCCGGATCGGCGGTGTGGACTATTCCATCACCTGCGTGTCTATGGGAAATCCCCATGCAGTTGTATTTACGGATGATGTTGAGAATTTAGATCTTCCTTCCATCGGTCCGAAGTTTGAAAAGAATGAATTGTTCCCGGAAAGTGTGAATACGGAATTTGTGAAAGTCCTGAGCGAAAATGAACTTCGCATGCGGGTATGGGAAAGAGGTTCCGGCGAGACCTGGGCCTGCGGTACCGGCACCTGCGCCACAGTCGTGGCCGCCTGTCTTAACGGCTATGCCAAAAAAGGAGAAGAGGTGCTGGTGCATCTAAATGGCGGAGATCTCTGGATCACCTATACCGATGAAACAGTGATCATGAAAGGACCGGCGGTGAATATCTGTTCCGGTGTGATCGAAGTATGTTTTCCGAAGTGGCGGAACGGGTCAGAAAATATCTGGCATCAGATCACACCGGTGAGTCCGTCATCAAGATGGGGATCGGTGATGTGACAAGACCTCTTTGCCGTGCTGCCGTGGAAGCCTTAAAGCAGGCATCAGATCAGATGGGAACAGAGGAAGGATTTCACGGATACGGCCCGGAGCAGGGATATGCTTTTCTTCGGGATGAGATCGCCTATTACTACGAAAGAACTTCCGGTGTGAAACTATTTTCCGATGAGATCTTTATTTCAGACGGTGCCAAGAGTGACCTGGGAAATATCCTGGATATTTTCGACATCGATAATGTGGTGGCGGTAACCGATCCGGTCTATCCCGTGTATGTGGATACCAACGTGATGGCAGGAAGAAAGATCATTAAGCTTCAGGCGAATTTCGAAAACGGATTCCTTCCGATGCCGACGAAAGACCTGGAAGCGGATATTATTTATCTGTGCTCTCCGAACAACCCCACCGGCGCTGCCTATACGAAAGACCAGCTTCAGAAGTGGGTGGACTTTGCCAATGCACATGGCTCGGTGATCCTTTTTGACGCGGCCTATGAGTCATTTATTACGGATGAAAATGTACCGCGTTCGATCTATGCGATCGAAGGTGCCCGCTCCTGTGCCATCGAGTTCTGCTCTTTTTCAAAGACAGCAGGTTTTACCGGTCTTCGCTGCGGATATACTATCGTGCCCGGAGGTCTGGTGAGAGATGGCATTCAGCTTCGGAAGATGTGGCTGCGTCGTCAGACGACCAAGTTTAACGGTGTGGCATATCCGGTACAGCGTGCCGCCCAGGCCTGTCTTTTAGATGACGGCCATAAAGAGATCATGGAAAATATCGCGTATTACCAGAAGAACGCCGAAGTGATGGCGAAGACTTTTTCGGAACTGGGCTGGCCCTATACCGGCGGAAAGAACTCTCCCTATCTTTGGGTCAAGTGTCCGGATGAAAAAGAATCCTGGGCCTTTTTCGATGAGCTTTTGGAGAAGGCAAGTGTAGTCTGCACACCGGGTTCGGGATTTGGCCAGAACGGGGAAGGCTACGTCCGTTTTACCTCGTTTAATACCCACGAAAATACCGAAGAAGCCATGAAGCGGATCCGGGAATTCTTTTCCTGATACATTTAGTTCCAGCCGGTGACGGCAAAATAGGCGGCAGTACTTCGCAAATTTTCTTGTTTCTTGATATGTTGATGCATGGTATAGTGAAAATGCATTTTAAATACTCTGCGGAACAGGGTTTATTGAGGGCAAGGAGGAATGACTATGAAGAAGAAAGTATTGGCGATCATTCTGACTTTGGCAAGCGTCATGTCTGTGGCAGCATGCGGCAAGAAAGAAAGCGAAGAAACGAAGAAGAAAAAGTCCAAAACGGAAAAGACAACTACTGTTGATGAGGACGAAACGGAAAAAGAGTCGGAGACGGAATCCGTTACCGAGTCAGAAACCGAGTCGGAAACAGAATCGGAAAGCGCAACAGATTCGACAACCGAAACAACGGCGATCCCGACCGGGATCGAGACCGGAAGAAATGTGGCAGTAGAACCGATATGGGAATTTACCGAGATCAGTGATTTTACTCCCTATCTTCCGACCGTGGAGACCGGCTCGGCGACTGCGCCGGATGGTACGGAAATTACTGTATATACGACTTCTCTGGATGTGACTGAAGCGGAGACGATCGAGACACTTCGTAATGATGAGTATGTCAGAAGTCTTGGCGTTGTCACAGATTACTATAAAGAAAGCGGAGAAGCGAACGAAGAAAAGGGCAACCAGTGGACATTTAAAAATGCGGAAGGTCTTGTCACTGCCCAGAAAGATGTGGATGGAAGCGAAGGACTGAACTACCAGAACGGTTTCAAACTGATCTATTCTCATGATACATCCATATTTACCAATACAAATTATGTGTCGCTGGCTTTCTGGGAAGTGAACATTTATGATGAGAAAACTCAGGCAGAAATACAGAGACTGGTGAAAACGGTATTCGGTGAAGAACTGGGGGAGATACTTCTTTTTGCGAGAGATGCAAATGAGGATCCTGATACCATTATAAACGCCCTTTCCGTTACTGTGGAAAAGGATGGATTGTGTTATGAATTCTTCCGCACGTGCGGTTGTGTAGTGGGGGATGATTACGATATGAAATTCGAAATGAAGGTTTTCAAACGGCATAGACCCCATCCCTATGATGCCGGTTTCCAGTCCAGATTATCCGAGTTCCGGGTTCAGCCGAATACGGTATTCGGAGGAGATATCGGAAATCAGGATTTCACAGATATAAATCATTTCGCTGACGTTTTCTATAGCAGTAGCGATTATGGTCATAATATTCCGTTAGGTGATGAGACCAATAAGTACAGTGCAGAAAAATGGATCAGTGAAGACGGCCGTGAATACTATATCGTGGAGTACCAGAAGTTTGAACCGTGCTACTTATCGATCATGTACGAGATTGGCCTGAAAGACGGCGTTTATGACAGTAACAAACAGATCATGGTAGTTTGTGATTCCGTTACTATGGACGGAGATCTGAAAGAAGACCGTGTAGTACTTCTTGCCGAAGTAAATCGTATGGTCCAGGTTATGTTTGGATTTGATCCGGAGCTGAAGGTCGAAGATTGTGACGAGGAAGATGAGGATGGTGCGATTCATTTCCGCGTCCAGCACTACATGGATCTCTTTGGAAAAGAGTGCAACACGCATATTGTGGTCGACATAAAAAAGGGCGAGAAAGGTGGAAACGTTTTCCGCTGGTATATGGCTTTCCGATAAGGAACAGATGAAACCACGCAGGTTTCTAAAATACAGATAGCAAGAAACGGCCCCGGTCCGGTATTTGGATCAGGGCTTTTTCTTGCGGTAAATATATAAGGAGGAGGGGGGGTATCTCTTATCGCATCAGCATACACACTGGTACATGATGCCGAAGAGTTCGCGTAAATAATTGGCAGGAAGTCTCCACGGGTGAGTGGCAGCACCTTCGGTTCCGAAGGAAAGTCCGAGGCTGCTGGCGATCATGCAGGCACGAAGTTCATGCCAGGCATTGGTGACGATCACAATGGTATCACCCAGTGCATTTTCATCCATAATATTCTTACTAAAGAGAAGGTTTTCTCTTGTAGAGGTGGACTTATCTTCCTTATAGATACGGGAAGGATCGATGCCCATGCGGACCAGTTCCCGGTACATGCATTCTGCTTCGGAGATGCCTTCATCCTCACCCTTGCCACCAGATACGATGCATTTGCATTCCGGGTGGGAAGAAAGATAATCGTAGGCAGTAGAGATACGTGCCGAAAGAAGGTTACTGGGCTGATCTCCGATGACACGGCATCCCAGTACGACCACGACCGGTGCCTTGTCCGAAGACGGGGCATTTTTATGCGCAAATACCACCATAAAGGATGTGGCGGTGATGACATAGATCATGGCAAGAAAACCGGCCACGAAAGATAAGCTTGTCAGAAATCGTGTGATCTTATTCTTATTATGCAGGTATCTGATCAGATGATGAATGGCATGGAAAAATACCGTGTAAGCCATGACCATCACTGAAAGTGCGAACCCGCAAAGTGTACCGATGTTGCTGCCGTTTCCGTTAGCGATATCCGTCAGGAACAGAAGCATAAAAGCAGCGGCGCACAAAAAGAATACAGCGCGAATTACGCGGGAGATCGAAATGATTTTTTCTTTTTTCTCGTTCATAAGTTTATGCCTCCTTCTTTTCCAGAAATCATCGTTTCCGATTGACCTTATCGTACCATCCCCCTATGTTTTTGAAATGACGGAAGTGTCAGTATGAGGTGACAGTTCTGTCATCTACGTATTTCAGGCATTCCCGCCTATATAAGGAGAAGGCGGGGAGGGAAACTGCAAGAAAGTAAGCGATTGTGCAAAATGCATAAATGATGAATGAAAAATGCACGATGAAACAAATCGTACCCGTTTTTTATCGTTTTTTGCGATTTGTTTTGCAAGTTGTTGAAATCAAACTTGCAAATTGATAAGATGTAGACATTGAAAACTGGCAATGGCGCTAAGTGCTTCCGGATCTTTCGCAAAAGAATGCGGGAAATGGACCGGAGAAGCTGACGCCTCAGCCTTTTCCCTCTATCCGGATGTGCTTCTCATGACCGGAGGAGGAAAGAAAATGATGATGCAAAAGCAGGGGCTGTATTCCCCGGAATATGAACATGATGCGTGCGGCATCGGCTTTGTGGTAAATATCCACGGAAAGAAGACACACCAGACGGTGAAAGATGGTCTTCGTATCCTTGCAAATCTGGCTCACCGTGGCGGTGAAGGCAGTGATGAAAATACAGGTGATGGCGCCGGCATGCTTCTTCAGATCCCGGATGCCTTTTTTCGGAAAGTATGTCCGGAAGAAAACATCACTCTTCCGGTTTTCGGCGATTATGGTGTCGGAATGGTTTTCCTTCCGAGACAAAGTGATGCCCGCGAAAAGTGCATGAAGGTCATCAACAAAGCGGCGGAAGAAGAAGGCCAGATCGTTCTCGGCTGGAGAGATACACCGGTTAACGAAAGTACTATCGGTGTGACGGCAAAAGAAAACCGTCCCTATATCGCTCAGGTATTTATCGGACGCGGGGAAAAGACCAAGGCCGGTATCGCATTTGACCGGGCATTATATATCATTCGTAAAAAACTGGAAAAGAGAACGATGGAACTTTCGGAGACTGATCCGCGGTATTTCTATTTCGCTTCTCTTTCCACCAGAACGATCGTATATAAAGGCATGCTGACTCCGGAGCAGATGGATGCTTTCTATCTGGATCTGAAAGATCTTTCTTTCGATTCCGCACTGGCTCTGGTGCATTCCCGTTATAGCACGAATACTTTCCCCAGCTGGGAACGTGCCCATCCATACCGCTACCTGATCCATAACGGTGAGATCAATACTTTGCGCGGAAACATCAATGCCATGTATGCCCGTTCTGCTTCCATCAGCAACAAGGCTTTCGGTGACGATATGGCAAAGGTACTTCCTATCATCAACCCCAATGGTTCCGACTCGGCAATGTTCGATAACACGTTGGAGTTCCTGACTCTGTCCGGCCGTTCTCTGGCTGAGACGGCCATGATGATGGTGCCGGAACCGTGGATCAAGCACGAGCAGATGGACGAGGATCTGAAAGCTTTCTACGAATATAACAGCATGCTCATGGAGCCCTGGGACGGTCCTGCAGCACTGGCATTTTCCGATGGCAGAAGTATCGTGGCAACACTCGACAGAAACGGACTTCGTCCTGCCCGTTATGTGGTAACGGAAGACGGCTATGTGATCCTTTCTTCGGAAGCAGGTGTCCTTCCGGTAGATGAATCCCGTGTTCTTTCCAAGAACCGTCTGCGTCCCGGAAGAATGCTTCTGATCGATACAGAAGAAGGCCGCATCATCACAAATGAAGAGATCAAGAAAAAGGTAGCGACCGCCCATCCCTATAAGCAGTGGGTGGAAGAAAATATGGTGCCGCTGAGTTCTTTGGTGGAAGAGTATCGTTCTTCAGAAAAAGCACCATCCAAGGGAAAGACTTCTTCGAAAGCAGCAAAGACATCGAAGGCAAGTAAGAATTCTTCGGAAGAGAATATCGAAGTCCGCCAGAAGATGTTCGGCTATACCTATGAAGATATAAGAAAGATGGTCATTCCTATGGCCCAGACCGGAAATGAAGCCATCGGCGCCATGGGTAATGACAGCCCGATCGCGGTTCTTTCTGATAAGCCGCAGCTTCTGTATAACTACTTTAAGCAGCTCTTTGCCCAGGTCACCAACCCGCCGATCGACTGCATCCGAGAAGATATCGTCATCATGGAAAGAATGTATCTGGGAAATGAAGGAAACATCATCGAGCCGAAGGC
>CADCLV010000084.1 GCA_902802325.1 Oscillospiraceae bacterium | reverse complement strand
CCGCCGGCGCTGGCTTCCCAATATCCGGGATATACATCCTTACTCTCGCTTCTTTTCGTCAGAAGATAGGTCCCGTCGCTATGAAGCACCAGAAGGTCTACAACAAGGTGGTACCGGCCTTCCGGAATATTCTTGAAGTTTCCGAAATGCCTTTCATAGGTTTCACCGGTTTTCTTTCCATCACGGTCATATAGATCCCAGATTTCTTTACTCATGTATTTCTCTTTTCCAATCTCATATTTTATTGGGCGGCAATTCTTTCCCCACCCTGTATGACATTATACTTCAGATTTCTGAGAGATTCGAAAACCTTGAAACAGATATACACCCAGTACGGCATTATATCCGACTGCCGCGACAGTGCTGAATCTTTCGAATATGCCGAAATATTCTTTGGGAAATGCACCCATCCCGATAGGTCCCATAAACATCATGGCAAGTGCGACCGAGGCCCAGATCCCGGGTCCTCGCACTTCCTTGTGCCGGCACCCCGATACGATCAGCATGATCAGAGATACGATGGAAAGAAGCACAACAATCGCTGTGACGACCATATGCATGGCTTCCTGAAATCCGGCGATTTCTTTTCCCGAATCGGAAAGTGCAAACATCTGGTATCCCACCTTCGAGACCCAGTTCATGATCGTGAAAAGGTAAATGCCGAGGCGGAACAGTTTCGTGGAGATCTTCTTCTCTGACACATAGATCGCGATACAGGTAGCGCATACGACACTTCCGGCGTCATATAGTGCAGACAGCTGCTCCCAGAGATGCCGAGATGGCGCGGAATCCGCAGACAAGTCACTGGCTGCCTGCTCCATCCAGTTATATCCCGGGAAGTCCAGTGGAGAAAAGATCAAGGCAGCAAGATAGGACAGAAATGCCACTATACCCAGAAGCCCGATCCAGTTGATCAGTTTCTTTTTGGCATTCGCATCTACATTTGTGTATACATTCGAATCTACATTCATCGTCATTTCATTTTTCATCTCTTTCTTTTATCTTTTTTCCGGCACTTCCAGCTGAAGACTAAACCATTTCACAAACTCCGTGATATTCTTGGGAACATTGCTTCTGCCATCGCCAAATCCTTTTTCTTCTCCGGATGTGATCTTATCCATCCGGTAATCGATCAGGGAGTGTAGGGTAAGCGAATATGTCATCGAGGCCACATCCACATTCTCATTTCTGATTTTTCCGTGGACTGCCAAGGCATAAAACAGATCTCTGGACTGGGCAAGCATCCGCTCTGTCTCCTCCACCATGATCTTCGCGGCCACAGGATTTGTGGATCTTTCGGAATACAGGACACGGAAGAACTGAAGCATATATTTATCGGACACGATCCCCATATACGCAGAAAGAGAACCCAGAAGGATATCTTGAAGGCTCTTCTTCTCAAACATCGTTGCATAATCCAGAGGGAGCGCCCTGCTGTTCTTCAGCGCCTGCTCACGGAGAAAACGGTACATCTCCTGGATGATTTCGTCTTTCGACTTAAAGTGGTTATAAAGAGAAGGCGCCTTGATACCCACCTTCTCCGCGATCTGCGACATTGACACACCTTTCATGCCGTTAGAAGAGGCAAGTTCCAACGTCGCGTAGATGATTTCTTCTTTTCTGCTCATAGTCATCGACCTCGCATTCACTTTCATTCGTTAGTGATTATACTAACGGTCGTTAGTTTTTGTCAACAAAGAATTGGCAGATACCGAAAAAGTCATGTTCAGAAACAGTGCATTTTCATCAGAAAAAATGGGAATATCGGCTGTTATGCCCGCTCTGCCATGAGAGTGCCTACCCGGCTGTCAATGATCCGGATCACTTCATCAAGACTCTTCTGCCCGGCAAAGTAGGCCGGCATCTCCTCAGCAATAATTCCGCCGATCGTATAGTCTGTGGAATAGTAGTAAGCACATTCGTCGGTAAAAGCGGAAACAACCTCAACTATCTCCTGCGGGATCTCCGCGCCTTCCGGGGTAATGGCCGACTCCTGAAAAATCTTCCGATTTATGGAAATTCCATAGTCAAACCGGAGCACTTCTTCATCCAGCATAGAGACCATAAACTCCCAGGCGCCATCCGGACATGAGGAGCATGCTGTTATCGATGCAGAAGAAGCGAATTTGCAGCAGATCCCTCTTCCGTCCGGAGAAGGAATACCGATCAGTTTCTTGTTCTTTAATGCGGCCCCATACTGAATAAATGCTCCCTGGACACTTCCAATATCAGTAATACGGACAATTCCTTCGTTATAGTTTATCTTCTCCGGAACATTCTGATACACATACTCCGCCATTTCGCGAAATGCCTCATTGTCGAAGCTTATCGTTCCATCCGGGTTTTCAAAAAGATCGAAAGAACTTCCGATCAGCTCATTAAAGTAGTTGACACGATCGGAATAGCAGTACATAGGATCATTTCCGTTACATACGTCATCCACAAAGCTCTTATAATTCTTGATCTTGATGCCGGTATCCGATTTATCTGCGTCTTTGCTATTCAAAATGATTCCATAAAGACTTGCTCCGTACGGCAAAACGTATTTTCTTCCGTCCCGATCTGTTGCCTCGATGATCTTTGTAAAATACTGTTCCGAACTGAGATTCTGGTCTTTGATCCGAGACGCAATATCAACAAGATACAAACTGTTCTGAATCTCCCGGAATTCAGAAGCGCCAAGTATTACATCCGGTCCTTCCCCGTTTGAGATCACAGACATCAGCGCATTGATCTTCTCGGCTCTCGCACGGTTGCGTTCAGCAACATAATTCTTCTCCGCCGCATCCCAGTCGAAAACATCCCAGTAATTATAGTTTTCGTTATCGATCACAAAATACTTCGGATTCGTCTTATTAAACCGGCAGATGCCCTCTGCTTCCATTTCTGTCAAAGGTTCAAGATGTGCCGCCTCAATAATCTGCTTTCCTGCATTCGGATTGCGATCGGCCCGTTCCAGAACAACCACAGTATTCTCCGTTGAAACGTTATTACTCGCAATCGCGATCCGGTCGTTATCAACTGAAAGGATCTCACACCGATCATAGACATTGTAGGAGACGTATGTGTGATTAAAATCCAATAACACTTTTTTCTCTTTGGTCGCCACATCAGAGGAAACTATGCCGGTTCTGGTACTATAGATTTCTCCTCTCGATTCTTCGGTTTCTTTGATAGCCATTGTTTTTGTATCCAGAAGCAGATACTTTTCTTTGCCGGCAGTAATTACACTCATGATGATGGTATTATCGTCATATTTAGCAAAGTCTCCTACGTGTTCGATATTCTCCAGTCGGACCTGTGACAAGTCATCACCTTTTAAAGTGAAAACACAAGGTGTACTGCTTCCGCCCATTTTTTCGTGGACAGAGCATTTCAAGAAGGCAGTATCATTTTGAAAAACAATCGCATTCACCGTCACGTAGTTTTTCCCTGTGTCGACAGGAAACTCAAGTTTTTTCAAGTCATGGATCGACCCGTTTGCCAGATCTATATCACAAATATAGGATTCCAAATCATCCCCATTCATGACATCAAAAACCAGTTTGGTCAGCCCGTTTTCTTCATATGTCCCGCAGATATCATTCATATAACCGTATTCAGACGGAACTAAAGCATTAAGATCGATCTCACCTAAAAGTTTTCCTTCATTTCCGGAAGCAATACTAAACCCGGCGATAGTATATATCGTTTCACTAAATGCTCCATCAGCGTATGCATTTCCGATAAAACAAACATAAAGTGCAGAATCTGTAACTGTCAGCACTTTACTCTGAACTTGAACATCCGGAGAAGTAATATCAAATGACAGTTCCTCGGAGGCAAGAGAAAACTCGATACTATTCCACCATTCATCCTCTTCTTTAATGATCCGAGGTGTATTTAAATTGTGATGCGCATCCGCATAGGGGTCCTTCCCCTGAGTTTTTGCTTTTTTACAGGAAGCCAAAAGTCCAGTAAACAGCACAAGCGACAGCGATAAAGCAATCAGTTTTTTCCCTGTGATCAATCCTTTACTCGAGATATTCATATAGTCATACCTCCTCTTCAATATAGGGCATGTACTCAGTCTTCTTTTCCAGTCCTTCGGGCGGAACTCGTTAACTTTTTAATCCAGTGACTGGCACTCTATCGTCTTCATCATCTCACAAAATCCGTTTTTTGCATAGAAGCGCATGCCATCCACATTTCCGGGGAATACCTGCGTGCGGATAAAGTCCACGCCTCTGTCCTTCCCGTACTTCTTCGCGGCTTTGACCAGGATGGTGCCGATGCCTTTGCTTCGAAGATCTTCGCGGACGCAAAGATCCTGCATATAGACCACGCTCTGCGGCTTAAGGCAGGAAACTTTTTTCTGCTGAAGGATCATCACATGCACAAATCCAACTGCTTCACCGCCGATATCTGCTACCAGGATATCCTGGGCATCGCTGTCAAAGATAGACTGGAAGAATTCGTCTGTTCTCTCTCCGATTACAAAGTGTTCCGGCTGGTATCTCACGCCGTCTTCTTCCAGCGCCAGATAAAGATCCCGAAGCGCCGGAAGATCGTCCTTCGTTGCATTTCGAATAGTAATATCCAAATTCATAAATACCTCCAGAAGAGTAGAAATCGAGGTCACCCCGGAAGGAACCTCCTTACCAAAGCGGTTCAGCCACAAAGTCTTGATCCCCAGCGCCGATGCGCCTTTGACATCGCTGCTTACTGAATCTCCGATATGGATCACTTCATCCGGACCAAGGCCGATCTTAGAAAGTGCCATCTCGAACAGTTCTTTTCGCGGCTTATAAGACCTGGCATCTTCCGATGTAAACACGCCGGCCGGCTTGAGTCCGTGGTATTCGATGGCACTTTGGATATCTATGTTATCAATATTGGATACGATGTAGATCGGCAGCGGACTTCTTTTGAAAAACGCTTTCGTATCTTCAAAGATCTCCGGCTGGCTCCACTGGGCAAAAAGACGGTCGCATAAAGTGGATGCATCTGCCGTAGACCCGAAGTTCTTAATCGTGTGGGCAAGAGTTTCCCGTTCGATATCCCGCTGCAGTTTAAAACGTTCGCCAAAGGAAGAAACAAACATACTCTGAAAGTCCTTCCACCAGAAAGAATCGATCTCGGAAGGCGCCGCCTCGTTTCCGGTGTCATGTATAATTTTGGAAATCTCACTAACGATCTCTCCGTCCTCATGGACAAGCGTGCCGTAAAAATCGACAAACAGTGCTTTTATCATCGTATTCTCCTTCGCCTTATTCCTGGTCTTATTCCTGCGGAACGATCCGGTCCTCGTACTCCGGGTGATCGGCCAGTGCTTTTCGGACATCAATATTGTAATCGACCACCATGCAGTGCGCATCCACATCGTCGAAATACTCGCGGATGCGGACTCCGCCAAATGCCTCCATCGTCTTCCAGGACGCCAGATTATGAAGATCCGCATCCATAAACACCGTCTCGATGCCGTGCGCGGCGCAGACCTTCAGGCCCAGGTAGAGGTTCATGTTGTTGTACCCCTTGCCGCGCTCCGTCGGGCGGATGCTGTAGCCGATATGGCCGCCGTACTTGCGGAGCCGTTCATTCAGCGCCAGGCGGATATTGATCATGCCCACGATGCGCTTGTCCGACTCTCTGACCAGATAATAGGTATCCCCCATGAAACTCCTCCATGTGCGTTCGTCACAGAAATACATCTGTCTGCCACTCATGGATGGTAACACAATAAGTCTTGCCGCGCAAGTCCTAAATCTTTTTCAGACCCCTGCATAGCGTCCGTCAGAACCAGACACTTCGCTTCCTCCATATGGCATCTGCCCTTCTTACAGCCATTTCAACCGCATAAAAACCTCCCCCTCTGCATATGGAAGAGCCAGCACGGCCAGCCATACCGTAAAAAAATTCCGTACCGGATTTTCGGTACGGAAACATTTTACTGCTGAGCTGTCTGCCCCTTTTTCTTCAGAGCTATCCGTTTCAGATACGCATTGATAAACGGATCCAAGTCGCCGTCCAGCACGGCATCTGCCTG
>CADCLV010000083.1 GCA_902802325.1 Oscillospiraceae bacterium | reverse complement strand
TCCGGAATGATTTCCAGCTTGTAAGGAAGATTCATGTAGTACTCAAGTGTCTTCTTCATTTTGGTTTCTCCCTTCGGTCTGCTTTTCAAGCTCTTCCTCCTCGATGATCTTTCTGCAGTATAAATGGTGTCATATATGGTGTCAATATTAGATGTGATTGATCACACAATAAGTGTATCGAAGTGATGATCTCATTAATGGGACTTAATTCATCGGTTAACCAATTGATTAATCATTAAATTGGTGATAAAATGAAAGAGAATACTTTGGATGGTGGTTTTTTGCATATAACTTTCTCAAGTAAACGCGTCGAGAAGTGTTTCGAAGACTATAGCGAGATGCAGCGATACATTCCGCTTCAGTGGGTTCGAACAATTAAAAAGCATGTGAACCATCTACGAGCTGCTGAAAGGTTTGGAGATTTTTTGAAATTGGGAATTGGTCACCCTGAAGCACTTAAGGGGAAAGATGCGGGAAGGTATTCGGTTCATGTGAATGGGAATGTTCGGCTGATTATTCAGCCGGATACTAGAGGAGAAAACGTGTTGATTTGTGAAGTAGTGGAAATCAAAGGAGTGATTGATTATCATGGCGGTAAAGAATCTTGGTATATCCGATGAACTTTTGATATGTCCTGGTGAGACGATCGCGGATCTTCTCGAGGAGAGAGGAATTACGCAGAAAGAGTTAGCACAGCGTGTGGGCACGTCTGAGGCTTTCTTAAGTTCTGTGATCCATGGAAAGAAAGATATTTCCAGAGGCTTGGCTAAAGGATTAGAGTACGCTTTAGGAGTTCCCAGTTCTTTTTGGCTAAATCTTCAGGCGAATTATGATGCAGAGGTTCTAGAAAGATCAGAAGAACAGAGCGTGGAACCTACTGAGAAAGAAGTACTTGCATCCATTTCAGATGTGGTCAGATATCTTCGGATCCAGAAGATACTGCCGGATAAACTTGCCCAAGAGCAGAAAGTGATCCGTCTTCGAAAGTACTTTCAAATCAGTAATCTTGTCGGGCTCAAGACAATGGCTAGAGAATGTGCATTTCGTTTCCCTGAAAACACGAAAATAGACTACGATGTCTTGGGGGCGTGGATGTGCCTTTGCAGTAAAAAAGCTTCCGAGAAGAAGATGACATCTTGCTTTGATCCGGAGAAGATAGGTGAACTGGTTAAGAGGATCCGAAAGATCCGTGAAAGAAAACCAGAAGATACGCTTCGTAATTTGAAGCAGCTTCTCTTCCAATATGGTATAGACTTCGGCGTGCTTCCTGCTTTCCGTGGTGCACCGGTTCAAGGGTGGATCGTCCGTAAGAGAGACGATACTTATCAGATGGTTCTGGGTATGGAGGATGTCACCTCGGAGAGTTTCTGGTTTTCCTTGTTCCATGAGATCGGACATATCGTGAATGGCGATCTGGGAAAGATTGGACCCTATGTTGACGGCCTGAAGCCGCGCCCAGGAGAAAAGGAGACTTTGGCAGATGACTTTGCCAGACAGTGCCTGGGGAATGTTTCATCTTGACGTTTTTCGGTATTTTTTCAAAAAAGTGCGAACTACTGATATATCATATAGATTCCATTTTGGGGATTGGCTATAATGAATCTGTCGGTGAGATCTTCCCTTTGAAACAAGGAGTGGAAGGCGAAAATGCCGGCAAAATCAACTATTTTCTGCCCTCAGGCGGAATGAAAGGAGAGAAGCAGAACCTTTCGAAAAAGTGAGCCGGGAAGAGATGCGTATATTGACTTGCGGAAATCCGACCGGAGAGAATTCGGCCGGGGCAGGATGGCATCTCGAGAGTGCGCGAAGATCTTGATAAATAGGGCTTGACCGTTATCTTTACTTGTGATATTCTATCTCCTGCTGCGAAGGATGTAGCATACATATAAGATTATGTAAGAAATGTCCTCGCTCCCATCGAAGTAGGTATGGGGGCCGTTCTAGTCCAGGAGGAGGTGAAAAATCATGGCGAACAAGTATGAATTAATGGTAGTTCTGAGTCCTGTACTCGGTGACGAAGGTATTACTTCGACCACAGAGGCGATCAAGGCTAAGATCGAGTCCGGTGCGACCATCGACGCGATGGAGTCCCAGGGCATGAAGCGTCTGGCTTACGAGATCGAGGATCAGAAGGACGGATTCTATCTTCTGATCAACTTCACATCGGATGCTGATTTCCCGAAGGAGATCGAGCGTGTGCTGAAGATCACAGAAGGTGTACTGCGTTTCCTCGTTATCCGTATTGAGGAGTAATGACACGCAAAGGAAGTAACGTTTATGAACAAAGTAATTTTGATGGGTAGATTGACCAAAGATCCGGAAGTAAAGACAACGGGTAGTAACATCCCGGTTTGCTCTTTCACGGTTGCATGTGACAGACGTTTTAAGTCTCAGAACGGTGAGCGTCAGTCCGATTTTATCAGCTGTGTGGCATGGCGCCAGCAGGCAACTCTTCTCGGAAACTATTTCCACAAGGGTTCCCGCATTGCGGTAGTCGGATCTTTGCAGTCCAGAAGTTATGACGATCAGAACGGACAGAAGAGATATGTTACTGAGGTCGTGGTCGAGGAGATCGAGTTCGTCGATACCAAGTCCGAGTCCGGTAACGGTTCTTCTTACGGCGCTCCGGCCCAGCAGGCCCCGTCTACGGCATCTGTCGTAGCCCAGACCCCGCCGCCGGCACAGCAGATCGATCCGGGTTTTGAACCTTCTGTAGATTCCGATGACGTTACGAACCTTCCTTTTGATGTGAATAACACATTCAATTTCTAATGGGATTTTCCCGGAAAGTCCAGTGACTTTTTCGAAAGGAGATTACTAAAATGGCTGAAAATAGAGCACCTAAGGCTGCCGGTCGTGAGTTTGGCGAGCGTGGCGGCATGAAGCAGAGACGTTCCAGAAGAAAGGTTTGTGCTTTCTGCGCGGATAAGGTCGAAACAATTGATTATAAGGACGCAGCTCGTCTGAGAAAGTTCGTTTCTGAGCGCGGCAAGATCCTGCCGAAGCGCATGACTGGTACTTGCGCTAAGCACCAGAGAGAACTGACCATTGCCATCAAGCGTGCAAGACACGTGGCACTGCTGCCGTTCGTAGCTGACTAATTCCATTTGCGAATTAGACATAATGCGTTTATAATATTGAGCATCCGTAAGTGTCCTTACGGGTGCTCAATTTTTATCGAAGGAAGTGGCAACTATGAAGTGTATCTTGTTAGCAGATGTTAAAGGACTGGGTAAAAAGGACGATATCGTCGAGGTTCAGGACGGATACGCGAGAAACTTCCTACTGAAGAAGAAGCTGGCCTGTGAAGCCAATGCCGATAACATGAATAAGAATAAGCTCAAGAAGGGCGCCGAAGCCGAGCATGCCCGCCGCGAGCTGGAAGAAGCCAGAAAGAACGGAAAGCTCCTGGATGGAAAGACCGTGACTCTGGCCGTGAAGACCGGTGAAGGCGGACGCCTCTATGGCGCCGTTACCGCTATGGATGTGGCGGAAGCCATCAAGAAGGCCGGTTTTGACGTAGATAAGAAAAATATCGTCATCAAGAACCCCATTAAGGCTATTGGAACCTACGAAGTGACCGCGAAGCTGCACACTCAGGTGAGCGTTAAGGTCAATGTGGAAGTCGTGGCAGGCGAGGCCTAAAGATCCTTTTGGACCAGTGCTTTTGCCGCAGAAATAGTTCACTGACGTAAAGAAATCACAATCAGGGGGAAAGTATGGCATCACCGGAAGACAACAAGATGTTTATGAACCGTGTGCCGCCGCAGAATAACGATGCGGAGGTGGCGGTGCTGTCGTGCTGTCTGGATTCCCAGGATGCGCTGGCCGGAAGCTGTGCGATCCTTCTTCGGGAAGATTTCTATGTGCCTGCCCATCAGGTGATTTTCGAGGCGATCCAGAAGCTGTATGCCGAGAGCAAGACCGTGGATATGATCACGGTGGGCGACGAATTAAAAAAACAGGGGACGCTGGAAAAAGCCGGCGGAATGGCGTATTTGAGCACCATCGTGGATGCCCACGCCCTGATCTCCAACTATACCGATTACATTAAGATCGTGCGAAGTAAATCTCTGAGCCGGCGGCTGATCTCGTCGGTCAATGAGATCGCTAAGCTTTCGTACGAAGGGGATACGGATCCCCATAACCTTATCGAACTTGCGATCTCCCGCTTGTCGGAACTTCGCGATCACGGCGGGGAAGATGCCAACTTCCTGTCTCTGAAGGAAGTCCTGACGGAGACGGTAAAGAACATCATTATGCCGAAAAAGGAAAAGGCCGTCATGTCGCATTTTGCCATGCTGGACTGGGTCACCAACGGATTTCGGCCCGGTACTCTTACCATTGTGGCGGCCCGTCCGTCTATGGGTAAGTCGGCATTCGTAATTAACATCGCAGCCAATGTGGCCATTAAGAGTAATCTGCCGGTTGCCTTCTTCAGCCTGGAAATGAGCGGCGAAGAAATCGGTAACCGTATCCTTTCGTCCCGCTGCGACATTTCCACGTCCAGCCTGCAGGGCGCAAATAACAAGCTTTCTTCTGAGGAGATCTCCCGTATCAACGGGTCGCTGCCGTTTCTCGGCAAAGCGCCTCTTTATATCGATGAACATTCCGGTATCAACCCGGCCGAGATGCTGACCAGATGCCGTGAGCTTCAAAACCAGCTGGGACGTCAGCTGGGCTTGATCTGTATCGACTACCTCCAGCTCATGAGTCCGGTCCGTCCGTCTTCCAGCCGTCAGCAGGAAATTTCGGATATTTCCCGTTCCTTAAAGCTTATGGCGAAGGAACTGAAAGTGCCGGTCATTGCGCTGTCGCAGCTGTCCCGTGAATCGGAAAAACGTGACAGCCACCGTCCGATCCTGTCTGACCTTCGTGACTCCGGTGCGATCGAGCAGGACGCCGATATCGTTATGTTTATCCATCGTCCGGATTACTACAAGAACAAGGGCGATGCGGAAGTGGATACCGGCGATGACGGCAAGAACACGCCGACACTGAAGGATGATGAGACCATCGAGAAGGCCGAGATCATCGTGGCTAAGAACCGTCAGGGTCCGACCAAGACCGTATACCTGTCCTGGAATGGCTCGCGTACCGTCTTCTTTGAGTCGGAAAAGAGAGACCCGAGAGCGCCGATGGGCCCCACAGATGAGGATGCCCCGCCGGAGAATGCGTTTACCAGCATCGATATTCCGGACGAGCTTTTCGCTGAACCGACGATCTCGATCCCGCAAAGCGCGGCGGCACCTTCTGCTCCGGCTCCGGCTTCCGATCCGACCCCGAGTGCAGCGGCTCCTGAAATGGCACCTTCTGCGCCTTCCGAACCTTCGGTTCCCATGCCGACAACTCCGCCGCCGATGGATCCGAACGATCCGGCCCTCTTTAACGGCTCCGGCATGGAGTTCGAGAGCATTGACGATATGCCCTGGGATCAGGACGGAATGGATGACGACAGTTACCGGGATCCTTTTTCGGAAGATCACCCGGAATGAAATGAGTGAATCGTGGACGAATTCATTGCGAAAGTAGAATCTTATATTGAGAAGAACAAACTGCTTCCGGCGACTTCTTTGGTGGTCGGTTGCTCCGGAGGCGCCGATTCCATGGCGCTTCTGTTCGTTTTAAAAAAGATCTGCGATAAAACCTATCCGGAAACGCAGATCCTTGCTGCCCATGTGCATCACGGCATCCGCGTCGAGGCGGACCGGGACGAAAAGGCGGTCAGTGACTTTTGCGAAAAACTTGGCGTGCCTCTGAAGGTATGTCATGCAGATATTCCTTCCCTGTCCCGGGAGACCAGGATGAGCCTGGAGAGCGCAGGGCGGAAAGCCCGCTATGACTTCTTTTCTTCGCTGTGCGGAGAAAACGGGCGCGTGGCGGTGGCCCATCACATGGAAGATCAGGCAGAAAGTATTGCCATGCATATTTTCCGGGGCTCCGGCATGGAGGGCCTGGTCGGCATGCGGCCGCAAAACGGGAGGATCATCCGGCCGTTTCTGGGGCTGCATAAGGAAGAGATCCTTTCTTTCTGCGAAAAGGAGGGTATCCCGTATTGCCTGGATGCCACCAACGATGACCCCCGCTACGAGCGAAATGCCTGGCGGACAGTGCTTTTTCCGAAGATTCGGGAAAACACGGGGAGAGAACCGGTGGCGGCACTGACTTCGCTTTCGGAACATGTGGCAGCGGAAAATGCCTATCTGGACGAGCTTGCGGAGAAGGCGCTTCTTGAGGTGACGGATGAGGAGGGGAGAATCTCTCTTTCGGCTCTTTCCCGGGTTCCGGATCCTCTTTACAGGCGGATGCTGCGGCTTCTTGCGGTAAAGAC
>CADCLV010000082.1 GCA_902802325.1 Oscillospiraceae bacterium | reverse complement strand
CGTTCTTCCTCGTCAAAGAAGAATGTCTGTACTGCCTCATTGATCTTTCTTTCGATTTCTTCTTGTGTCTTTCCGATCTCCGAAAAAACATTCCGATACGTTTTCTTTTCTGAAATACTCATCTTCTACCCCTGACTTGACTGGTTCATTTCTCTTTCCTTTGGATGTCCCGTGAAAAGGATCATCGTATACAGATCATTATACCATCCCGCCTTTGACGTGACGAAAGAGTCACGTTTCTCTTATCCATAAGAGGTACACTTATCTGGGGATATATGTTGAATATTGGCAAAGCATATGACTATGGAGTAAGCATTTGTGTTTTATGTGAAACAGGAGGGTCGATCTGAATATGCGCACACAACGGACTTCACCCTTGCTCCGCCGCTTTGTGGCAGGAACTTTGATCCTATCCACTCTTTTTTCTTTTACGGGATGCCGGAAAACAAAGACCGGATCATCTGAGGAGAATCAGTACTATTCCGGAAAAGAGGTCCGGGAAAGTGATCCCTATTTCCGGGCCGAAAGTTTTTCTTTGGAACTTCCGAAAGACCCGGAACGTGAAGTGGACGGCGATTATATATTTGAATGCAAATATCTAAACGGTCTCATCCTGGCCAACTATGCAATACGATATATCGAGCAGGATGAGCAAAATCCGGATGTTGATCTGATTTATGAAGAGACCGGAATCGGACTTTTCGATGAACAGGGGCACTATATCCGGGAACTCCCCCTCTCCTCACACATCATTCTGGGAATGGATGCGGATAAAGACGGAAATCTGCACATTCTTTCCTATACCAGTTCGATTGAAGGCGGAACATCGTCGATCAGCAGATTCAATAAGGACGGGAAGCTCCTGGGGCAAGTAAACGTACCCGAGATCCCCTATTCGAATTCCGTAGGAAACGATGTGGAATTCTCTGTACTGGAAGATGGCCGGTACCTGATCAACGGAACCGAGATGGGCATTTTCGGACAGAATGGAGAAAAGATCTTCACCGTATCGGATATGGGCCGTTATGTGCAAGGGCCTCTTCTCTTTCAGGATGGAAAGTACTATATCCGGTCTTTCCGGCTGGATGGTGCATTCAAGGAAATGCAGATCAAAGAAATCGACCTCAATACAGGAAAACTGGGACAAGGAACCGATGCCGGTTTCCTTGACGGATACAGGAATCTGTACCCGACTCCGGATGGGCTTTTTGCCATGTCTTCCAATGGTCTTTGTACCCTTGATATAAAGACCGGGAAAGCCACTGCCTTCTTTAACTGGAACGATACGGATATCAACCGGAGCGATCTTCTCGAATCCACTACCTACGTAAAAAATGAGAATGAACTTCTCGTATTCTCAAGAAGTTTTACAGATTCGAATTATAACATGAAAATGATCCACCTGACCCGTGCCGAAAAGAATCCGCATGCAGGAAAAAAGATGATCCTTCTGAAAGGTGAGAACATGCAGTTCGAATTTGATTTTCTATCTTTCGTGAACAAGTATAATCTGGACCCGTCGTCAAAAGCACGCGTCATTCTGGTCGATAATGGAATACTCCAGACATCCGATGAGGACCCGGTCAAATCCCAGCAGCTCCAGTATCTGGAACTCTTATCCGGAACCGGCGCAGACATCCTGTTCGGTTATGCAAACCAGAATCTATATCAAAACCCGCAGCTCATGCTGGATCTGAATCCGTTTATCGATGGTCCGAACGGTCTTTCCCGGGATGACTATTTCGATAACATTCTCCGTTCGATGGAAAGAGGAGGCAAACTTTATCACTTACCTTCTCGTATCAGCCTTACCGGATTTCAGATCAACACCGACTATATCCACCAGAAAAAGGGATGGACCTATTCCGAGTTTGAAGCCTGTAAAAAAGAGATCCCGGATGATGTCACCTTCCTGGAAGGCATCCAGCAGACTGTCTTTCTGACTTATCTTCTTGCCATCCAGTATGACTTCATCAACTATGAAAGCAAAACCGTAAACTTTGAAAATGAAACAATGAAGATGATCCTGCGTCTTTCAAAAGAATACGGAGTAAGGGTAAGACCCGAAGATGAAGGAGATGTCATTGAATACGAAGGTGGCGGAACTCTCGTGCTGGCAGAAGACCTGACCACCGAAAAGTTCAATTCCGGGCTTCTGGCTGCCCGCCTGGCATACATCGGTTCACTTGATCAGCTATGTACAAATAAAAATGTACTCAAGGAAAAGTCCTCCTATCTGGGATATCCTTCCCCGGACGGAACCGGCATGGTTGCCGCTCCGCAGAATTCATTGGGTATCTGTGTTTCCAGTCAATATGCTGATCTGGCCTGGGATTTTATCCGTGCCTACCTCACTTCAGACTACACTGCACAAGCTAGTTTCTTTGGCGTTCCCGTCAGTAAAGCTGTATTTGAAAGCGAATGCCGGAAGATTCTGAAAAACCGGAACGAGGAATATGAAAAGGCCGTCCGGGAGCATACCAGTGCCGAAGACCTGAACACTTTCTTCTGTCGGCCGACGGAAGCGGACATCGACGAACTCCGTGAGATGATGGAAGGCGTGACAACCTGCACATGCTACGACCTGAATATCCTGAGCATCGTTATCGAAGAGGCAGGAGGTTACTTTGCCGGAGACCGGACAGAAGAGGATGTGCTGAAAATGATCCAGGACCGTGTCTCCACAGTAGTAAAGGAGTTGTAAGAAACCAGGGGCTGCCGGAAAACCGCACTTCTTTCGGAGCAGATCTTTTGCGGATCAAGCCCGGTTCCGGAATACAAGCAAAAAATTTTGCTTTTTTTCGAAACAAAGTGTACTATCGTATAAAAAATCGGGAAAAGATATGAGGTACATTTATGAAAAAGACACTACGGACGCTAAGCATTCTGCTTTCCGTATCCATGCTTCTCGCTTCTGCGGGATGTAAAAAGTCGGAGGAGACTTCGAAGAAATCGAAAAAAACGAAGAAAGATTCTGAGGTGACAGAGACCGAAGACCCGGAAGAGCTTTCTGAAAGTACAACGGAAGAGACCACGACAGAGGAAAGTACGGAAGAATCCACCGAAGAGACTACGGAATTACAGACCAATGCAGACGGTCTTTATCGGACCACACTGGAAACTCCCGGAGAAAATGTCAGCGTAAGTTTTGAGTTGGATGTGGATCAGGACGGATTAAATTCCTGCAGAGTAGAGACCCTCGGCGAAGGTGCGCTGATCAATTCTTCGATCCCCGGATATATCGGCTCCGCTTTTACTGCCACCGGAAACGGACGGATCGGTCTTTGTAAAATCACCTTCGAGATCTCCTCGTCTGTTCTTTCTAAAGCCGGTCCGGACTTTCAGCCGACGATCTATGCATTAAACGAAGACACCATGACCTGGTATGAGTTCGTCACCACTGTAGAAGATGGTAAGGCCTCGGCCCTCTCTACCTACCTGGGCACGTTTATCCTTCTGGATAAGACCGCCTTCGATGCGGCCAAAGCCAATGCTGCAGCGGTAGATCTTTCTTCGGATCCGGAGACGGACAGCAATAATGACGGTCTCAGTGATTATGTCACACAGCTTATTTGCGACGGCACGATCCGCACCTCCACCGGCACGCTCGTTTTCGGGGATGCTTCCTTCGAGGATGTGCAGGCCAACGACGATTTCGATAATGACGGCATCAAAAACGGTGAGGAATTCACTCTCATCACATCCGTCAAGGTGCCTTCTGACGCGGTCGAATTTGAAGGCAGATTCTACCGGATCTACGACATGGGTTTCCGCTGGGACGATGTCGAGTCTCTTTGCGAAAGCGGCGGCGGACATCTTCTCACCGTCACTTCCGAAGAAGAATGGGAATTTGTCAAAGGTCTTCTCCAGAATGGCACCAAGAAGTGCTACTGGCTGGGCGCCAATGATGTGGAGACGGAAGGAACCTTCCTCTGGGTCACCGGTGAACCCTTTGAGTTTACCGACTGGGCAGCAGGTGAGCCGAATAATGACGGCGCGGAAGACTACCTCGAGATCGAAACCTGGAACGAATACCGCTGGAATGATGGTGAAGTCGATGGTGACTTTGGTCAGTTCAGCCAGGATAACCACGGATTCATCTGTGAGTGGGAGTCATCCGAAACAGGAGTCAGCGTATACGTTCAGGTCAACGGCTGATTCTTTCTGAATGTAATCACAAACTGATGTGATACAGTATACCAGCGGTTTGTGTCCCTTCCGAACACACCGGCAGAGGACATTCTCGTACGAAACTTGCGCCTCGTCACAATATCTTCGACCCACATGAACTCATTATTATCAAGCCTGCTAAGCTTCATCTGATATGCTGTTATCGTGACAAACCCGCATGTCAACATTATTGCAGCAATCACCAGCATATAGATTTCGCCTGTCGTTGCAAGAAGCTTCAGCCCTTCAGGCACCAGCAAAACATAAAAGAAAAAGAAAACCGCACAGAATATCTGATTGCGTCTTACGATACGCCGTATCTTTTGCTTAATACTCTCATTAAACACATCGCCGCTCTGAAAGGCTGACATACTGTCATCTTCCGGAGCGGTCGAATATGTGATATTTATCATGGTTTTCTTGATTTCCACAGCTGCGACCCCCGTTTGCTTATTGCCGGAATACTTGATATTCTATGCAATATTATAACACAGTTCAGGGAGATTGTCAATAGCTGCGGAAAAAATCACTTGTTGAAACCGTTGTCAAAGCTCGGACCATCATTACCGAGCGACGGAGCACCTGCACTCATACCCTTACTGAATCTCGACCAATTACGCTTCGGAGCCTCAGCTTCCTGCGCTTTGGGCTCTTTAGCCTCTTGTGATTTCATATCACCCTGAAAATCATCATCAAAATTCGGTTCGGGAAGGTCTACATGTATGCCGGGACCGCCAACACTCGGACCGAAAGAATCCGGTACAAGAGGCGGCGCAGAAATAACACGTGTTACTGACGGCTCTTGTTTGGACCGAACAAGGTCCTTTGCTGAAGATTGTGGCGTATTAAGTTCAGGTCTGAAAGTACTGTTTACATTTAATACCTCAACCGACTTGACCATTGTCGACGCTCTATCAGCGGTAGGAACATGTGATGCAGTAGACATCGCATTGCGATGCAGGTCCTGCACAAAGCTGCGGCGACTGCGCACAGACGCTGTCAGGTCAGGCGTTTCACGGGTCAAAGACTGCTGCTCCTGTCTTACAGGCAGATTCGGAGAGGGATTCTTCTCAATCAACTCTTGCGCCGTAGGAACTTTCGCATCTGTTACCTTGCTGGGCAGACCCTTGCTGCGAGCCGATATCTCTTTCGCAAGCGCTGCACGTGCCAGCTCGGGAGACATATCAGGATTCTCATTCTTGATATTCTCATAGCAAATCTCACGCTTACAGCGCTCGTCAATGCGTGCAAGCTCACCCTTATCAGGCATCTGTGCATTACGAATAGGGAAGATATGGTCCTGATTGCTGTACTGTGACATCCGTCCAGTAAATGCATACATGCCGTCTTTGCATCGAATG
This sequence comes from Oscillospiraceae bacterium, assembly GCA_902802325.1. Lineage (GTDB taxonomy): Bacteria > Bacillota > Clostridia > Saccharofermentanales > Saccharofermentanaceae > Scatonaster. Next base: position 576 of record CADCLV010000082.1, on the reverse strand, counting down.
CCGTTCTGGGCAAGCGTCTTTTCATATGCCTGCGCTGCACCTGCAGTCAGAGCCTGCACCTGTGTGGGATTGCCGTTTTCGATATTCAGTGCAGACTGAAACGCATTTGTAGCAGACTTGCTGCTCTTGTCGTTCGGCGTCTCTGCACGGAAAATCGAGATATCGCCTTTCTCATCTTTCTTTGCATAGAAAGTCTCTGTCGGATTTGTAGCATGCGCATCCGGATGAGAATACATTCCCGAAATCTTCAGGGAATGGTCATCTGAACGCACAAGTTTGCTCTTATCAGCCATTTTAAACCCCTCTTTCTTACTGGTCGAACGGATTGTTATTGGGAGCCGTCTTCTGCGGATTATTTATATCATGGAGTGACGGAGCACTGAGCCCGACGCCCTTGCTGAATCTCGCAGACGAGATTTTCTTCGGTTCTGTCAGTTCATACGGACGATTGACCACTTCTTCCTGCGGAGAATGCAATCTCACATAGTCCAGCGGAGACTGCTTGCCCTGCGACTGTAGCTGCAGAGCCTCTGTGATAGACTTCGCAGCAGCCTGCGGAGCCACACCCTGATTTAT
>CADCLV010000081.1 GCA_902802325.1 Oscillospiraceae bacterium | reverse complement strand
GAATGGTTATACGATCACATATACTGGTCAAGACAGTATGTATGTGCTGGGAAAGATTAGAGGAGAAGCCGGAGAGATTACGGGGACAGGCTCAACTTGGACGACTTCCCCTACTAAGATTGATTCGTCGAAATGTGTTACTGGAGTTGTTTTGACTATTAACGATTCCGGAACAGATGGAACGATTTCCGGAGCGGGATACAACAGTATAGGTTCTGTAGACTATTGGATCAATGGATCAGGAGTTGGTACAAATGCCTATAGAGGAGGATGTGTCCTGATTGAATACGGCAGTAAGATGATCCTGAATGGCGGAACGATCACTGATTTTGAAGCTTCTGAAGAAGGTGGTGCGATCTGTGCATCGAATGGCTCCGAATTGGAAATGAATGGTGGTACGATCAAGAATTGCGTAGCGCGTAATGGCGGAGCCATTGCTGCTCATGCGTCTTCATCTGCGAAAGGCCCGACCGGTTTCGAAAATATTATGGCAACTTTTCGGATGACAGGTGGAACGATTTATAATAATCAGGCGATTAATCCGGAGAACAAGCCTACTGAGGGTTTAGGCGGAGGTATCCGTGTAAACAGATGTAAATTTTATCTTTCCGGTGGAAGAATCTACGGAAATGATGCAAATATCAGTGGCGGCGGCATCGATGTGGAGTATGCGAATAAGAATGTTGTTGCGATTCATGGTTCGCCGGAGATTTTTGATAATACGCACAACGGAGCACTGGATGAGCGGGCAAATCTTTTTAGTAAAAATACTGGCGATAACAGTCAAAAATATGTTCAGCTTGATGGTGACCTGAGTGATGCAGCCGTCATTCATTTCGGTGTTCAGAACAACGACAACATTGCTTTTAAGACCAATGGAAACGACTATGATATGAGCAGTTTCCACTGTGATAAAGCGCATTACAATGCTTGTGGAAACAAAAACAATGGAATGATCCGGATCATTAATACTGACATTCAGTATTCGGTAGGTATTGGTGGAGAGATTACTCTTCTGGTAAGAGTGAAGCTTTCCGGCAGTAATGCAGCCAATGCTTATGTGGAAACTTCCTACGAGTATACTAAGAATGGTTCAGTTAAGTCGAAGTCTGTAAACGTAGACATTGATGATGCGAAGAGCAATAGTGGAGATTATTACACCTTTGCCATTCCGGTAGAGTCGGCTTGTATGACGGCACCTATTGAGATCAGTATTCACGCCGGAGATAATGTGATCACGGATAGCGGAGTCACCATTGAAAAGTATGCGAAAGTAGTCAAGGACCAGTATTCGCAGTATGCTGATCTTTGCGATGCGCTTCTGATCTTTGGCGGATATGCGCAGGTTCAGCTAAATATCAACACAGATAATCTCCCGACAGTTTCCGGTGTGGATTTTGAAAACGGAACAGCCGACTATGGACTTCTGCCTTCCGGTTTTAATACCCTGCCTACAGGCGTAGCCGGTAACCTGTCCCTTCTTTCCCAGACCGAGATCAAGCTTCGCTTCAAAAAGGCGGATCTGGGTGATACGGCTCCTACTATGACGATTGACGGATATAGCGACACAATTGAAGGTGAGGCAAGCGGAAACTATTACATTTACACGATCAAAGGCCCGGAAGGAAAAGGATTTAATTATTCCGCGTATGAAACTACGTTCAACTTTACTGTCGGTAATATTTCGGGAACCTATTCCGTATATGATTACCTTAGATCTGTAAAGAGTAAGAGCAGCAGCAGCGCTGCCTGGAAGAATCTTGTGGAAGCTTATTACAACTTTGCTAAAGCGGTGAAAGCGATTTAAGGAAGGATAAGAGAGGAAGTTTGAATGGAAAAAGTGGAATATGAAGAGTGCAAGATCGAAGTGATCTACTTTAACTCGAAAGATGTCATTACAGATAGTGAATTTGATTCTGGATGGGATGAGTAAACAGATTCCCGTTAGTAGATCGTAACTATAAGATTCTTGTAAATGAAAGACCTCTCCGATTCGGAGAGGTCTTTTTATATGTGTATGTGTATGTGTTGCTTCTTAATCTTCGTTTAGAGGCTTCCTTTTTACGACAGGTCGGATTTTTTATAATAGCCGGAATCAACGAGGATCTCTTCGTAGTTTGATTTATCGACAACTACTGGAGATACAAGATATGAAGGAACATTGATCGTTCCGTTGTTATATGTGCTTGTATCATTTACCGTTACTATACTTCCGGTAAGGATCTCCTCGGCCATGTTGACTGTGGCTTTTACAGATTCACGTGTGTCCTTAAACACTGACATGGACTGATATCCTGAAAGGATATTTCGGACATTAGTAATGTCGCAATCCTGGCCGGTAATGACCGGGTAATTACCGGTATAGGACGTTGACAGTGCAAGTTCCGCACCAAGGGCTGTACTGTCATTGGAACATAAAATGGCATCAAGTTGGGACCCGTCTGAATAATATGTTGTAAGGATCGTGTCCATGCGATTCTGGGCATTTTCTGTTGACCAGTTGGCAGTTCCTACATCATAAAAGTCGGTCTGCCCGGATTTTACGACCAGTTGCCCGGAGCTGATATAAGGCTGAAGTACAGACATGGCTCCGTCATAGAAATATTTGGCGTTGAAATCGCCCGGATCTCCTGTAAAGATCTCCATGTTAAAAGGACCGTCAGCGTTATCCAGATCGAGCGCAATGCGGATGTATTCGCCTTGAAGCGTTCCGACCAGGTAATTATCGAAGGTGACATAATAGGAGACGGCATCAGTTCTGCGGATCAGACGGTCATAGGCGATGACAGTGATATTTTTTGCCTTGGCAAAATCCAACACATTAGTCAGTGAATCTCCGTCGATTGCCGCAATAATCAGGACCTGACATTCTTCGTTGATCATGTTTTCGATCTGTACCAGCTGGGTATTTATATCGTTACCGGCAAATTTGAGGTCTACGGCATATCCGTCTGCTTCAAGCAATTCTTTCATAAGCATACCGTCATCTTGCCATCGTTTCAGGGCTTTGGTGGGAAGACTAATGCCGACCACCGGGTTTACGGATGAAGTGGTGGTATCATCTGTTGACGTGGTGAACGGATCGCTTTCTGATGTATCTGAAGGCTCGACAGCGGAAGTCGTGGGCGGATCTTCATCCGGCTCCGATACGGTTTCAAACGTCTCTTTTGTGGTTTTCTTCGCTTTCTTCTTTTTCTTTGTGGTTTCCGTACTTTTTCCGGAGCAGGCACATAGACCTAATGCCAGAAGCATAGAAAAAGTAAGGATCAAGGCAAGAATACGGTAGGGGGTAGATGAAGCGACCTCTTTTGAAGATCGGGTCATATGACTATTCTTACGTTCCATATTTATATACCTTTCCAATCCTTTTTTTCTCTCATTATATCACGCGCCGATTTGACGGATGTTATAATGGAAAAAAAGCGAAAGGCAGGGGAGAGTATGTCGACATTCCGAGATAGAAATGTGATCGATCTGACTTGCATTGAAGAGAATAAATATGTTCTGATCATCCTCGACGATATGCAGTGGGAGTTTTTGGACCGGCAGATGCATGCCAAGATGCTCAACGAGAAATTCAGCGACTACTGGGCGTATATTACCAGCGGGCAGGCAGAACAGGCCCGGCCCGGACTTCGGCCGGTAGTGCGTTTTCTGGCGCAATATTCCTACAGCCGGTACTGCCTGGACTTTTTTGAAAGGATCAAGGCGTTCGTCAAGGAGAATGGTGACCCATGCGATGTGGAATGGACCCACGATGAGAAGGACGGTCCTTTTGACGACGGATTCAGCGATGACTATGTTTTCGATAAGACAAAGATCTTCCCGAGACTAAAGAAGAACTGGGCGAAAGATCCGCTCAACGAAGTGTCGCTTCTGGCGCCTTATGCGGAATCCCCGGACTGGCCGGATGACATGGTCATGCAGCGGGTCCTGGATAAATTCATTCTCCTTTATGTGCAGGATCTGGGTCGAGGTTTTACCTACGTAAGATATCCTATGCTTCCGGAAGGCTTTACCGTCGAACAGCTTAATGATGCCGCTTTTGAGAATATAGTCCGTGACATCCATTATCAGATCTGCGAGATGAAGGTTCCCGGACTCTACGGTGTCGCCTGCGGCGGTGATTTTGAAGCGGAAAGCCTTGTGCTTGGAGGGATCTGGGGACAGCAGGCGGAACGTCTCGGAGATGATCTGATTATCTGCGCCCCTACGAAGGACATGATCATTTTCACGAAAGCCGGCGATAAGAAACTGGTCAAGAAACTGATCAAGGCCGCAGAGGAGATCTTCATCCGAAACAGAAAAGAAAGTCCGTTTCTTCTTTACACACAGGATGTTTTCCGCTACACCCGCGAAGATGACAAGATCAGTATCGATCCGAAGTTGTGGATCAGACCATAAGAAGTAGTATAAAAGCGAGAGCCCGTAATCTTTTTTCGGTTACGGGCTCTTTTTCTTCGGAAAATGCACTGTGAGTTTTTACTTCTCGGCGAGTTCCTGCATGGGTTCGCCCCAATGCCCCATATCCCTTCCGTCTGCTGTCACATAGCGGAATTCTCCGCCGGCGAGGACGGGCATAACGGACAGATATCTGTCGATGAAGGGGACAGCCTGGTTCATGAGTTCTTCTTTCATGGAAACGCCGGAGATCTCACAGAGGAATACATCGCTGCCCTCGGCCATATGGATCTCTTTCTGTACACGCAGCTCCAGGGTGACCGGACTTTCGGCGATCGTTGGCACATCCAGGACAAGCCCGTTTTCCACCGTCGGCATATGGCGCATTTTGTCCGGGTTTTCACGGCCGCTGACATTTCCGTAATAGTCGGCGAGGGGAAGAAGATCCTCGGTTACCAGGTTTGCCGAGAAAACGCCATTTTTCCTGATCAGGTCCTTCGTCAGCTTATCCTCACCGATACAGCACATCACGCCCATACCCGGACCCTTCTCCGTCATGGTATTGATGTAGCTGAACCAGCAGAACAGCCCGAAATCCGGCGTTCCGTCATCTTTCTTTGTTCCATAGAGGAACAGTGCCTGCGGGCAAAAGCTGTTTCCGATATTTGCAAGTTTTTTGGACATTTTTATCACTCCTTCGTTTATTTCTTCTGTTTCTCGGACCGCTCGAGATTCATAAGGATACGGTCAAGATAGGCATCCATCTGAAGTGCCTCTTCTTCTGTGAACCCTTCGTAGAAGATCTCATTCATCCGATCCGATACCTCATCGTATTTCCCTTTCAGTCCTCGAGCCTTTTTCGTCAGTACGATCAGGGACTGGCGCTTATCCGAGGCATTTGCTTTCTTGGCGATCAGCCCTGAATCCTCAAGTCGACCCAGCATCGCGGTCAAAGTGTTTTTCGCAAGACCGGTCTTTTTCGAAAGCTCCACGATGGGTACTCCGTCCGACTGCCAGAGAACATATAAGATACGCCCCTGCGGTCCGTTGAATTCCTCGACCCCGCTTTCCGACAGAAGCTTCTGGAAAACACGTGCCTGCACCTGCTTGATCTGGGATATGAGAAATCCCGTTCTGGTCTTCATAGAGATCTCCTTTCCCGGGACTGTACGGATTCCGATTCCCACCTCCCGGAAACTCATAAAACGTTTTACAGCAAAATGGTACCATATAGAACTAATTTACGTCAAGGTTCTATATGGAACTTTTTTCAACCGGTGGTCTAATTACATTCCGAGAGTGGAGGGGCTATGCTATAATGCAAGTAATTTTATATCTTTTGAAAGGCACTGTTCACTATGGCTACTCCGACCCCACCCTGGATCGATCAGATCCCCAAAGGTGCATTTATCACGACTGAACCCACCTATCCGACAGGGAAGTACCAGCACCTGTTCGGAAGAGACGAGGCCTTCGGCCTGAAGTATTACTATTTCGATCCGACCGAACATGGATATCCGAAAAAGGACAGCTATCCGCTCCTGATCTTCCTTCATGGCGGTTCCAATGCACTGGTAGGTGATCTGTGCATCAACTATACGGGTGCGGAGATGTATGCTTCGGAAAAATACCAGCAGGATCTGGGGGGCGCGTATATTCTGATCCCCGTTGCCAATGAGTATAGAACAGAAGATGGCGGATATGAAGGAAGCTGGGATGAGTCCTATATCGATCCGGTCATGAAGCTCATCGATGATTTTATTTTGAATAAAACGAAAGGCGTCGGAGTCCGTTTCCTTCTCGGGAACTCGGCCGGTGCAAGATTTACTCTTAAACTTGGTGCCCATGATCCGAAAGCGTTCGATGTACTGGTGCCGGTGGGTACATCCGATATCCCGGACGATTCTGTTATCGACACGTGGGATGAATGTGGAGTGACACTTTTCTTTGCGGACGGTCTTCGGGACGAGATCGCCGATCACGAGGTCATTGAAAGCCGAAGAGCACGTATGGAAAAGATGAAGCACAGCTTTATCTTTACCCCGGAATGGGTCTATAACGGAGATAAGGGAATCGCTTCCATCAACTTCGGATTTGAGATGGGACAGCACTGCCTGATGAACGGCATCCAGGCTAATCTTCTTTTCGACGACGGCACGCCGATGGATTCAAGACTTCCCGGCGGCATGACCGGATGGATGAGATCCGAGATCGAAAGAAGAAACCGGGAGAAGAAACTATGAAA
>CADCLV010000080.1 GCA_902802325.1 Oscillospiraceae bacterium | reverse complement strand
TTGCCGTGGTAGCCGTACATCTTTCGTACCACATTTGAAAAGCACCTTTGAAATATTCAACCTGTTCTTTGGTATACTGGAAGGCCTGTAGATACCCGTTTTCCGTCTCCGCAAACTCATATGCGCCGAAATAGATCTTCTTTAAATCCTCGTTTGATAGCACCATTGTTTTGTCTCCTTTTTCCGGAAAGCTGATATACATATTCTACCATTCTGTAAATCGATAACGCATCAATGAATTATCATTCGTAATAGAGACATGCTAAAATAATCTCGGGCTTTTCAAAAGGAAGGAGCATCCACTTTCTTGTCAGGAAAGCCGGCTACTAAGAAGTATTCTTGGAGGATAGAGAACTATGATTTTTATCTATGCGATCATCGCTTCTGTTATCGGGTTTGCCGGGTCATTGTTTCTCGTTTACAGTGACAGCATTATCGGCTTTACCGATAAGGTGTTCGATAAGGTTTTCGGAAGCTACGATTCGAAGAAAAAGAAGAATAGCCCGAGTGCAAATACACCGGTCGAGGGATCCCCTCTGGCCGGATCTTCTCTTACTAAAGACATGAAGCAGGCAATCGAGCCGCTTCTGCTTTCATGGGAGAACGCAGATAGTTCCTATCTCACAGGAAGAATGGATACCACATTCCGGAAGATGCAGGAGAACAGCATCCGCCTTCTTCAAAGACACGGGCTGCGCCGCGTGATCCGTCTTCAGAAAACAAAGATGAAGAATACCGGGAAGCCGGGAAACTTCAAGAACTGGAACGATGGCGGACGTCAATGGCGCGAAGGCGAGGCGGAAGGCACAGTAAAAGACACGTATGTCGATGCTTCCGGGAATACCGTCAACGAGGAACTGATACGAAGTGCCCGTATCGCAGTACGGCAGAGCCGGCATATACGGTGTTCGGATCTGGCTTCCGAAAAAGAAAGAAAACGCCAGGGTAAGAAGGGGAATAAGGAATTCTACGAGGAAGTCCGGGAGCAGCGCTGTTATTCCTGCGGTGCGGAGATCACGATCAGCGGTTCGGAGACGACATGTCCCTTCTGCGGAAGGCCGGTATTCTCGAATTTTTATGATTGGCAGACGCAGGATTTCGTCATTGAGAATGAAGGATTCGGGAAAACACTTCTTACCTTCCTGCCCATCGTTCCGGTAACGTTCATCGTGACACTTCTGATCTTCCTTCCGTTTATGGATGTGATCGAAGATGACATCTCGTTCGCGCTGATGTTACTGGCCGGAGGCGTGATCGTCGGATTTATCGCGACGCTTATCGTGCTTGTTCTGTTCGAGGACTTTTTTAAGAAGAACAGTAAGACGAAGAAGATCACCCGGTTCTCTGAAAACCTGTTCCGAAGCTCGATCCTGGAGGAACTCTGGAAGAGGGCAGATCCGGAAACGACACTGGAGATGTATCTCGGAGAGATCAAGTATAAGTCAGTCAAAAATACCGAAGAGCAGAGTTTTATTACGGCGTCGGTCCCGCTACGGACAAGGACGATCGACAGTTCCGGAAAGATCTCTACCGTAACAACGAAGAAAAGACTTTCCATGGTGCGGGCACGCTACCCGAATAAGCTGAAGTCGAAAGGAGAGATCCTCGTAAACAAGTCCTGTCCTTCCTGCGGTGTGCCGTTTCTTCCTGATGATCATGGTGCATGCTCATACTGTGGCTACAGCCTGCAGGTCGATAATTCCAAGTGGAAAATCGCGGAATAAGCGCCATGGTTCGACATTGGTCATAGCGAGATTGGGGTTATTCAGTAAAAGCATCTTCCAGCATCACCAGGCATAGTTCCGGCTTTTTCGGATTGAAATACACCGGGACGCATTTTCCTTCGTATTTTTCCCGATCTTCTTCCAGCATCTTCTGAAGCGCTTCTTCGTTTCCTTCTTCATCATCACCATAGACGGAAAGATCCCGCTCATAGATGTGCTCTTCTCCATTCGTATCCTTATAGCGGATCCGGGCAGTGGTATTCGGCTGCGAATCTTCTTTTTCCAGGATAACTTCAACGATCGATCCCACCGTGATCGCCCAGTGCTTTTTCCGATGGATCGAAATGATTGCGTTCAAGAAGCTGATCACAAGAGGAAGAGAAAAAACGATGGACGAAATCCTGAGCGCAAAACAAAGAATAGGGTGCACATAATACGACAGGCTCCAAAAAAGCACCACGATCAGCGCCAGTACTCCCACGACCACAATGTCCGTCTTGAGTTCCTTGCGAAGTTTCTTTTTCCGGTATTCTTTTTCGTTATCCATCGGGTTCCTCAACGTTCCGGCTGTTGGACCGCATCTGCGCCAGAGATCACCAAAACTTTCTTTTCCTCTGCCATATTTCTCACCTCTTGTCTATGACAATTATATCAAACGAGGCAGGATTATCTTGATTGTACAGGCTGGACAAAGAAAATTTCTGCGTGATATTATGACGTTACACACATCAATGAAACGATGAAAGTACAGAACTGAAAGGTGTGAAATGATATGAAAAACAAGTCATTTATATCTGTTTTGATCATCATCACGATTCTAATGGGGACAAGTTGCAGTAAGAAAGAAGCAACATCTGAAGACAACACCGACCACTCTACTTTACAAACGACAACTTCGAGCACAGAAATGACCGACGATACTGATTCTTCTTCCGATCATGATGATACAGATTCATCTTCTGATCCTTCGGAAGAAAGTATATCCTCTTCCGAATCTGAGTCTTCAATAGAATCTTCCCGGGAAGAGGGAGTTTCTGTAGAAGAAAAACTGGTTTCCGCCTGTGAAAAACTTGGTTTTCCACTGTTAAAAGGCACATATGATGAAGACTCCGATAATTACACTTTTGTAAAAGGATCATTCCGGATCGATGCGCTTGTTGAAAAAGATGAAGCAAGCGCAAAAAAAGATTATCAGGAGATCATATCTTATGGGGGCTGGTATGAGGAACCGGTCCTCAAAGAGATTCGATCCGAAGAGGGAGACTACCAGCTATGGGCAGTGTATTCCGATTTAGGTGACGGGAAAAAAGGATTGTTCGTCAACTATACCAGGGAAAACATCTGGCTGGGAATTGAAACAGTTGAAGAAGAATACATCGAATCCATCGAGTCTCTCCTTCGAGAGTTAGGATGCGATATCGAATGAGTATTCAGAATATATCCAGCCGCAGCTGCCGGTCGATCCAGCTCTTCTGTACTGCCTGATGGATCGTATCCTCAGGCATACTTGTCCCGATGAGAAAAGGTGATTTCGGATCGTGACGCCGCATGTTTTCGCGAACCAGCGAAGGATCCGTATTGGCATAGCAGTATCTGCATAAATGTCCACAGGTATCGTAGGCACCGATGTCCGATCCCAGCAGACAGGCGCATTCGCCGTTTCTCTGGTTTTTCCCTGTCTTCGGAACGATCAGGTTAGAGTGAAGCGCCGTCTCATAAGTCGACACCGTCATACAGCCCGAGCAGTCGGCACCATAAGGCGCAAGTGCTTTTCCCTCGGCACAGGGACGGATCGTCATGCCGTACTTTCTTGCAATCCCGATAAACGCTTTACCGAGAGTCATCCTGTCATCCAGAGAGACTTCCCGCGCCTCCGGAAAGTTCCTCTCCACTTTTTTGTAGATGTCCAGGAAACTGATGACGCAGGTCTTCGTGTAGCCGGAAAGGGTCGCTGCCATCTTCTCGAACATCTTTATATGCCACTCCACTGAGTGAGCTGCATCAACGAGGATCGGATCGTAGCGCCAGCCCATACTGTCCACGCCGACCCGCTCCGAAAGCTTCTGAAAAGACTCCATCACCCGCTCCTTATCCGGAACATTCGGCTCGATGTCTTTTCCATAAGGCGTGATCGTCACAAACCAGTACTGTCCATATGGATCCAGTACGTCCATCTTCGGCAGCATCGGCGCAGGATTCTTGGTGCAGAAAGAAATCAGATCCACCACATCGGGAGACAAACTGTAACTTGTCACCTGCGACGGATTATAGGGATTACGCACGAGGACGAAGCCTTCTTTGATCCGGTTACAGAGCCACTCGGAATAAAAGGCCGGAATATCGGTCCGCATGCCTGTCTGGATAATCATGATTTCATCTCCTTTAAGACCTCGCCGATATCGCCCGTGATCAGGATCGCCTGGTCCTTGATCTCCTCCGGACAGAGGGCTTCTTCGAAGTTGATGCAGGCATAGGTCGCCTCTGGATTCTGCATGGTCATTTTCCAGAACGGATACTTAATGATGACCGGTGTGTTGTACCCGACACCCAGTTCCAGGAAAAGAACTCTCCCCGTCTTATGCGTCTCCAGGAATACTTCATATCTCGAGCACGCAAGTTTCCATCCGTCATCCTCGACAAACTTATCGTCGGAACGAAGATTCATGGTAAGCGGTTTCCCGCACTTCGGACATTTCGGGATCAGCTCGGACGGGATCCGCATATCCTTCTGCTGCTCATACATTTTCTTTATCATCTCTTCGTTATCGTAGGTATCCTGCGTACAGGGTTCCGTACACTGGAAAAGGCCATAATCCCCCTGGGTATAAAAGAGTCTTTCCTTATCGAATCCCGCCTTCTGGAAGCAGTGATCCACGTTCGTCGTCAAGACGAAATAAACCTTATCTTTCACCAGTGAAAAGAGCTCGTCGTACACAGGTTTCGGCGCATCCAGATAACGGTTGATGTAGATGTATCTGGACCAGTACGCCCACATGATCTCCGGATCCATTCCAAGTACATGAAAGCCGCCGGTATACATGTCCGTGAAACCGTACTTTTCCGAAAAGTCGGAAAAGTATTTCTCGAACCGCTCACCGCTATAGATAAAGCCCGCCGAAGTAGAAAGACCTGCACCGGCACCGATCACGACAGCATCCGCCTCGGATAGGGCTTGCTTCAGTTTCTTAACGCTCTCCGCAAAATCCATACTAACCATGCTAATACTCTCCACGCGACATTATAACTTCCTTCAACCTTATGTTTTTATCAAATATATCCTCATTCAAATTACTCATTTCCAACAGACTACGCACACACCATTCAGGATCTTGGGTATGAAATGAATAATAGACATCGTTGAGCTGCCTATAAGGGAAAAGACTCATCACAAATTTTGTTGTCGTTTCTCTGGTATATGCAAGATATCTATATATGTATCCCATCCAAAACAGAGCGTTTTTTGAATACTTTGTTTGACCATAATTCGAGTCTCCAAACTGTTTTTGAATACTGTCTATTCCTTCATTCACATCTAAAGATAAAACTGATAAATTATTTGTATCCAGTTTTTTTAGATAGTCAGAGTGTAAGAACCTTCGAATGAATACTGCTGTAGAGCAGTGTAAGTCTGCAGATTTTTCAAATAGTTTGCCTTGAAATTCCGCAAGTAAAAGACCATCATGATCAAACTCTTTCATTTCAGCAACTCCTCAATATATAGTCCATTTTTATACTCTCTTTTGGCAAGTTTGAGTTTTGTATCTATTTCATAGCCTCTTTCAATCAGTTTCTTTCTACAATCCTCTCTTTCCGGGACAGACAAATAATATCGTTCTATTGGGACCAAATTCTTTAATGCCTTTTCCGTTTTTAGGATATATTGCAAGCCCAATCTTGAGGCAGATAATGAATGAAGGGCTACATCAGCATTGATCTCCCCTTCTGCAAATTGAGACATTACATAAAACATCTTGTTATCTGCAATCGGTGCTATGATAACATCTGCTTTCTCCACTTTATCTATAACAGCTCGGACTTTCTCACTTTTAGCATAATTTCGAATCGTTCCCCGGAAATAACATATTGCAATCATCCAATCTAGAGAACACGCAAATTCCAAACACTTCATCCCTTCTAGTGAGTATTTAAAGGAATACACTGAAGCCTTATCATATTCACACACAAAAGATAGTGCCTGATTGTATGTTTGTCCTAAATAAAAGCCATTCCCAAAATCACAATTATCTCGTGACCCGGCAACGGATATGTCAGAAAGGCCGCATTTAGAACCATGAAACAAGACCATACCATACTTCTCTCTTATCAATTCCTCTTTCACAGAATTGATTCTATATTTCTGTCCATAGATGTATGAGTATAGTTTCTCACAGATTTCATCTGTCGCCATACCTTTCTTCTCTATAGCATCAAGCGTGGTTCGCGAGATCCTGGTTATTTCTGACAGTTCCAGTTTGTTTATTCTTTCCGCTTCAAGAATAAACTCAATATCTTCCTTGATTTTGTATCTGCAGTTAACATTCATCATAGATATTTCTCCTCCACTTAGATTATAACAAAATAAACTTGTTTGTACAGACTGGACAAACAAGTTTTCTCTGGAATCAAAATCCTATTATCACAAGTATATTGTCGGATCGTCAGCAATTCGACGGCCTTCTTCAATTGCCTAGAGCGTATCCGTATATTTCAGAAGGTTCTGGTAAAACAGAAGATCAATATCTTTAAACACATTAAAAAGCACTTTGATCCCGCTTCCTGTCGCATCCAGGTATTCCTTCACCGTCGCAACGGCAATCTCCGCTGCTCTTTCATTCGGAAACATAAATACACCGGTAGAAATGCAGCAAAACGCGACACTCGAAAGCCCGTTTTCGTCCGCCAGTTTCAGGATCGACCTATAGCAGGATGCCAGATCGTCTTCATTCTGTTTCGTCAGGACATGCTGTACGATCGGGCCGACGGTGTGGATGATATACTTGGCCGGAAGATTAAATGCCGGTGTGATCTTGGCCTGTCCTGTCGGTTCCGGATACCCCTGCTTCTCGATGATGTCATTGCAGTAAAGCCGAAGCTGGATGCCGGCCTTAGATCCCAGGATGTTATCCAGACACGAATGCAGCCACTGATAGCAGCCGGTGAAGCCGGAATTTGCCGGATTCACCACAGCATCCACCGCTAGCCTGGACATATCTCCCTGCCACAGATAGATCCGTGCATCCGATCCGATGGGCGTTAGATCCTCTAATCTCACTATGCCTTCCGCTTCATTTTCCGCCGCCAGATATTCATCCTGAATCTTCAGAAATTCATCACTGATCGGATCGGGCATACGGATATTCATAAGACCCCGAAGGAGATCTTTCTGCTCCTGTTCGCCGGCGGGTATTTCTACATCGGCTACATCCGACCTCTCCGCCA
>CADCLV010000079.1 GCA_902802325.1 Oscillospiraceae bacterium | reverse complement strand
CCTGTTTCTTCATGGCGCGCCGGAGATGAAGGTGGGAAAGGAAAAGATCCATGACCGCTGTCTGTTCGTGAATGTGAATGTGAAGCATGCCGTGAAGATCTCCGATGGCCTTCTTTTTACCTGTGTCATCGAGCCTGCCTCGGATATGGGGCGGAAACTGAGCACGCTTCTTGATGAGAAAGAGTATTTCGCACTGGAAGATACGAAGACGGAAGAACTGATTGCGCTGGCACGACCGATGATTGACTCTTCTTCAAAAGCACCCTACACGAAACTGATGCAAAAACTCTATGAAGTGATCGGCGCAGGACCTTGCGAAAAGCACCTGGACGAGCGCATCACGGAGTTCCTTTCTATGCTGGAAAACTGCAGCTGCACGGATCACTCTGTCGATCACTTCGCAGAGAAACTGCACCTGTCTTCGTCCCGACTGTCGCATCTTTTCTCAGAGCAGGTGGGCATCACTTTAAAAGATTATCTTCTTCTTCACCAACTGGAAAGAGTTTTCCAGGATATCTTAAGCGGCAGGAGAATCACTGAAGCCGCGATGGATGCGGGCTTTGACTCGCCATCGCATTTTGCCTCCACGGTAAAAAGACTCATGGGACTTCCGGCGAGAAGCACCATAAAAGATAGCGAATTTCTGAAAGTTTATTAGTCAGCATTTTTCTATACTGATGCCAGAAAAGCAAAAGAAAAGAGGCACAGTATGGAAAATAAATATCTTAAGAAGACCCCGATGTTAAACTATGACGCCGCACCGATCAAGGATCTGATTCGTTCGCGCGGATGGGAAACCCTTGACACATTCAGCCGGATCGGCGCGATCTATGACTATGTCCGAAATGAGATCCTTTTCGGATATAACCGCTCCGACACGCTCACCGCGGAAGAGGTACTCGCGGACGGATACGGCCAGTGCAACACGAAGGCGACACTTCTCATGGCACTCTTTCGTGGATGTGGAATCCCCTGTCGCCTGCACGGATCGGAAGTCAGCAAGTGCTTTCAGAAAGGGGCGACATCGGGCATTATCTCAATCCTGGCGCCAAAGACGATCGCCCATACCTGGGTGGAGGTTTTCTATGACGGGAAATGGATCGCACTGGAGGGCGTGATCACAGACGATGCCTATGTGCAGGGCGTGAAGAAAAAAGAAAATCCGAAGAAGGGTCCTTTTCAGAAATATGCTATCTCGGTGCCGGACTTAACAACATTGGATCTGAACTGGCGGGGACAGGATCTTTTCGTGCAGAATGCATCGATGGTGAAAGACTTCGGAACCTTCGACGATCCGGATACTTTCTTTACTCTTCACAAGCAGACCTGGAGCAAAGTAAAGGACTTCGCCTATGTCCATTACGGAAGAAAAGTCATGAACCGGAACGTTGGCAGGATGCGGTATAATTAATTCAAGATAAACGTACGGGCCACTTGGGAGGTGCCGGACCGCATCTCGAAACCACTGGACGATCAAAGGGATGGTGAGCATATGACGGATCGAAAGAAGATCATTATCATAAGCATAATTCTTACTTTGCTGGCGATCGTATGTGTGGACATCGGATTCGGATACTACATGAAAACCGCTAAAGTGGTTGATGCTGGCTATCCTTATTCTGAGTATAGAGTAACTGGCGGGACCCACAATGAAGATTGGGGTCTGGGTGAACCCGTTTCCGTATTAGATACAGAAGAGGTGACCCACGTAAAAAGAGGGGAAGAATCGGAGAGGAGAACTCTTGAAAACGGCCCCATCCTGACGATCCTCATCGTGACGGATATTGCTTTGATCTTGGCCGGGGTTTTCGCCTGCCTGATCTGTTTGAATTTCCGAAAGTGGGAAATTCCGGGCCGGATAAAGATGTTCGGCCTTTATGCTATTTATATCGGTGTTGCTGTATTTGTGGTTTTGTCCGTATATTTCCAATTTGCGAATAAGACATATACACCTTAATAAATGGAGGTTTCGATCAACTGTCTTTTTCATCCATATCCATGAAAGAGTCATCGACGGCTTCTTTCCAGGAGCGCTTGGGGGCTGCCGGGGGCGGCGGAACGGATCCTGCTTGATCCCGGGCGGGGTCAGCTACCGGTTCGATCTTAATATCTTTGATCGGAGAAATGATCTGGCCGGTCATTACCGCAAATCCCTCTCTTAAGGCGATGCCCTGCGCGCAATATTCATCATCTACATCCAGTCTGTCCTTTTTCGACTCCTGATATTCAATAGTTGACTTCAATTTCTCAAATTCGTTGGGAAGAAAACTTTCCCAATCAAAAACCGCCTTTTCGTCGCTTCGTTCGATCAAGGTGATCGGAGAACTGATTTCTTTTGTATCAGTAAGGCTGTTTCCTACAACATTAGACTTCTCAAGAAGTGTAGCCATGAGCAGTTTTGCTAAACCCATTCCTAATGGTATCGAAAGCAAACAACATAAGAATAGCAATCCCATAGCATTCACCCCTGTCTTTTCTTCACGAAATTGAAAAGTGAAGAATCCTGTGTCAGATGAATGAACTTCCTGACCTTATTCATTTTTTCCCTGCCCATGACCCAGATAGCAATTCCGCCGCCAATAGATAAGACCGGCATAAAAAGGAGAGCTAACCAGTCTTTGAAATTGGCCGGTTTTCCCATCACTTTGTAGAAACCATACAGGACAATGCCACAAAGGATCGTGAAAAGGATAGAGAGTGCAATTGTTAATCTATCTACTATTTCTTTATCCCACGGAAGTCCTCCGACGACCTTGCCGGTCTGGGCATTGATCAGGATGGTATGATGCTGTCCCTCGTACCAGAATGTGGCAAACCATACCGGGAACAAAGCATACAAGATTCCATCTTTATTTATATGCGTTTCCCATTCGCCACGTGTTACACGCGCATTAAATCCTCGAACGGTTTTTATCACCTGACTATGAAATGCATTGAGACCGCGGACATTTGCTGCCTGCTGGATCATCTCGTCAGATGCATCGGCAGCATTGGAATAAAAACCGAGAAGGTAGCTCTCGTTAAAAGGTTTCATATCGTTAAGATCATATGGCTCCAACTGCTGGGAACTCTCATCGGACAGAATGATCGATGCATCTACCGGAAGATTTCGTAGCTGCATGAAGCCCGATCTTTTGGTATGGATCGTTTCTGTGTGTTTTCCATGTCTGATTTCACTTCGAACGTTTACTGCCTCGAAATGCCGGCCATTTACGATCTTATAGGGGATATAGATACCTCTGACCATTTCAGGATTGATTTTTCTCAGTTCTTTTGGAATGAAGGCGTGCCGCTTAAATGCCTTCCGGATCGAGGCCACCGCATCTGCCGGTGTGGTTTGGAAAGGGAGGACGAAGTCAGGTGCTTTTTCCTTGGAAATACGACTGAAGATCACACTCGAATTTCCGCAGTAGATACAATTGGTGGAGGCTTCGGATCCGTGGACAAAGATCTCACCGCCGCAAGACTGGCAGGTATAAACTTTACAGGCCATAAAGTGCTTGTAGATCTCATTCGGATCTTCATTTTCCTCGATAAAATCCTGAAGGTCCGGAAACTCTTCGTGCACATCCACAGTCTGGGGATCCCAGGAACTCCCGCATGTATGGCAGACGACCTTTTGCGTCTTCGGGTCGAATATGATATGTGATGCGCAGTTTTTGCATACCGTTGCCAATAGTTACACCTCCCTCCTATTCCTTTTCCGATTATACCAAAAGTGAAGAACAGTTCTCATGGAAAAAGTGGAAATTCCGAATGATTTTTCATGGAAAAAGTGGAAAAAATTAAGGAAAAACCATGGAAAAAGTGGCGAGTCACACACCGCAGATCCTATACTGAAAGGATAAAGCCTTTTCCATCGGGGAATGATATACTTTTCTTAAAGAAAAATACGATAGCTAGTGTTCAAAAAACCGATAGGCCGGTCGTATGTAGAAAGATCCTGACGGAAAGGAGAGTTGCGAAATGATTCGTGAAATGAAGCGGGAAGAGATCCCGCAGTGTGTGGATGTGATCCGAAAGAGTTTTCTGACAGTGGCGGAGGAGCTTGGTTTTACCACGGAAAATGCACCTCGTTTCACAGCTTTTGCGATCTCTGAAGACAGGCTCTACACGCAGCTGGAAGAAGGCCGTCCGATGTTCGTCTATGTGGATGAGAAGGGAAATATCTGCGGATATTATTCTCTGGCGATGCAGGAGAATCTCGAGTGTGAACTCAATAATCTGGCTGTCCTTCCGGAGTGCCGCCATCAGGGAATCGGAAAACTTCTTCTGGAGCATGCTTTTTCCTATGCGCATAGCGTAGGATGCACGATCGTAAATATCTCCATCGTGGAAGAAAATACCGTCTTGCGGAAGTGGTATGAGAGCTTCGGTGCGGTCCATATCGGCACGAAGAAATTCGATTTCTTCCCGTTTACTTGTGGCTATATGCAGAAAGAAGTGTGACGCGATTTGAAATGGTATATTGATCGATTTCCTGAACTTCGGAAAACGCCGCCGGTCTACTCCGTGTGCGGGGATGATTGTGCGGTCTGCCCCAGATTTCTGGCGAGAACAGAGGAAGAGCTTCACGAGACGGCGGAGTTCTGGTATCGTGCCGGATGGAGGGATCACGTAGTCAGTAACGATGAGATCCGGTGTACCGGCTGCGGCTGCCGTCCGACTTGCAGCTTTATGCTCCTTCCCTGCACGAAAGAACATGACGTATCCTGGTGCAAGGAATGCCCGGAGTTCGAGTGCAAAAAGATCGAGGATGTGTATCTCCGCTCTGCTTCGAAAATGGAGCAGTGCCGAAAGGCCTGCGAAAGTGAAGAAGAGTTTCAGATGTTCGTCCGTGCCTTTTACCAGAAGGAGGAAAATATACGCGGAGTCCCGATGCGGATCGGCGTGATCCAGGCAAGCTCCCAGAGCGAAAAGAACTCACTTCTATTCGAGAGCGTGAAGAAGTTTGCGAAGTATGCGACGGTTCTGAATTTCGGCTGCACACCGGAGGAAAAAGAGAAGTACAGTTACATCGAAATCTCCATTCTGGCGGGGCTTCTTCTGGCGTCAGGATCTCTCGATCTTGTGGTGACAGGATGCTCTTCCGGGCAGGGCATGATGCTGGCTTGTAATAACGTGCCGGGCGTGCTCTGCGGGTATGTTCCGACACCGATGGATGCATATCTTTTTGCGCAGATCAACGACGGAAATGCCGTGTCGGTTCCTCTGGGTGAGGAATATACATGGCAGGGAAAAGAGAATCTTGAACAGACGATCGAGAAGCTCTTTTCCGAGCCTTTCGGACAGGGATATCCGAAGTCGGAAGCGGAGCGAAAAAAGAAGGATACACTTCTTCTGAAAAGAATCAGGAAGAATTCGCAAGTTTCTATTTCGGAGTTTCTTTCTGCCCTTCCGAAGGACCTTATGGATAAGATCCGAACGAAGGAAAACGTGATAGCATATATACGAGAAAACGGAAAGGATCCGGATATCCTGGCATGGCTTCGATGACGGATCTGTTCCTTCTGAAAAAGAGCAAAGTGAGAGATAAAATGAACCTGAAAATAGCATTACTTCAGATCCTTCCCGGTAAGGATCTTGATGAGAATCTTCTGATCGGGAAAAAGGCCTGTGAGGAAGCAAAAGAAAAGGGCGCGGATGTGGCGCTTTTCCCGGAGATGTGGAGCGACGGATATGCGCTTCCACAGGATGAAGCCGAAATACGCAAACTCGCTATCGAAAAAGACAGTGAGTTCGTCAATACGTTCCGGGATCTTGCCTCTGCACTTCAGATGGCGATCGGCATCACTTTCTTAGAAACGAATGAACCGAAGCCGCTGAATTCCGTGATCTTCTTTGATCGGACAGGGAAAGAGATCCTTCACTACTCGAAGGTACATCCATGTGCTTTTGCCGATGAAAAAGTCTTAAGTGGCGGAGATGATTTCTACGTCGCGGACCTGGATTTCGGAAGAGGAAAAGTAAAGTTCGGATCCATGATCTGCTTCGACAGGGAATTTCCGGAGAGCGCCCGGATCCTGATGCTCAAAGGTGCGGAACTGATCCTGGCGCCGAATGCCTGCCCCATGGAGATCAACCGGCTTTCCACTCTTCGAGCTAGATCTTACGAAAACATGGTGGCGGTGGCGACCTGCAACTACCCGGAAGGACAGCCGGATTGCAACGGTCACTCGACGCTTTTCGACGGTGTGCCGTGGCTTCGGAGCGAGCCGGGCGTGAGAGATATGTGCGTACTGGAAGCACCGGGCGAGCCGGGTGTGTATATCGCGGAACTCGATCTGGATCAGCTGCGAGGACACCGAAGCAATGACATCATGGGCGACAAGTACAGACGTCCGGAGAAATACGGGATCCTTGCTGATCCCGAAGTGCGGGGCGTGATCGGCGGAGAGTTCGTTCACTGGTAACGAGCAGAGGAGAAAAGATGGAACTTCAAAAACTAACGGAACATATATGGTATATGCCTTTTGAAGAGGAGCGGGACCGGCCGAATCTCGGCTATATCAGAGGAGAAAAGTGGAGCCTGGCTGTGGATGCCGGGCATTCGGACGTGCATATGAAAGAATTCTATGCACTCCTGGAAAAAGAAGGACTGCCGCTTCCGGATCTGACGGTCCTCACGCACTGGCACTGGGATCACACCTTCGCCATGCATGCGATACATGGCCTTTCTATCTGTAACGAAAGGACCAACCAGTACCTGAAAGAATGGAAAGAAAAGATCGAGAAGAACGGGCCTTCGTGTTTCCTCGCGATCGGTGATAGTGTGCGAAAAGAATATGCCGGGAATAAGGAAGTCATCGTCGTTCCTTCCGACATGATCTACCATGGAGAGATGACGCTCGACCTTGGCGGATGCACGGTAAAGATCCTCGAATCCGAATCCCCGCACACTGATAACGCGACGCTTGTGTATGTGTGCGAAGACAAGACCCTGTTCCTGGGAGACGCCACGTGCAGTGCTTTTCCCAATGGAGAAAAAGACAAGGATCTTAGCAGAAAACTTGCGGATACGATCAAGAAAATAGACCCGGAGATCTGCGTGGAAGGTCACTGGACACCGGTTTTAGGGGAATGATTCAAGGAGAAGGGGACCCTTCAAGGAGAAAAGAGTATGCGATTCAATCAACTGGTTCCGGAACTGAGTGTTTCCGATATTGAGAATTCCAAACGATTCTATACGGACGTACTGCGTTTTAGGATCGAGTACGAACGGGTCGAGGATAAGTTTGCTTTTCTATCGCTTGAAGAAGCGCAGTTAATGATCAACGAGATCAATGGCCATTGGGAGACCGGGAAGCTGGAGTATCCGCTTGGAAGAGGAGTGAGCCGATGAATCATGATGAGCAGAGAATTTGGCTGATCAAGCAGCTTTTGGCGGAGAGGTCGGATGTAGCCGATGTAGAAATACCCGCCGGCGAACAGGAGCAGAAAGATCTCCTTCGGGGTCTTATGAATATCCGTATGCCCGATC
>CADCLV010000078.1 GCA_902802325.1 Oscillospiraceae bacterium | reverse complement strand
TCCGTGAGGTCGCGGAAGAATGCGGTCTGGTGATCCGGTCTTCCCCCTGTGTGCTTGAGATCGACGAATATTACGAAGACTGCAAATGGCTCAATAAGTATTTTCTTGGTGAAATTATCGGTGAGACGGAGCGCCATCTGACTGAAAGGGAGATCGAAGTGGGTATGGAGCCGAGGTGGATCCCTCTTGGGGAGATCCTTCAGATCTTTTCCACCCATGCGGACTATGACGGCACAGACGAGATGCGAAGAGGCATGTACTATCGCGAATACACAGCGCTCCAGGAGATCCTTCTTTCGGAGCTTCCGGAGAGCATCCGGGAAAAGGTGGCGGGCAAAGATTTCCGGATCGACGATCTGGGAAAATCCGGGTCGAGGATCTTTCTCTTCGATGACTGTGTCCTGAAGTGCGAACCGCGGATTCTGGAGAACAGCCAGGAAAGCGGCCCGGAGAACAGCCCGGACGCGGATCCGGCCGGCGCGAAAGAAGCGGCGTTTCAGGAAGATCAGGATAAGACCGTCGAGGTGATGCGCTGGCTTAAAGGAAAGCTTCCTGTTCCGGAGGTCCTGGCCTACGAAAAAGATGAGAAATACAGATATCTTCTTATGAGTAGAATCGAGGGCGCCGTGGCCTGCGATCCGTACTATATGGAACATCCGAAAGAGATGATCCCGATCCTTGCTGACGCGTTGAAACTTCTCTGGAGCATCGAGATCTCCGACTGTCCGAGAAAGACGGACATCGATACCGTTCTTTCGGAGGCGGAGTATCGGGTGCGAAACGATCTGGTGGATCTGAGCGATGTGGAACCGGAGACCTTCGGGGAAGGTGGATTTAAGGACGCGGAGGAGCTTCTTTCCTGGCTTAAGGAAAACAAGCCTTCCTATGAACCGGTACTGTCTCACGGCGATTTCTGCCTGCCGAATGTTTTTATCAAGGACGGAAAACTCAGCGGACTCATCGACCTCGGCAATACCGGGACCGGCGATAAGTGGATGGACATCGCGCTTTGCTACCGGAGCCTTAAGCATAACGCCGACGGAACATGGGGCGGGAAGGTCTATCCGGACATCCGGCCGGAAGTGCTTTTCGAGGAGCTGGGAATAGAGCCGGACTGGGATAGGATCCACTACTACATCCTTCTGGATGAACTTTTTTAAAGACTGAATAACAATATTACAAATACCGAAATGAGAGGAATTTTAGATGATTCGATTTATAACTGATACAGATGAGAAGAAAGCGATCGCGCGTACGATCCTGGAGGCCCTTCCGGAGTGGTTCGAGGTCGAGGAGAGCCGCGAGCAGTACATCCGTGAATGTGTGGACTGGCCATTCTGGGCGGCCTGTGAAGAGGATAAGCCTGTGGGGTTCCTCTGCCTGAAGCAGACGGGCAATGCCACCATGGAACTGGCCGTGATGGGTGTCCTGAAGACCTGCCATAGAAAGGGTTACGGCCGCCGTCTCTTCGCCGCAGCGAAGGACTATGCGGTAAGAGAAGGCTTTTCCTTCATCCAGGTCAAGACCGTGAAGGAAGGCATGTACGCGGATTATGACATCACGAATGCTTTCTATAAGAGCCTGGGCTTTAAGGAAATGGAAGTCATCGAGAGCGTCTGGGACGAGGCGAACCCGTGCCAGATCTATATCATGGGACTTAGAAGTGCTCTTGGGACCATCGCCACAAGACACAGCTACCGAGGTGCTTTTGCCGACGAAAAAGTGCCGGAAGAGGACCTCAGAGCGATTGCTTCGGCAGGCATCGACGCCCCGTCCGGGTGCAATAAGCAGACCACGGATGTGGTGATCGTGGACGATAAGGACGTGCTGGATCAAATCAAGGGCGTACTGGATCCGCCGGTGGCTCAGACAGCTCCTGCCATGATCGTTGTCCTGACGCGCCGGATCAATGCGTACCGCGACCGCTGTTTCGCGATCCAGGATTATTCCGCGGCCATCGAGAATATGCTTCTGGCCATCGTGGAACTGGGCTATCAGAGCTGCTGGTACGAGGGACACATCACGGACGAGGATAGGATCTGCGATAAGATCGGTGCGATCCTTCATGTGCCGGAGGAGTACGACGTCGTCTGTATCCTTCCCGTGGGAAAAGCACTGGATGATTTCCATGCGCCGAGTAAGAAGGCTTTCTCCGAGCGCGTGAAGTTTAACAGCTGGTCATGACCGAGGCTTCCTGCCCGTGTTGGAATGACCGGCATGGGCGTCTAAAAGAGGCGCCGAGATAAAGGAGTTAAGAAAATGAATACATATGAGATCGTTCCGCTTCCGAAAGAGGAGTGGAAAGGAACGCCGGTCCCGATGCGCTACACGACGGAGGGGTATTTCGACGTGGAGATCCGTGAGGATGCGGATTCATTCCATGTGGATATGGTAAAGAAGTTATTCGATAAACCGGTGCTGCATAATCCGGATTTCTCGGACGGGCTTTATGCGGATTACTGGCCCGGGGCGGAAGCCTGGGGAATCATCGGAGAAGAGCCTGTCGAGGCTTGCGAGGGCGCAAATGTTTCGGATGAAAAAAGTGCGGCAGATGGCGAGAAACCCGCGCCGAAGAAGAAACTTCTCGCCTGCATCGAGTGCTGTCCGGAGGAGTGGAGCAACCGTCTTCTGGTCACCGAAGTGTGGGTGGCGGATGAACTGCACCGGCAGGGCATCGCCACGAGACTGATGAATCTTGTGAAGGAAAAGGCTCAGCGGGACGGGCGGCGTGCCATCATGCTGGAGACCCAGAGCTGCAATCTTCACGCTATCGCTTTCTATAAAAGCCAGGGCTTCCGGCTCATGGGTATCGACAGCTGCTGCTACGGAAACTTTGATATCGCGCGCCATGAAGTGCGCATCAACCTGGTGTATTATATCCGGCCGGATGTGGTGCGGGCAGAGAAAAAAGATCTGAAAGAGATCCTGGATCTTCAGTATCTCGCATACCAGAGCGAGGCAGCGCTTTTCGGAAATCAGGATATTCCGCCGCTGAAAGAGACGCTTCCTGAACTGGAAGAAGAGTTTAAAAACGGCATCGTCCTGAAGATGGTTTCCGAGGACGGTAGAATCATCGGATCCGTCCGCTCCTATGCCAAGGATAAGACTGCCTATATCGGCAAACTCATGGTGCATCCGGACTTCCGCGGTAAAGGCTACGGCAGCAAGCTTCTCCGGGAGATCGAGCGCTACTATGTCGATACGCGCTACGAACTCTTTACCAGCACGAGAAGTGTGGATAATATAAGACTATACGAGAAACTCGGCTACAAGATCTTCGACGAGAAAAAGATCACCGATGAGCTGGTGTTCGTCTATATGGAGAAGATGCCGGTGTAAATAATTGAAAAGCGAGGGCGCGGATATGTCGGAATATGCTTTTGGAAAGCCAATCGGGAAAATCATTCATGGTGGAGATTATAATCCGGATCAATGGCTGGACCGGCCCGATATCCTGGAAAAAGACATCGAGTACATGAAGCAGGCCGGCGTCAACGAAGCGACCCTCGGTGTGTTTTCCTGGGCCATGTATGAGCCGAGAGAAGGCGAGTTCCATCTGGAGTGGCTCCATGAGATCATGGACCGGCTCTACGAAAACGGGATCTATACGATCCTGGCAACGCCTTCTGCCGCGCGCCCGGCGTGGCTGGACAGTAAATATCCGGAGGTCATGCGCGTCGATGACATGGGTGTCAGAAGACGACATGGCCTTCGCCACAACCACTGCATGTCTTCCGAAGTCTATCGTGAGAAGGTAGGCATCATTAACAGAAAGCTGGCAGAAGAAGTCGGCGATCATCCGGGACTTCTGGCATGGCATATCTCCAATGAATTCGGCGGCGAATGCTTCTGCGACCTGTGTAAAGCGAAGTTTCAGGACTTCCTGAGGAAGCGCTACGACGGGGATATCGAGAAACTCAATCACGAATGGTGGGCCACATTCTGGAGCGCGAGGTACAGTGCTTT
The DNA here is from genome assembly GCA_902802325.1 of Oscillospiraceae bacterium. Taxonomy (GTDB): domain Bacteria; phylum Bacillota; class Clostridia; order Saccharofermentanales; family Saccharofermentanaceae; genus Scatonaster. The sequence continues at coordinate 3,242 of CADCLV010000078.1, read as the reverse complement.
TGAAGAAATAGAACCGCCTTATGCCAACGGGCAGATCGCCATTATGGGACATAAGCTGGACTGGCGGCGATTCACCACATGGAACTTCGCGGACTATACGAGAGCCGAGATCCGCGCGATCCGGGAGGGCTCGAAGAAGAAAGATGTTCCGATCACGACCAATCTCATGAAGCGGTTCTACGACATCGATTACCGTGTTCTGGCAAAAGAACTGGACGTGATCTCCTGGGACAGCTATCCGCTCATGCATAACGACTGGGAAAGCTACGAAGATACCATGATCGAAAGTGCGTTTGACCACGCGATCATGCGGGGACTTAAGAAGGATAAGCCGTTCCTTCTCATGGAGAGCTGTCCGGGAAGCGTCAACTGGTCGGAGTATAACAAACTGAAAAGACCGAAAGTCCACGAGCAATTCTCGCTGCAGGCGGTGGCCTGCGGATCGGACTCGGTGCAGTATTTCCAGTGGAGACAGTCCCGTGGCGCATGGGAACAGTTCCATGGTGCCGTGGTCAGCCACTTAGGTACAAATGACACGAGGATCTTCCGCGAAGTGGCACATACAGGTGAGACCTTAAAGAAGATCGCGGAGGTGGAAGGCAGTACTTCTAGAAGCGAAGCCGCCATCATTTTCGAGTGGGAAAACTGGTGGGCGATCGACTATTCCGGCGGATTCAGCGGCAAGACCAAAAAATACGATATGACCTGTCAGAAATACTGGGAGGTCCTGATGAAGCGAGGCATCGATGCCGACATCATCTCCGTGAACGATGATTTTGACGGCTATAAACTGATCCTTGCGCCCATGCTCTTCTCTGTGAAACCGGAAACGGCGGAGAAACTCAGAGCCTTTGTAGAAAAAGGCGGCATCCTTCTCGGAACCTACATGACCGGCTACGTCAATGAGAACACTCTCTGCTATGAGGGCGGCTTCCCAGGTGCGGGTCTGAAGGACCTTTTCGGTGTCATCGCGGAAGAGATCGATACACTCTATCCATCGGATAAAAATGCGATCTGCATGACCGGGGACAAGTGCTTTTCCGTAAGAGATTATTGCGAGATCCTGCGAGTCTCCGACGCGGAAGTGCTTGGAAAATATAAGGATGATTTTTATGCCGGTACACCTGCCATCACGTGCAAAAAGAACGGGCAGGGAAAGGCCTATTATCAGGCGGCAAGGATCCTTCCGGAGGAACTCTGCGGATTCTTCGACATGCTGATTTCAGATGCAGGGATCAAAACGCGGGAGCTTCCGTCGGGCATCGAGTGGCATAGACGGATCGGGGAAAATGCGGCCTATGATTTCTATCTGAATCTCACGGAACAGGATGTAAAAATTCCGGATCTTTCCGGAACGAATCTGGTTACCGGCGAGAAGATCGACGGCGCCGTCACGATCCCGAAAAGAGGAAATCTCATAGTGAAGACGGTTTGAGGTTAGTTTAAGGTTCGCCTTCTAAACTGGTGTCATAAACCAGAAGGGAGACGACGAATATGCTTAACCGAAAACACTTAAATACATTGTCCCTTTTGCTGACCGCAACCATGATGATTTCCATGACGGCCTGCTCGAACCGGGACGAAAAGAATGCAGATACATCCTCCGAATCATCCTCATCCGTCACAGCGGACCTGGAACCTGATCCGGACGGAAGTGACAGTGAAGATGCAGAGTCTGAATCTTCCGCACCGAAAAGCACCGGAAGTCTTACCACAGATGAAGAGATCTCCAATAGCGGAGATGGTGAACATGCCATCGAGGCAGATGGAGAAGATGCTTCCTATTCTAAGGTCCACGTAACCAAGACCGGCGATTCGGAAGAAGGTGACGAGGCGGATTTCTATGGCGATAACTCTGCTATTTTTGCCACGAACGGGGCGACTCTGGATCTATCGGATATTGTAGTCGATACGGATGGAAAACATGCCAATGCGGTGTTCTCTTATGGTGAAGGAACCACGGTAAATATCAGTAATTCCGAGATCAGAACATCCGGGAATTGTTCCGGCGGACTGATGACGACCGGAGGCGGCACGATGAATGCCGAGAACCTTACGATCCATACTTCAGGAAATTCTTCCGCAGCGATCCGGTCAGACCGCGGAGGCGGCACGGTAACCGTTACCGGCGGATCCTATACGACGGACGGAAAAGGATCTCCGGTCATCTACTCGACAGCAGACATCACGGTCAACGATGCGCAGATGGAGTCCACTTCTTCTCAGGGAGTGGTGGTAGAAGGAAGAAACTCCGTTACACTGAATAATGTCACTCTGGTAGCGGATAACAACTCCAAGAACAGCGACAAATCATCGTGGTATCAGGCGGTCATGATCTACCAGTCCATGTCCGGTGATGCCAAAGAAGGCGAAGCTTCTTTCTCCATGAAAAACGGATCGCTGACAAATAAAAACGGGGATATCTTTTTCGTCAATAATACCGTCACGACGATCACCCTTGAGAATGTGGAGATCACCAATCAGGACAGCGAAGGAGTCTTCCTCCGTGCGGCTGCGGCCGGCTGGGGATCGGAAGGATCCAACGGCGGAAAGGTCAACCTTATCCTTAAAAATCAGAACCAGGATGGAGACATCCTGGTGGATAGTGTCTCGGCATTGAATATGTATCTTGCATCCGGTTCAACTTATCAGGGTGCGATCAACCCGGATAACGAGGGAAAAGTATATATCGAGATCGAGTCGGGATCAAAGTGGATCCTAAGCGGCGATTCCTATGTCACATCGCTTACCTGTGATGCAGATGCCATCGACCTAAATGGCCATACGCTCTACGTAAACGGAGTAGCATATAGTGAAGGAACAGCTTCAGCAGGTGAGGCGATCACGCTGGTGACAGAATCTTCTTCTGATAGAAGTAAGGGCGGATCGGAAGGCGGAGAGCATGATGCTCCGCCTTCCGGAGAAAAACCAAATGGCGATCCGCCGTCCGGGAAGAAGGAAAAGAAGGAGGACTCCTGATCCTTCTTTACTTCACCGGGAAACACACTTCCGTGACGAATTCGTCGGGATTCTGTGTCTGGACAGGACCCACGTGATAGATGTTGAACATCGGGCCATTGGCTTCGTAGCCATTGGCCTTGATCCAGTTCACGATCGTGGGCACGACCTCGTTCATCTGCGCGTAGCTGCCCTTCATGATGCAGCTGGCGACTTTCACGGCAGGAAGTGTCTGAAACTTCACGTGCTCGGTATCTTCGTAGGTGCCTTTGACGGTCATCCAG
>CADCLV010000077.1 GCA_902802325.1 Oscillospiraceae bacterium | reverse complement strand
GAGCGACGAATATGAATAAAAAAGTATTCGCCAGCATGATTGTTATCGGCCTTCTGGCATCCTTCACGGGATGCCAGAAGACTGATACATCTATTGGCAAGACTACAACACAAGGCGCGGGAAGTTCACAAACAGAAACTTGTTTTCTGATCGGGGAGAATACCTCGGAGTATTTCTCTTGCCAGAATTTGGATTATTCTGTACCAGATCAGAAGTCCGCTCCGATCGTCTATGGCGGAATGCTATCTGATACGTCTGTTTGGGCATTAGTTGTATCAGACACTACTGATCAAATAGTATATCTGGAACAATTCGATTTTGATGGTCATCAAAAAGATGTGATCGAATTGGGGTCCTTTCAGGATCTTGAAATGGGATACGATGAACCATATATGTATGAGGATGATAAACTCATATACATCGTCTCATATCCGTCAAAAGAGACATTGAGTGTATGCAATATAGATAAACAGACTCACGAGAAAAACAATTACACTCTCACACTGGAAAGTGAGCATGTCGGAGATATTCTTGGTTATCGTCAGGGACTCTTATATATTATGAATCTTAATGACCAGGGTGAATTATCTTGCTGCGGGTATGATATTTCTACCGGTGAATGCAAATTCCAGTCCCAGCCTGATTCTGAGGCACAAAACTACATTTGGAACGGAGATCATCTTTTGCAGTTAAACCGCACTTCCAAAGAGGGAGTCTATCAAGTATACGACTTATCTGCAGGAAACGGTGTATCCTATTGCGGCGATTTTACCGCGCCTACCAAATGGGGAAAGTTTCATTATTATAATGGGGAACAGTTTTTTGATAATGAAACCGGTATCTGGTGTCTGAATAAATCAACCGGAACCTGGGATAACATTATACTGTGGGAAAATACTGGCATAGACAAAACTGATTCTCCTTCTGATATTCGTATCGCGTCGAAAAATCACGACATGGTTTTGGCTTTAGGACGCAATATGAAAAACATCAGTCTTTTCAAAGTAGGAGCTGATCCGAAAGTAGGAAAAACATCACTTCTTTTAGTCGGGCAGTTTATCCCAGAAGAAGTAATTTGGGCAATTCAGAAGTACAATTCCGAAAACTCCCAATACGTGATTGAATACAAAACCTTCGAAGATCTTTTAAGTTCTGATGATTATCTGGATCAAGATGGATGGATCGATTTTGAAGCTTATGACAATGCTATTTTCGACTATTTGTGGAAAGCGATACGCAATGGCGACGGTCCGGATATACTTTTGCGGTTTCCTAATGAAGGAGGCAGCAGGTATGATTCACGCTTCTATGAATTCGGAGGACTGCTTCAGGACCTTGCTCCGTTTGTCGAAAAGGAAAATGCTTCCTGGAAAGAACTGTATTATTCCAATCTGTTTCAAGTTATGCAAAACGGAGAATACTTGTATTCGATCCCATATAGTTTTGAAATGGTGAACTACGTGATTTCCGGGAATGACAAATCGATTGCAGATATCCAGCCGACGTATAGTGAATGGCTGAAATACATGGATGCCAATGCAAACGGAAGAGTGCTCTTGCCGATGACCGGCCAAGATTATCTACGGGAAAGCCTGATCTTTGACAGTGCATCTTTCATTGATGAAGAAAACCACGTTTCTCTTTTCTCCTCTCAGGAATTCAAAGACCTGTTGAGACTGGCAAAGGATTACTGTATGACTATCGATGAATGGAATAATGGCAACAGTCGTGAAGCAGTTCTTTCCACGAATCGCATTCAAGGTGATTATATTAAATCAATCATCAATCAATATGACCATTCATTAGAAGGACCATTCTATGGTTTGATTTCAAAGGATGGGGGACATGCATGTCTTTCTTGCGAAAGCATTTCTATTACATCAAATTGTAAAGATACAAATGCTGCATGGGAGTTTATCAAACTGCTTTTGTCTTCAGATGTGCAAGAGTATTCCTTGCATCAGGAAGACTCTTCATCAATCAGCAGAAGCCGATTCCCTGTTCTCAGATCGTCTGTAGACTATCTGCTTGATTTCGAAGTGAACCCTAAAGATCATGAAGCATACTGGGAATACTATTATTCGGATGTCGAAGCCGACTGGTCGATTGAAATGCTGACTCCGATAGCGAAAGAAGACGCCCAGAAAGTTCACGATTTCATCGCCGCTGTTGACTATGTGAGCTATTGCGATATAGAAATCATTGATGTTGTCATGGAAGAAACTGCACCTTATTTTGCAGGTCAGAAATCTATCGATGATGTTGTGTCTATAATCGATAACCGCGTGCAGACTATTCTTGGAGAAAGGCAACAATAACCGTCTCTGCACCTGTTTTTCAAGTCTCTTATCTCCCAAGAAGCACCACGACTACGGGGCTTCTTGGGAGATTTATTTCCTTAAATCTTCTCTTCACTTCATTCTACCCTGTCACACGCTACTCTGCCTTTTGAACTCTTCGCTGAGCTCGCTGTGAAGCATGGTGAATAGATCCGCGTACCGCAGTGTGGTGCCGCCTTCATAACGGACTGCCTTGACGTATAGTGTCAGCGGGATCTCCTTTCCATCACAGGAGATACATTCATCGTTATGGCTTAGGATCTCCTCACAAGTGCTTTTCGCATAGTCTTCGTCTGATGAGTTCGTCAGGATCACAAATTCATCGCCGCCGATCCGGAAAACGATATCCTCCGCCCCTGCCGCCTGCTCCATGCGTTTCATGGCCGTAATGATCGCCAGATCCCCGGCTTTCCGCGAGATCTCATTGATCGGTATCAAGCCCTTGATGTCTCCGAGAATCAGAAAACATCCCTTTCTTTCCTTAATGCAATCATAAAGCTCACTGATATCTACCTTTTTTCTGTCTGTCATCTTTTTATCCTCCAGTAGCTCCCGGTCGATCCGATAGCCGGGAAACAGTGCAAATGCTGAGGGATTCTTTCTAAACTCCGAAGGCGATACCTGCCATACGCTTTGAAAAGCTCTGGTAAACGCTTCACTGCTGCCATATCCGTACTCCATGCCGATGTCCAGAAAGGACCTCTCCGGATTCCTGGAAATCTCTTCGGACGCCTTGGTCATACGCCTTCTGATGATATAATCCCTGATACTGATGTTGTTCACGTACTTGAAAAGCTTTTCTATAGTGGACTTTGAGCAGTGCAGATGTGAAGAAATCGACTCTGTCTTCATCGTTGACGCAAGATTCTTCTCGATGAATTCCAATGCTTCAATGAGAAGTTCCAGGTTCTCCATGCTCATCATCCTTTCTATAACGATATCGTACTTCTATTATACAGAGGCATCCGGTTATGTTCTTGATAAAATGAGTAAAAAAGACAAAAAAGCCGCCATCCGGCGACTTTTTAGCAAAAACGAAGATGAGTTCGCTTCCTCTCTTTTCTGTCAATTCGTTTTCTCGAAATCAAAGCCTTGTCCTGCCATATACCCATCATCAGGCGTATACGCAAGTATCCTCAGCTGATACCTTCCGGTCTCTTCAACTCTTTCGATCAAGATGATAGTGAATGTACCATCGTCGGCCTCTCCAAATGCATAGATCGCATTGGGATTGTCCACCTCAATTCTCACGGAAAGGTTTCTAAACCACTTTTTCACTGTCTGCTCATAGTCAGAACAATAATAGTCCGCACGGATCTCACCGGAAGAAGGGTCTTTATAGATCTTGAGTTCTCCCGTTTCGGCGCCACTGCACTCTCTATACTCGCCAAACCAGGATTCCATTTCATCCTCATTTAACTTCGTACTGACATATACCGGAAGCATCGTAGAGTCGCCGTCATAGGCATGGTCCGACGCTTCATTATAGATGACATATGACTGAAGGCGCCCGTCGTCATTCGGAGACTTCCGGGAGGCAGCGGTCTGCTCCGCCGCCATCTGTACAGTCGGCGGAACTTCCGAAAGCGGAGCATTGGGCAGAAAAACGATCAATTCATCCCCTTCACTAAATGAGTACGGCGGAGTAGCAAATTCGAACGGATCTTCGAAATCATCCGGGTTATAGTCGATCGTTTCCAGGATCGTGGTCCGGTACGAATAGTCATTCACCCGTTCGACCGGAGCGACCTTAAACTTACACTCGAATTCTTTTCCATCTGCCGTATAGTAACCTGTCATGATCCAGGTTTCTAAGTTGATCCCCACTTGCTGCTCCCAGGTCTTATAACCCTCATAGCCACGTTCTGCACCATAGAGGCGTCCCGGGAATTCATGCTTAGAGGAAGCATAGTAGTGATAAAGATCCTCCTCGAAATCTTTTTCCGGATCAGATGCGGTCGTATCTGAGGGATCACTTGTTTCTTCGGAAGTGGATTCTTCCGTTGTCTCTTCGGTAGTGGTCTCTTCGGTAGTTGTCTCTTCCGTAGTATCTTCCGAGGACGCCTGCGTCGTATTCTCCTTTTCCGAAGACGTGGTCGTTTCCGTTTCAGAAGAGGACTTCTTACAGGCCGTCATGGAAAGCAGCATGGAAAAAGCCAATGCCAGACCTACATATTTATCCAGTTTCTTCATAATACCCGCTCCTTACATAGCCGCTTCTCAGCTAACTTCTCGTCCATATTAATTGTATAAGAAAACCTTCTCTTTTAAGTGAGTATTCTGTCACGACCGGTTCCCCCACTTCACAAAGAGAGTGCCTTCCCCGCCGGAATATCGGCAGGAAAGGCACTTGTAACGCTCCTTTTGTTTCTTCGGATCCGATCCGGATTTACTCGATCTTTCCTCCGCCCCACTCAACGAGAACGAAGCCTTCTCTTTCGGAAACCGACGGGTTCATCGATGTGAGATCCTGTTCTTCCATCTCTACATATTCATCCGATCCGTAGAAAAGCATATTCACACGGACGACTGTATCCGGAAGCGGATCCACACAAAGTTTTGCCACTGCCTCATAGCTCTCGGTCTGGAATGTAACAATGTTATACGGATTCTCTTCCAGCTGCGGGAGCCAGTACATGATGAAAGCATTGGCTTCGATATCCGTAAGACCTAAATCGGCCAGTGCTTTTTCCAGGAAAGCGGCGGAATCTTCACCCCGTACGCAGAATCCTTTACTCAGATCCGGATCCATATCGACGTCCGCTTCCCAGTAGAGATATTCATACTGGCGTCCGTTCCTATCTGTCAGCACACCGTTGGAAGAAGTCTTCACGATCCATCCGGTCTCTTCGTTATAAAGAGGATAGGTACAGGTAAGTTTACCATTCAGGTCCAGCTTCACTGTCGCCTCGCGCTCCAGATCATCGTAGAGATAAATGATCGGCGCGTTGTAGTGGTACTCAGTAATTTTACCCGGTCTGCTGATAGTCTGATAATAAAAGCGCCAGCCATATCCGGCACCAACCAGGAAAGCCACCATTAATAATGAGGAAAGGCAAGAAAGAATGTATCTTTTCGATTCCACATTCACTAAAACCAAATAAAGCAGGATCGCTGTTGCGATGAGCGAAGCATTAAGGAAAAACAGGATCTCACCGATATATGGCAGATCACTGCTTATTCTCCCGTTCCGATAAAGCGGGAGTTCGTCATCATCAGTCACGCGGTGCACCACTCTCTGATGCCGGCGGCCATTGAAGAGAGAATCAATTTCTTTCGTTACTTCAGTATTAATGTGACAAGGATATACTTTCTTGTACGTTTTGTTGCACTTGATAAAATCCCCATCAGTAGCAGTCAGATACCCGAAAACGAGTATATTGGCTACCAGTATGATCACAGCCCAAACCTTGATATATGTTTTCATCTACCAAACACCCCTTTCCTTTCAAATCCGGAATCTACCGAATCCAGGAATCGCTTTACCCCCTTGCGATTTACTCGATCTTTCCCCCGCCCCATTCAACAAGAACGAAGCCATCTCTTTCGGAAACCGACGGGTTCATCTTTGAAAGATCCTGTTCTTCCATTTCTACATATTCATCCGATCCATAGAAAAGCATATTCACACGGACGACTGTATCCGGAAGCGGATCCACACAAAGTTTTGCCACATTCTCATATGTCTCACTCTGGAAGGAAATGATGTTATACTCGTTTTCTTCCAGCTGCGGCAGCCAGTACATAATGAAAGCATTGGCCTCGATATCCGTAAGGCCTAAGTCAGAAAGTGCTTTTTCCAGGAAGGCGGCCGAATCTTCGCCACGTACGCAGAAACCCTTGCTGAGATCCGGATCCATATCCACATCTGCTTCCCAATAAAGATACTCATACTGACGGCCGGACTTATCGGTCAGCACACCGTTGGAAGAAGTCTTCACGATCCAGCCGGTCTCTTCGTTATAAAGAGGATAGGTGCAGGTCAGTTGCCCATTCAGGTCCAGCTTCACTGTCGCCTCGCGCTCCAGATCATCGTAGAGATAAATGATCGGCGCGTTATAGTGGACCTCGCCAACTACTTTTCCAGGCTGGCTGACATATTGATAGAAAAAGTGAAAAGCAAATCCGGAACCGATCAGAAGAGCGATCAGAAGACTCGAGAAGGCAAGGCTCAGATCCGGCCTGTTAAACCTAAGATTATCCTGGATCTTGTAAAGAAGAAAAGCAATTCCTGAAAGCACAACATCAATGATAACAATGGCCTCAAAGATGTACAGGAGATCACTGTTTGAATTGTCGGCTCTTCGGATAAAGGGTTCTTTCCGTGGTTCGGGCGTGATATCTGCCTCAGCCGGTCTGGAAACAGTACCGTCCGCATTACCGATCTCATAAGTCACCATACCCGTCGAGTTACAGGGAAAGACTTTTTCGAACTCCTGGTTGCGCGTAATGATTTTCCCACGGTTGGCAATAAGGAACCCGAAAACAAATATATCTACGACCAGTAAAATAATGGCCCATACCTTGATATATATTTTCATCTACCCCACCCTCCTTTTCAATCAAAAAGGATCACATATCAGCCTGCCTCCGAAACACCATCCGAAATGAGATCACATGCCATCAAAGCCCATTTCAGATCTGTTAAGTTCATTATAGGAGGGTACCCGATTTAAATATATAGTTTCAAAAAATCCTTTATAAAATCTTTATAAACTCTGGGCGAGAGTTATTTACACTTCTTCCTGCGGCTCAAAGGGTTCCTTTTCCCAGTCTTTCCCATTCCAGCCATAAGCACTGTTAACCGGCGCTTCAAGATAAGCCAGGATATCCGGTCTCAGATTGCAGATCGTATTCAAGCTTACGACCGTGATATTC
>CADCLV010000076.1 GCA_902802325.1 Oscillospiraceae bacterium | reverse complement strand
TCAAAAACACCTGCGATCAGTTCCTGGGGAACATCAGCGATATCTGCCTGATAAGCCCGAAGAAGCTTCAGTCTCTCTACGGATACACCGTTCTGAAGACCGATCTTAAACTTATAGCCCTTCGCAGCGGCAAAAGCAGCCATGGCCACGCCTGTGTTACCGGAAGTAAACTCAACCAGTGTTGTCTTATCCGGGCTGATGTCTCCGCGCTTTTCAGCAGCTTCAATGATCTCCAGAGCCATTCTGTCTTTATGAGATCCGGCCGGATTAAAATACTCAAGTTTTCCGGCAACGCGGCCCTTTAAGCCCAGCTTTTCTTCCAGTCTTTTAAATTCCACGATCGGGGTATGTCCGACCAGTTCTGTGATAGAATTGTAAATCTTTCCCATTTTAAGTACCTCCTGCTTCCCCGTTCGGGATTCTTTTTCAGTAATCAGATCTTGTAATCGTCGGCCAGTTCCATCATGCCGTATTCCATGAGGATCTCTTCAAGTCTTTCCTGAGTCATCGGTGTCGGAATAACGAAGTCTGTATTCTCGATCACGGCCTGGGCCAGGTTTCTGTATTCCTGCGCCTGGTTGGACTCCGGGCGATACTCGATAACTGTCTTTTTATTGATCTCCGCGTGCTGAACGATATTGTCTCTCGGTACAAAGTAAAGAAGCTTGGTACCCAGTTCCTTGGAAAAAGCACGCAGAAGGTCAAGTTCTCTATCTACATTTCGGGAGTTGCAGATGATACCGCCGAGGCGGACACCGCCGGTTCTGGCGTAGCGTGCAATACCCTTGGAAATGTTGTTCGCGGCGTAAAGAGCCATCATCTCACCACTGGCTACGATGTAGATCTCTTTTGCCTTACCTTCACGGATCGGCATAGCAAAACCACCGCAGACAACGTCACCCAGAACATCGTAGAATACATAATCCAGATCGTCAGTATAGGCACCGAGATTTTCCAGCATGTTGATGGAAGTGATGATGCCTCGTCCTGCACATCCGACACCCGGTTCCGGTCCGCCGGACTCGACGCATTTTGTTCCGCCGTAGCCGTCCTTCATGATACGGTCGAGAGAAATATCCTCACCCTCTTCGCGGATCGTATCCAGAACCGTCTTCTGTGCCAGACCTCCCAGAAGAAGTCTTGTGGAATCGGCTTTCGGGTCACACCCGACTACCATAACTTTCTTACCGTGCTCAACCAGTCCTGCAGTAAGATTCTGTGTTGTGGTGGATTTACCGATACCTCCTTTTCCGTAAATCGCAATCTGTCTTAATTCGCCCATGTTCTTTATTCCTTCCTTCAATTAAATAACTCGTTAACTTTTTCATATCGGATCATCTTATCGATGGACTCCGGTATTTCGCCCGGGATCTCATAACAGCGGATCCCGTATTGCTCTGCTTTTTCCCTGGCCGCGTCTCCGATCCGGCTCACCAGAAGGTGGGTGCAATCGGAAAGTTTTTCCAGATTATCCTGAAGTCTGCTTTCATCATGGTCTCCCATTTCGCAGACCGGGGGGAGGTTTCGGATATCTACCGGTTCCGGAAGCGCTCCCTTCAGTTCGTAAATATAAAAGGCACGTGCCCGTCCGAAGTGATTATTCACTACGATGCCGTCAGAACTTGCCACGGCGATCCGGTAGTTTTTTTCATCCATGCGAGAAAGTCTCCTTTATGCCGAGTCTTCTCTGATAGATCCGGTCACCGTACTCGGACTTTCCGGGAACGCCGACCGCATCGGCCCGGCAGTGCTGGCAGTGACGGAACACATCGATATACTTCGAAGCTTTCGTTCTTGCCGCATCGATCTCGGCGCAAGTCGGAGCTTTCACATCCTTCAGTTCATGCTGCGGGATCAATGGGATGATGTTGTAGATCTTCGCGCCGGCTTCTTTTACCGTCTTTGCGATCTCTTCAATATGGTCCCCGTTGATCTCCGGAACCAGTACGGTATTCACCTTTACGGTGATGCCTGCTTTCGCGATCCTTCTGATTCCTTTTAGCTGATTCTCAATGAGGATCTTCGCTCCCTCTTCCCCTTCGATCTTCTGACCGTGGTAGAGGATATAGGCATTCAGTTTACTTTCGATCTTCGGATCTACCGCATTTACAGTCACGGTAAGGGAATCCACTCCGACCCGGATGACTTCTTCTGCTCTTTCATTCAGAAGCAGTCCGTTGGTACTCATGCACTTGATCAACTGTGGGAATTTTTCTTTTACGATTTGAAAGGTCTTCAGTGCATTATCCGACGCCAGGGTATCTCCCGGACCGGCAATACCGGCCACTTTGATTTCCGGACAGATCTCCAGTGCCTTTCCGAGGATCTCTTCCACCTCTTCCGGTTTCAGAACTTTCGAGGTCACCCCCGGCCGTTCTTCGACATCGTTGATCGTCCGGTCACAGAACCGGCATGCAATATTGCATCCCGGGCTCACCGGAAGATGAATTCTTCCGGCGTTGTTTTTGTGACCGCCAAAACACGGATGAGAATTCTGCAGATCCTGGTAGGTATTACTCATTTCTCCCAGGCGCGCTGCTCAGGAATTGAACAGCGGAGTGGAAAGATAACGGTCACCGGAATCCGGAAGAAGTGCAACGATCACTTTTTCCTTATTCTCCGGACGCTTTGCCAGGATCTCAGCCGCCTTCAAGGCAGCGCCGGAAGAAATACCGACTAAGATACCTTCTGAAATGGCGAAAGCTTTTCCTTCTGCAAATGCATCTTCGTTTGCGATGGTGATGACTTCATCGTATACCTTGGTGTTCAGTACATCCGGAACAAAGCCGGCACCAATACCCTGAATCTTATGGGCACCGGGAACACCCGTGGAAAGAACGGCGCTGGTAGCCGGCTCAACAGCCACTACCTTCACGTTCGGATTCTGAGACTTCAGATATTCACCGACACCGGTGATGGTTCCACCGGTACCTACGCCGGCAACAAAAATATCGACTTTTCCTTCGGTCTGCTTCCAGATCTCCGGACCTGTTGTTTCTCTATGTACCTTCGGGTTGGCAGGATTAACGAACTGACCCAGGATGATCGAGCCTTCGATTTCCTTATTCAGTTCTTCCGCCTTGGCAATGGCACCCTTCATGCCCTTAGCGCCCTCAGTCAGAACCAGTTCAGCGCCGTATGCTTTCAGAAGATTTCTTCTTTCCACACTCATGGTATCCGGCAGTGTCAGGATCGCCTTATAGCCCTTCGCAGCAGCTACTGCGGCAAGTCCGATACCGGTGTTACCGGAAGTCGGCTCAATGATCGTGGCACCGGGCTTCAAAAGGCCCTTATTCTCTGCATCTTCGATCATGGCCAGAGCGATTCTGTCTTTTACCGATCCGGCCGGATTCAGATACTCAAGCTTACCAAGTACGGTAGCTTCTGTAATTTCTCTTTTCTTGGAATACGCATTCAGTTTCAGAAGCGGTGTGTTTCCAATCAGTTCCAATGCACTTTGCTTAATCTCACTCATGTTCATGTCCTCCTCGACAAAAAAATTAGTTGCTGCCACTTTCCCGGCAACAACCACCAATTAAAAAGTTTGTTTCCAGCAAAAGGGTTTCTCAGGTTTTATTTCGTAAACATGCCGAACACATACAACACATACAACACATCTGCACGTCTTTTCGATCCATCATATTCTTCATGTTTCTTTCCTCCCTCTTGTTGTTTTCTCGTGTTTCCTTATCGGATGAGTCAATAGTAGCATGACCTTTCCAGTTTGAAAAATCGTTACTTTTTATCACCCGTGATAAGTTTTGTTTATATATTCCAAACCCTTGTGGCGCAGGCCTTTACATGGTCATCATGCGTCGCAGCAAGTATCGTTTTTCCGGATTTTCTATACTCGTCTAAATAAGTAAGGATCTTCTTCCCGGTTTTGCCATCCAGTCCCGTAGTCGGTTCATCACATATCACGATCTGCGGCTTCATCAGAAGTGCCCGGATCAGGCAGGCACGTTTCTGCTCACCGCCGGAAAGTTCATAGGGATACCGGTCCCAAAGATCACCTATGCCAAGTATTTCGAGATGTGCTCTTGCCCTTTCGAAAAGTTCCTGCCCGTTCTTCGTATCACCTGAAAGATAGGGAAAGACGATATTATCCAGAATATTGTATTGCTTCAGGAATATATTGGCCTGGGGAACGTATCCGATCTTTCTTTGATGGATGTAAGAAAGATCTTTATCCGAAAGTGCATACAGGTCCGCATCATCGAGACAGACTTTTCCGGAATCCGGTCTTAAGATTCCGGCAAGCACCGCCAGAATAGTGCTTTTCCCGGAGCCGGATTCACCAGTAATGGCACAGAATTCTCCTTCTTCCAGCTTGAAATTCACCTTTTCCAGAACAGTTCTTCTGCTGTTTTTATAACGTTTACTTATATTCTCCGCCAAAAGCACTTTTTACTCCTCTCTACGCAAAGCCAGATACGGCTCCACATGGGTCACATGCAAGATGAAAAGGATCGATGTCAGAAGAGAGATCGCCGACACAAAAAGGACGATCAGAAGCATCGTCAGAAGTGCCTTCGCAAAACTTGGACCCAGATAGGGCATCTGAAACTGCATCCCGATATAAGTTCCAAAAGGAAAGACGATCAGCATACTGAAAAGACATCCGATGATGGTGCCGCTAAGACTGATCACACCCACTTCCGAAAGAAGTTCCCGGATAAGTGTCTTTCTCGTTCTTCCTAAAATACGCAAAAGAGCGACCTCCTGTTTCCTCCCCTTCATAATGAGACTATGAAACAGAAGCAGCAGGACAATTAGGAGCCCGCCCAGTGCGTAGGTGATGATATCCACGATCCCCGTAATACGGGAAAGATTTCCCGCCAGAGAAGTATTTAACTGTTTCGGATACACCACATCGAAAATATCGCCGATCGTCTGATGAACTGTTTCCAGCACCTTTTCGAGCTTGGCCTCCGATCGGAGATTAATAAACACAGAAGAAATGATTCCACCCTCCAGCTGCTCTTTTGTCAGAAAAGAACCTTTTTCCTCTGCATGTGCGATTACGTCCGGCATCGTTTCTTTGGAAAAATACACAGAGCTGTCCAGCGCCGTTCCGGTCTTTGCCATTTTGGCCACGACCGGATACTCCTGTCCGAAAAGACGGATGACGCCATTTTCCACCGTGATGCTGTTTCCCACAATGACCTGATTGCCGGAAAGCGTTTTCGCATATTCTTCTTCGATCCAGGGGCCGACCACAAAGTCAGTTTCCGGATCAAAGAATACGATCTCTACCTCGCTGCTGCAGCAGTCGGCAGAAAGAGACTTCAGGAATATCTGGGAAGTACTCTCCGCGATGCCATCGATAGAAGAGACTTTCTCATAGATCGACGCATCGAAATAAAAAGTGTTTCGGCTTCCTTCCAAAAGCAGATCTTCCGCATTCTCCTTCGCCCCTTTCGGCACCAGCATGATGTCAGAGCCTAATCTTTTCTTCATGTTTTTCATGCCTGTATTCAGGCTCTGACGGATCACCGCAGAGGCAAAGAGGATCGCCGATAAGATCAGTATCGTAGCCAGAAGGCATGCATTATAAAAGCCATGGCTTGCGATATTCTTAAATAAATTGTTTCCTTTTTTTCTACTCATTCCGGTTTCTTAAACACTGCCAGATAAAGGCTGTTTCCGATAGATACGACACCTAAAAGAACGGTCACGACGATCAAAGCCGGTAACGTCTTTACACGGCAGGCCATCTCTGTGTTTTTGCAAATACCAATAAGTTTTGTCGGGTATAAAACGACCAGCGCCGCCAAAAGGATCTGGGAAAGAGAAAGGCCCAGACGAACGCCTTCATTTTTGAAAAAGAAATACAATGCACCGATGGCGGCGATGACAATTCCCAGTCCGATCTCGGCTTTCTTAGTAAAATAGCATGCCATCTTCATTTTCTCGGCGCTGCACACCGGGAAAAGTACGGTGGGGATCAAGACCACCAGAAGGCCGCTGAGAATGAATAAAATAGAAATACTGATTCGGTTTTTCATATGTGTTTTCTCCTAAAAAAATTAGAACAGGTTTTGTGTTATAAGTAGTACTCAACTTCGTCAACTTTTCCGCCGAGATTTAATACATTCAGGATCTTACTTCTGTACTCCTGGAAAGTATCCTGGGCGCGGGCTCTCGGACGGGGAAGATCAATGTCGATGATCGCCTCCACTTTCGACGGACGGGCGGACATTACGACCACCTGATCTGACATATAAATAGCTTCATCCACGTCATGGGTGACCATAACCATGGTCATGTTATGCTTCTTCCAGATATTTATTATCTCATCCTGAAGATTCATACGGGTAAACGCATCCAGTGCGCCCAAAGGTTCATCCAGAAGAAGTACCGAAGGATGACCGACCAAAGCTCTGGCAAGAGATGTTCTCTGCTGCATACCACCGGACAGCTGATGGGGATAGGACTTTTCAAACCCTTGAAGTCCCACAAGGTCGATATATTCCTGTACGGCTTTTTTCTGTTCTTTATAGATGTGCCGTGCCTTCAGTCCGAAAGCGATATTCTTCTCCACCGTAAGCCAAGGAAAAAGATTGGATCCTTGAAAAGCAAATCCTCTGTCACTTCCCGGCTTTTTGATCTCTTTGCCGTCGATATAAAGCTCGCCTTTTGTGGCTTTATCCAGTCCTCCGATAATACGAAGAAGTGTAGATTTTCCACATCCTGACGGACCGATAAGGCTGACGAATGACCCCGGCCGGATATCCAGTGATAAGCCGTTTAAGGCAACAATATCTTCTTTGGTCGGATCCGTATTGGGGAATTGTTTGTGTACATCTTTGATCGTAATTTCGCCTACCATTTGATGACTCCCTTCTGCCAGGTCAGTACCCGGTCACGCACCTTGAATAAAAGTGTCAGTGACAAAGAACAGATCACGGCAATGATGATCAGTCCGGCATACACGCCATCGTAAAGCATGACGGATTTCTGCCAGTTGATATACCAGCCGATGCCGCTGCTGTTTCCGTTCATCTCCACGGCCATCAGTGTGGCAAAAGAAGATACGGTTCCGTAGAACACGCCCAGGAAAATACTGGGCATGGCGGCCGGGATCGCCACATGAATGATCTGATACAAAGTGGATGCACCCAGCGTTCTCGATACTTCGAAATTGACATTGCTGATACTCTGAATACCGGATGAGGTCATCAATGTCACCGGGAACCATACGGCAAAAGCGATCAGAAAAACATTAGCAGCATGTGTCGTCGGGAAAGTAGACAGTGCCAGCGGGATCCATGCC
>CADCLV010000075.1 GCA_902802325.1 Oscillospiraceae bacterium | reverse complement strand
GCCGGTTCTGCTTTCGGAGCCGGGGCAAAAGCCGGATTGGAAGTTGCCGGAGAAAAAGCATTATTAGAGGGAGCCGCCGGTGCCGGAGCAGCTGCTGCCGGAGACGGATCATTCTTCTTTCTCTTACTCATGATGATAATGGCCACGACCACACCTGCGATGATGACTACACCACCGGCAATCACACCGATAAGCCACATCGGGAAACCATTTCCGCCCTTGAGGGAGAACTCACAGTGGATCGGTTCCTTCATATCGAGAATATTCCAGGTGTAGACACCTTCGTCTTCTTTGTATGCATTATGCTCTTTTGCGTCATTGGGAAGCTCCAGTTCAAACTTCATATATCCGCCGGACATCGTCAGTGTGCCGCTCTCCAGCTGATTTCCCTCGGCCTTTTTCTGGCTGCTGCTCACATCCCAGTCGATGATGTAGTTGTCACCATCTTTTTCCAGAGTGAATTTTTCAAATCCCATATCCGGAAGATCAGCAAGTTCATCTGCCAGTTCTTCCAGCGCAATGCCTTCTTTGGTAAGTGTATAGCCGACATACTTCTGATCTTCATTCTTATCGTCGAGATAGTCTTCCACGGTCCAGCCCAGATCTTTAAACTTTTTCATCTGGACTTCCTTATCTTCATCGTTGTCACTATTCGTCGTCACGGTCACATTCGGATCATCACTTTCAATCGAACTGGACATGTCGACGGTGGCATAAAGAACAGAAATGTCGCAGGTTCCGTCCTTTTTGACTGACGCGGTGGTTTTATAACGGACACAGCCGGCCAGACTGAGCACGATGCCGCCGATCAGCGTCGCTGAAGCAAGTTTTTTCAGCATTTTCCCATTCATATTCTTATCCTCTCCCTTCTCATGCATTAAGCTTTTTTGAGATTTTCTACACTACGATTGTATCGGAAGGGAATGCAAAAAACAAGAACATCTGTCCCGCCAGAGCCTTCTTAATTCCGCATAAAAGGCAGGATAGATGTTCCTGATTGATTATCTGTTTTTGTCTTACAGAACTTTCGCCAGGAAGGTCTGAAGTCTTTCGTTCTTCGGGTGGTCGAAGATCTCTTCCGGAGTACCTTCTTCAATAATTTGACCTGCATCCATAAAAATCACCCGGGAACCCACTTCACGGGCAAATCCCATTTCGTGAGTAACCACCACCATGGTCATGCCGGATTTTGCCAGATCCTTCATTACATCCAGAACTTCTCCGACCATTTCCGGGTCCAAAGCCGAGGTCGGTTCGTCAAAGAGAAGGACATCAGGAGACATGCAAAGCGCGCGAACGATGGCGATACGCTGTTTCTGACCGCCGGAAAGCTGACTCGGATAGGCTTGCGCACGATCTTCCAGCGCTACTTTCTTAAGAAGTTCCAGTGCTTTTTCCTCCGCATCGCTCTTACTCATTTTCAAAAGTTTTTTCGGAGCTAAGGTCATGTTTTCCAGGATCGTCAGATGGGGAAAGAGATTAAAGTGCTGGAACACCATTCCCATTTTCTGGCGGTACTTGTTGATGTCATTATCCGGAGAGGTAATGTCGATCCCTTCAAAGGTGATCGTGCCGGAAGTCGGATGCTCCAGAAGATTCAAAGACCGGAGAAAAGTGGATTTACCGGAGCCGGACGGGCCGATGACCACCACAACTTCTCCTTTGCGGATATCCGTACTGATGCCATCCAACGCATGGATGTCTCCCTTATAGTGTTTGGCCAGATCTCTGACCGAGATCAAAACTTCATTTTTCGAATTATCAGCGCTCACTGTTTCTCAGCCTCCTTTCCAGGATCGATACCATCTTACTGAAGAAAATAACGATAATGAGGTAGATGCCGGCAACCGCAAGGAGCGGCGGGAAAGCATCGAATGTGCGGCTTCGGATCACGTCGCCGCCACGGGTCAGATCCTGAATACCGACGTAACCGGAGACGGAAGTTTCCTTGATCAGTACGATGAATTCATTGGCCAGAGCCGGCAGTACGTTCTTGATCGCCTGGGGAATGATGATATAGATCATGGTCTGAATATAGTTGAAGCCTAAGGAACGGCCGGCTTCAAACTGACCATTATCGATACTCATGATACCGGAACGGATGATCTCCGCCACATAGGCGCCGGAGTTGATACCAAAGGCCAGGACGGCCACCAGCATCTGGTTGGTCGAAGAGGCAAAAATGATGTAGTAGGTGATCATGAGCTGCACGACCACAGGGGTACCACGGATCACCGTCAGATAGAGCTTGACCAGTGCATCTAAAATTTTCAAAAGGATCTTTCCGAAACCCGGACGCATATCTGCTATGGTCTTATCGTGTGTACTTCTGACGATGGCAGCCACCACGCCCAGGGCAATACCGAGAAGCACTGCCAGAAATGTGATCCGAAGGGTCATCCAAAGGCCCTTCAAAAGGTACATATAGCGATCTTCGGCAATAAAATTCGTATACAGCCGGTCTTTCATTTCCGAAAACCAGCTCGACACAGATAATGCCGTACGATATGCCGCCAGATGATTCAGCATGCTCATTCCCCCTATTCAAATATCGTATTTCCAGAGATTCTATTGTAATCGAGGGCACGCGGAAAAGCAATGATTTCCACTTTTTCCGTATCCCTTCATAAAAAAGGAGCGGCTCTTTCACCGCTCCTTCGATCCTCTTTTTCAAACTGACGGCTTTTCAGGAAAATATCTTCCTAAGATCTGCCATCAACCGGTTTTCCGTCAACCGGTTCTTCCTGGACCGATCAGCCGTTGCTCGGGATATACTTCTCGATGATGGCCGGGATCGTGCCGTCTTCTGTCAGTTCCTTCAAAGCAGTGTTGATCTTTTCCAGAAGCTCGGTGTTGTCCTTATTCACACACATCGCGTACTGCTCTTCCACGTATGCAGTATCCAGGATCTTCAGACCTTCGTTTGAAGCAACGAAAGACTTTGCCGGCTCATTATCGATAACCACAGCATCAACCTTACCTGTGCTCAGAGCCAGAACAGCATCATTTCCCTTAGAGAAACGAACGACACGGTCATCGCCGATATCATCGCTCATGTAGATGTCACCGGTGGTACCTGTCTGAACACCAACTTTATAATCGCCGTTCAAAAGTGTATCTACGTCTGTGATCTCGGAATTCTCCGGCACAATAACGACCTGCACGCCTGTTGCATATGTATCAGTGAAGTTGATTGCCTTTTTACGTTCTTCAGTAACAGTCATACCGGCCATACCGATATCGTACTTGTTGCTCTGTACACCGGCAATGATGGAATCAAATTCCACATCCTGGATCTCCAGTTCCAGGTCCAGCTTCTTTGCAACAGCAGCAGCGATCTCCGCATCGATACCTACGATCGTCGAATTGTCATAGTACTCATACGGCGGAAAATAAGCATTGGTAGCCATGACGAGCTTCCCCTTCTTGACTGTCATGCTCTTCTTGGATGCACAGCTTGCCATAGAAAGACCCATGGTGAGAATCAATCCGGCAGAAATGATTTTTGCAAATACTTTTTTCATAAGACTCCCTCCTAGTTGTGACAATTATTGCCTACCCTATAAGTATATAGCCTCTTTTCCCTGGTGTCATTTCAACATCTGACGGAAAATCTTTGATAATTTCAGGCCGCGTTAGGCAGATAGGACAAAAAGAGGATATTTTCAGCAGTTGCCGGTGTAGACAAATCGCAGTTTTTCCCTGGCAGTATCCGCAAGCTCATAGACGGTTTTCACCTCCGTTGCCTCCCGATCCTGCATGTGAAATCTTGGAAAGAATCTGGATACATGAAGAGGTATGGTTTCGCCGATCGTATTTCCCTCCTTATCCTTTCTTTCTGCGATCCAGGAGGCGATCTCCCGCATTTCTTCTTTCGAATCATTCAGACCCGGAACGATCAGTGTCGTCAGTTCCACATGACTAGTTTTGACAGCTTCTGAAATAAACTCCTTTACCATAGGAAGATCTCCACCCAAAGTGCTGTGGTACGTCTCTTCCGAAAAAGACTTCAGATCGATATTCATGGCATCGATGAAAGGAAGGATCTCCGACAGCACTTCCAAAGATGCCGTGCCATTACTGACCAGAACATTTTTCATGCCGGCATCATGGATAAGTTTTGCAGTATCGCGGATAAATTCATAGCCTACCAGCGGCTCGTTATAAGTAAAAGCCAGTCCGATATTCCCCTGATCCCGGTAGGCCAGTGCCACAGAAAGGAGATCCTCCGGCTCCATTCTCCGGATATCTTCTCCCCTTTGAAAAAGGGATACTTCATCTCCCCAGGATATTTCATTATTCTGGCAAAACGGGCATCGGAGATTACAGCCATAACTTCCCACAGAGATGATCTTGCTTCCGGGGAAAAAGCGGTGCAGCGGTTTCTTTTCAATGGGATCCAGCGCCAGCGACGTGATTCGCCCGTAGTTTTCCGGAACGACCTTTCCTTCCCGGCAGATCCGGGCACCGCATATACCATGTTTTCCTTCCGGGATCTCACAATGCCGGAAACACACTTTGCAAGTCGCCATCGCATTTACTCCTCAATCTCAGCCGGCTTATCGAAATCCGGTGTTTTTCATGCAGACAGAACTTTTACCGGTGTCGGATCACTTCGAAACGCTGGAGGAAATACTTCTCATGTTTCTGGATCCCGCCTTTACTCATGGCGATCCTGACCTGTTCCGAAACTGTATCCACTCCTTCAAGATCCGGAAGCAGAAGGCCACGCCTACCGTCCCTGGTGGACACGATAACACCATATCGTTTCACGTCCAGTTCTTCTTCCGAGTCGATGTCTTCCGCTTCTCCCAGCACATCCACATTGATCTCCAGAAGAGAAAGTTCCTCCTCACGGATGGGATCAAAGCGGGGATCTCTGGTAGAAGCACTAATGGCATTGGTGGCGATCTCCAGCGCCAGGTTCTTACAGGTCGGTCCGATGGTGCCGATACAGCCACGAAGCATTCCCTGCTTGTGGATCGAAACAAATGCACCGGCCCGTGAATGCAGAAGTTCCTCCGGCACCGTCTCCCCGTCTTTCAGAAGACCCGAAAGGTCGTCTGGAAGATCGATCTTCTTTCCTGTCCGGATGTAGGTTTCCAAAGAAAGCCTTGCCAGGCGGACGTAAATATCGGAAGCTTCCCGCTGCGCCGACAGTGCCTTTTCCATAGAATCCAGATGGAGCTGAAGGAAGTGACGTTCCGGTGCATTTTCCGACGAAGACGCATCCGGATAAAAAGAGATAATGCCATATCCGACACCGGTCACATCTTCGTGACTGAACACATTTGTGCGGACGTTCTTTCCGTCCCATGAGCCGGCCATGATGACAAAAGAACGATGCCCGCATTCGGCTGCCTTGTCGCAGAAGGCTTCGCTGAAATCGAATAACTCACCGAAAGAAGCACGGCCCATCACGTCCATAATGCGGCTGTCGTATTCCGGTCCCTCTTTAGAGAAGCCATACGGCCCGTAGTCCTGAAGCTTATGGGAAAGGTCCCCGCTGGCCACCAGCACCACTTTTCTGTCCAGTGAATTTACCGCACGGGAAAGGATCATGCCAAGCTTATAGTGATCTGTCAGAGGAAAGCCGGAAAGACCGATCCGGACCAGCTGAAAATCCTTGTACTCTTTTTCGATGAAATAAAGGGGAACCATCGTTCCGTGATCCAGATCCGGCTCCTGCTCGCCCAGGGTGCCACAGCGGAAGTTTTCATGTTTTGCGATCTCCGAGATCTTTTCCACCAGCTCGGTGTCGTACTTTTCCGAAAACTTCACATTCGGCGCGCGAAAGGCCGCAAAAGAACCTTTCGCCGTCTTTCCCGGCGAGATATGAAAATAGTCCGAATAAAGTGTCGCATGAGGCGACGTGATGATAATGGTATCCGGCGAAAGGACAGAAATTTCTTTTGCCACCTTCTGATACGAATCGATCGTCGTCTCCACTTGTTTTTCCCCGCCGCGTCCCACATCGGGCACAATAAGCGGCGGATGAGGTACCATAAACGAAGCAAGGATCGGCATACGGTTTCTCCTTTATCTACTGAACTTGCTGATAAACTTCCAGGCCTCTTCGCAGCTGTGCTGGCGGCACTCGTGGATCTGGTTGTTCACACTGGCCAGCGCAGTCCGGCAAACGCCGTCTTCACTGTCGAAATAGTGGATCGTCAGATCTGCGTCACGGGAATCATCGTGAGCCACTTCCACACGGTCTCCCGGTACGCCCCAGATCGGGTCTTTCCAGGAATCTTTTTCTTCGAATTTCAAGCCGCTGAAATCCTTTTTCAGCCGGTTGACTTCCGCCAGGTATTTCAAGCGTTCCAGCGATGAATCCGCCTGAAAAGGAAGCTCCGGAAGATGCGATTTTTCGCCGCCGGAATAAAATACCGGTACAGGTACGGTCTTGTTGATGTTTTGTTTACATGGCTTTCCAAAGAAAGTGGTATATACCGGGAAAAGCGCGCTGCAGGGCATGACACCGGCGAAGACTTCCGGATATTCCTGGAACAGATCCCAGGTCTTTCCGGATCCCATGGAGAAACCGGTACCGTAGATCCGCTTTTCATCGATATTGTATCTCTTCTTCAAACCTTCGATGACCTCGATGGCTTCCGTTGCCGTCACAAACTGGTGGTTCTCGATGGACACGAATAGGAAACCATACTTATGGGCCAGTTCCCACCATCCGGCTACAAAAGTCAGGTACATGGAACTGTCGCCGCCGCCATGACAGCCGAACACCAGCGGCACCGGTCCGTTGTCGAACAATCCGTTATTGTAATATGCAAAATAGCCCACCTTGTGCTCAGCCGGTTTTCCGGGGATAAACTCATTGTCGTCCGATGTCTTGACCAGGACCGATCCCACGTCTTCCGTCATGTTCAATGCCGGGAAATCCGGCTCCAGCTCGATCTTGCCGCACCACATCTTGAACTTCTTGACGAAGGAATCGAAGTCCTTTTCATATTCGGCCACATCTTTAATAAGCAGGTTTTCGCATCCGGCAAAAGCACTGTTGACCTCTTCATTGTTTCCCACACTCAGGATCGCAATGTCTTTTCTGTCTACCTTCGGCACTACGCTATCTGCAGATTTTCCGAAACTGTAAATATCTGTTCTAAAGATCGCGCCGCGTGCAAAGTATCCTTCGAAAGTCTGGGTAAAGAAATTGAAGTTCTCCACGATTCCGTCGGAATAGACCGGCACCATCTTCACTTCCTTAATGATAGAAGCATAAAGGGATGCATCCGCGCCTTCCCATCCGCCCTGCGCTTTCGGATACACGAAGATCACGCTGCCATCGACTCGGGATGCGATCTTTGAAAGCCCGCTTTCTTTGGCAAATGCCACTTCGGCCTCCCGGTCCATTTTCTCTTCTTCAAATACCAGAAGAAGCGGCATCCGGAATGTATAGTTGTTGGTCTGCCCGTCAATATCGTTATCCGGCACAAAAACCTTCATATAAAAATCCGAAAACTCATTCTCCCAATACTTCCCGCCGTTTACATCGATTACGGCCGGACGTTCCATCATCGGCATAGCCTTTTCCTCCTTACTTCTTGTCTGTATTTTGTTCAATCGTATCTCGAATGGAATCCAGATATCCGCTGGGTCCTGTGGCGCGCTCCGCGTCATCCACATAAGACAGGATCTGCTTGGCAATATCTTTCGGAATTCCAGAAGAAAACCCATTCTGTTCTGTTGCTTCTGTCCCTTCAGACACGCCGATAGGAGACTTCACCGTACCTCCGGAAACGGTCTCTTTATTCTTCCTCCACTCCAAAATGAACATGAGCAAGATCAGAACCACATCCGAAATCGCCATAGCCACTGAAACAGTCGTGATATTTTTCTTCCACTCGGCTTTTTCATCGGAGCAGTCTGTCAAAAACAGGTACTTGTTCCCGAGCGCATCCACTTCCGTCGTATCTACGATCATATAACGGTATTTTCCTGTCCAGCCACGACTCTCTTCTTTTGTAAAAAGCATATTGGCAAGAGAGACCATATCCCTGTCCTGATTACTCCTCGCATTCAGTCCCTGCAAGTGTATTTCTCTATCCGATGCTGAACCGATATAGTATGTATACCCATATTCAGAGGGGTAGATCAAGATCCTTCCATTGACCATGCCGAAGAAATCTCCGTCCTCATCTGTCCAGCACAGTGCAAGCTTCAAACTGTCTCTTTCCACATCTGTTAACCAATCTAATGTTTCTTCATCATAAACACTCATACTGTCTTCATCGAGGATATAGTTCAGATAATTCAAGTGATACGGATCGAAATCAGCTTGAATCAGCTTGTTTCCTCCCTCAACACTGTAAAAGAAATCCATCATTTTGGAAGTGTCCAGAATATCCTGATCCTGCGCGGCCATAGCGGTATATTCTCTCAGGTATAGATCATATTTTTTTATTCTCCGGGAAAGACGCTCATCTACTTTCGAAATCATTTCCGAATAACTGGTTTTTCCATAGTAAATGCACCCTGAAACCGTAACCAGGATCAAAACCGCAGCCAAAACCGTCGTTAACAGATATCTTCTTTTCGGAATCACTTGCGTATTCATCGTCCGGTCCTCATCTGCTTAGCGCATTCAGTGCCACCGGGAACCCGAAATACGTATCCGGATAAGGTTCATTATTTAATGTAAAATGCCACCACTCACAATCGATGGGAACAAATCCGCCATTGACCATCAAGTCCTGTAAAAACATCCGGTTGGCATATTGCTCTTCCGTGACTCCTTTATAATCCGGGTGGGATTCTTCACTGAAGAAATCGAAGGGACTTCCCATATCCAGTTCTTTTCCCGTAGTCATATCCAGGAGCGTCAGATCCACGGTACTTCCGCGGCTATGGGAAGAACGGCTGGCGATATAGCCTTCTTTGAATAATTCATTTTTTTCCAGATCGGGATAGAAATACGGTTTCATACGCTGGTCCAAATCCTCGATTCCCCAGAGCACAAAATGCTTCACAGCCTGTACCGGCCGATAGGCATCGAAGATCTTCAAACGGTATCCCTGAACATTGGCCTGATTGCTGATCGTCTTTAAAGCACGGGCAGCCTCCCGCGTCAGGATCGCACACGGTTCCTCATAGCCGTCGACCCGCT
Organism: Oscillospiraceae bacterium; assembly: GCA_902802325.1. GTDB lineage: Bacteria > Bacillota > Clostridia > Saccharofermentanales > Saccharofermentanaceae > Scatonaster. Next base: position 4,529 of record CADCLV010000075.1, on the reverse strand, counting down.
CTCCGACAAAATTGTAAGTAGAAAAATAGCGGATCTCCTGCACGATCCCCGGCACATAATCCGACAAAAGCACAAAGCCATGGGAGCGCATTTCCACATTCTGGGGGAGTTCGTTCAACATACAGCATCCTCACTTACATCTTGTTCTTACATATATCTATTGTATCACAGCTTCTATTTGTCCTCGCGCTCCAGAAGCACACAGTTTTCAATATGTTCCGTAAGAGGAAGCATGTCTAGAGGAATGGCATACCGAGGGGTATATCCTTGCTTTTGGAAAAGCTTCAGATCCCGGGAAAGAGTTTCAGGATCACAAGAAACATATACGATCCGGCTGGGGGAGAGAATCCGGCACGCACGGATACAATCCGGTGTGGTTCCGCTTCTTGGCGGATCGAGAAATACCACATCGTACTTCTCTCCTCTTTCCGCTGCCTCCACCATAAATTTTGTGGCATCTGCCGCAATGAACCTGGCCTTTTCCATGCCGTTGGCCTTGGCATTCTCTTTTGCATCCGACACCGCTGCCCGGTTCATTTCCACACCGGTCAGTTTCACGCCTTCGCATGATTTGGCGGCACAAAGTCCGATGGTGCCGATGCCGCAATAGGCATCCAGGATCGTCTCTCCCTTTTTCAGATCTGCCGCTTCGATCGCCAGAGAATAGAGCTTCTCTGTCTGGTCGTGGTTGATCTGGAAAAACGACGAAGGCGAGATCTTAAAACGCACCCCCAGAAGGCTGTCCCAGATAAATCCCCGGCCGAATTCATTGATGGTCTTCCCGCCAAGGATCATGGAATCTGTCCGGGTATTGATATTGATCAGCACCGTCTTGATGGACGGAAACTTTTCCAGAAGTTTTTTTATAAAGGCTTTCTTTCCCGGAAGGACGGGAGATGTCAGAACCAGCACCACCATGATCTCTCCGGTAGCCATTCCTTTTCGGATCAGCACGCGGCGCAAAAGTCCTCTTTTTGTCCGCTCGTCATACGTCGGGATCTTAAAAGAAGCCAGAAGTCTTTTAATCTCTTTATGGATCTTTTGGCATTCCAGGTCTTCCAAAAGACAGGTATCGTTTTCGATGATCCGGTGGGAGCCTTCCTCATACCGCCCCGCAAAAGTGCTTTTGCCGTTGAAACCATAGGCCCAGTGCACCTTGTTGCGGTAATAGCAGGGACTTTCCGCACCCACAATCGGCCGCACCTCGCATAACGGCGAAAGAAGCGCTTTAACGCGCTTCTCTTTTTCGCTTAACTGTTTTTTATATTCGACGCCGGCAAATGCACAGCCGCCACATTGTCTTGCCACCTTACATGGCTCGATCTTCTCCATTAATCTCTCCGCTCCGCATGATTGATTTTCTTCATCTCGTACATTGCATCATCGGCCCGGCGGAAATACTCATCCAAACTGATGTTTTCCGAAGGATCGATGGATACGGAACCCACGCTGATGCTGAGTTCGAAAGGAAGCTGAAGCACTACCCGCTCATGCTCCACTGCAGCACAGAGCTGCCGTTTCATAATATCACCATCGTCAATAAAAACATTCTCGCCGATAACAACAAATTCGTCTCCGCCATAACGGATGCCATACCAGTTCTCCGGGATCTTTTCCTTGATAGCTTTGGCTACGCTCCGGATCGCCAGGTCACCTTGCAAATGCCCGTACCGGTCGTTGATCGTCTTCATCTTATTGATGTCCACTACCATCATCAGCGCTCGCTTCTTCTGCTCTCTCAGTTCTTCCAGCATAGGGATACCTTTCCGTTCGTAACCCTTTCTGTTCAGAAGGCCGGTCAGTTCATCCAGTACCGAATAATCACGAAGCCGCTGATACATATTTCCCATGATGATATTCTGTCGGCAGCGGATCAGTCCGGCTCTAAGGTGCCGCATCCAGGAATAGAGGAAATAAGTGTCCAGGATCTCGATGTAATTTTTGAAAACACAGTACCCCATGTTGGCGCTGAGCATATGGAGCGGAGCAATGATATAGATATTTCCCTTTTCAGAAGGATCCGAGAAAACAGGGAAAATATATGATGTCTTGATTTTCTGGTAAGGAAGATGCTTACCATCCCGTTTCGCGTAGAGCACATGCATCTGCTCGCTATATCCCAGACAGCTGGGCTCTGATTCTTCATAGATCGAAGCGACAAAACTCTCATCCAGACAGATACAGAATGTCGCCCCCTCGTATTTTGATTTTCCTTCACCGAAGAAAGTCTTAAGCCCGTCATGGATCGCTTCCAGAGTTATGCAATTATTAACGGCATCATCCATACCGGACAGATGCCAGTCAAAGAATGTACGCTCGATAGGTATCGTGTATACCTGATTGATCGTCTCGATCTGTTCTCTTTTCATCTCCGGTGTGATATCGCAGCTGCAGCTTTCCCGGATCATTGCCCGGGAAGGGAATATCTTTATTCCCGCTTTCGGTTCTCCATTCATCAGATCTACCAGATGCTTAAGTCCGTCATAGCCTCTTTGATCCCAACTTCGGTCGACTGTGGAAAGAGCAGGGAAAAATGTGCGGGAAGACTTGATGTTATCGAATCCGGTCACTTTTACATCCTGAGGGATCTTTATTCCCCGCTGCATCAGCCGTGCCATAACACCCATAGCCATAACGTCGTTGGCACAGACAAAAGCATCTGGCAGTGCATGTAAATTATCATCAAGCCAGTCCTCGACCTTAACCTGAACAGCATAGTAACTCCATTCGCCCGGGATGATATCTTTCTCATCATGGGAAAGGCCGTGAGCCTGAAGGCTTTCCACCAGTGCCCGATACCGCTCTTCATTTTCCGTGTTTCCGGGAAGGCCGCTGACCCAGACGACTCTTTTGACGTCATGTTCTTCGATCAAGTGATCGCAAAGCTCTCTCATACCCTGGTAGTTATCTGTGCAGATGGAGTCGATCCCCTCCACCTGATACTCCAGGCAGACTGCAGGCACATCGATCTTCCGTATCTGCTCACAAAGCGTATCCAGTTCGCCGGCATTATTGAGAGTATTGCCCAGCAGAAGTATTCCATCGTAGTCCGAAAGATTCGGCAGACGCAAAAGATTAAGTTCGCCCTGGACATTTTCGTCCTCTTTGTTATAGGAGGCATACTCGAGGAATACATAGACATCGATATCATTTTCCTGCGCGCATCGCTGAATACCTTCGATGGCAACCATCAGGTATTCATCACTCCAGCCATTTCCAAATGCTGCAACTTTTCTTTTCATGGCGGCACCTCTTGCACTTCCTTGTCCGTTTACCGGGATTCTTCCCGGCGGATCCACTTCACGACACAGTATCATGGTACTGCATAAACTTTTTTAAGAATTCGCCAAAATGAAAATAATGCGTAAACTCTACTCTTTTTCTCCGATCCTGGTTGCCGAGGAACCGATGTGAGCCACCTCCGCCCGTCCGGAAGTCGTATCATTTACCAGACGGATTAGTTTCTCTTTGTCCTCTTTCGCACAGTATACCGGCACGATCGGCCGGTCCTCATATAAGATATCTCCCAATGGAAATCCACTTTTCTTTGCGGCATACTGGAACTTCTCCGAAAGGGAATATTCCAGTTTCACATGATACAGTTCCAGCATGGCCATTTGGCAGGGACCGGCAGCTTCGATGCCCTGGGAAGCGGCGGTGGAATAGGCCCGGGTCAGTCCTCCGGTTCCGAGAAGAATGCCTCCGAAATACCGGGTCACCACGCAGATCAGGTCTTCCAGTTCCTGATGCCGGATCACGTCAAGTACCGGCATGCCGGCTGTTCCCTGAGGTTCACCATCATCGCTGTAGCGCTGCTCTACGGTCTCACTTCCTGCCCGGTAAGCATATACGTGATGCCGGGCATCCGGGAATTCCTTTTTTATCATACGCAAAAAGTCCGTTGCTTCTTCGCCGGACTCCACCGGAGCCACATCCGCGATAAAGACGGACTTTTTCACTTCATATTCGATCCGCGCCTGCTTCTCGACAGTCTTCCAGCTTGAACGGGCCAACTTAGACCATCTCCTTATAGCGCTGGTATGCCATCATCAGAAGGGATCTGTCCTGACTATAGGTAACTTTCTGTAAGGCTTCGTCTACCGGGAAAAATCCGCCGTCCGAGAAGTTCTGATCCGGATTGGGTTTTACCGTATCATTATCGGCACGCATCACGTACCAGACGATCTTGTTGCACACCGGTTTTTGACGGGTGATGGAGTAAAATTCGTAGTTCGTCCGGCCGACGGGAAAAAGGATCTTTGCCGTAACTCCTGCTTCGTAGGAAACACGTTCCAGGGCAACTTCTTCCGGCTTTTCCACAGTGCGGATCACGCCTTTTGGAAAGCACCATTCCGCCTTCTCATTTCGAAGCAGTAATACCGAGTCGCCGAAGAAAACGATTCCTCCCGCGCAGTTTCTTTCCAGCATGCCCATCACCTCATTCTTACAGATTTATTCCATTTTATCATGATGTTTTGAAAAAAAACAATTTTATAGTAATATAACCTATGTAAATAATGATTGCTTAT
>CADCLV010000074.1 GCA_902802325.1 Oscillospiraceae bacterium | reverse complement strand
AAAGAGATCGGGCGATTGAAATCCACGATGCAGCAGAGTAGAAGCTGGGCGACCAAGAACGAGAATACGAAGATCGGTTATGATCCGATCAAGGAACATGACAGAACGAAAAATGCACGGTCATATATCGGCGCGAAGACGAAGAAAATGGAGTCGAGGGTGAAGGTGTTCGAACAGCGGATGGAAAGACACATCGCTGAGAAGGAAGGGCTTTTGCAGGACATCGAACAGATCCGGGATCTGAAACTGTCCCCGCTGGAACACTATAAAGAGCGTCTTCTGGAAACCAGAGACCTTTCGCTTCGATACCGGGATGCGGATAGCGCGGTGTTCGAGGGGCTTAGCTTCGAGATCAGAAATGGTGACCGGGTATTTCTTCAGGGCAGAAACGGATGCGGCAAGACAAGTCTTATCAAGGCGATCCTGGCGTCTTCCGGAACCGGGGATATGGGAAATATCGAGCTGTCCGGGATGCTTCAGACGGCCAGCAATCTGAAGATCTCCTACATCAACCAGGACACCTCCCATCTTCACGGGGACCTTCGGATGCATGCATTCGAAAATCAGGTGGACTACAGTCTGTTTCTGTCGGTCCTTCGGCAGCTGGCGCTGGAGCAGGCGCAGTTCGATAAAAAGATCGAAGAGTTCTCAGAAGGACAGAAGAAAAAAGTCCTGATCGCCACAAGTCTTCTGACACCTGCGCACTTATATATCTGGGATGAGCCGCTGAACTATGTGGATGTTTTCTCCCGCATGCAATTGGAAAAACTGATCTGCGAATACAAACCTACCATGCTGATCGTGGAACACGATGTGCGTTTTACGGAGAAGATGGCGACAAAAGTGGTGGAATTGGGTTGATTTCCGCCACTTTCGCTACTTCCCGTTCGCAAAGCTTCATCGTATGGTATAATGAGCGCGCGTGAATTATGAAACGAAATGGAGTACAGGTCCATGAAGATCATCGATATTCTGAATAAGAAGACCATGTCGCTGTCATTCGAGGTGTTTCCGCCGAAGAAGGAGACTTCTTTCGAAAGCGTAAAGGAGACGACCGAGAAGATCGCAGAAAGTAAACCGGCGTTCATGAGCGTCACTTATGGCGCGGGCGGCGGAACATCCCGCTTTACTCTCGATATCGCAAAGACCATCGAAGAGAAGCACGGAGTGCCGACCATGGCGCATCTGACCTGCGTATCCAGTTCGAAAGATATGATCCACAGTAAGATCGAAGAGATCCATAGCATGGGGATCGAAAACATCATGGCACTCCGCGGTGACCTGACGCCGGAACTGGAAAATACCGACCGTAGTAAGTGGGATTACCGCCATGCAGTGGAACTGATAAGAGAGATCAAGGAAAGCGGCTACGATTTCTGCATCGGCGGCGCCTGCTATCCGGAGGTCCACCCCGAGAGCGAAAACCAGAGAGAAGACATTGAACATCTCAAGGAGAAAGTCGATGCGGGCGCGGATTTCCTCGTCAGCCAGATGGTTTTCGACAATAACCTTTTCTATAACTTCCTCTACAAGATAAGAGAGGCGGGCATCATGGTGCCGGTCATTCCGGGTATCATGCCCATCACCAATGCGATCCAGGTAGAGAAGGCCATTAAGCTCAGCGGTTCTTTTATGCCACAGCGTTTTAAGGCCATCGTAGATTATTTCGGACAGGATCCGGAATCTATGAAACAGGCGGGTATCGCATATGCCACCGATCAGATCATCGACCTGTATGCCAACGGTGTCACGAATGTTCATGTTTATTCCATGAATAAGCCGGATGTGGCGGAGGCCATCATGCATAACCTGTCGAATATCCTTTGGAAGGATTACGGAGTCAAGTAAGAGGCGGACAAAATGGAACACGTAGATCGGATCATTGAAGCTCTTCGGGTACAAAAGCGGACGGTTCCGCAGTATTTTGAATACGATGAGGTGCCGCTCAATGAGATGGAGTGGCTTCGCTATGCCTGTATTCCGATCCGTGACCAGCAGGTCGTAAAAGAAGATTCCAAATTTACCGCATCCATGGCAAAAGCACTTGCCTTTGCCAGAGATGAATGTGTCTTCCGTCTGGGGTTCCTTGCCACTCCGATCTCCCGGGGAGAAGACGGATTTCCGGTTTTGCCTTTTGCCCAGAAGTCCGAAAAACTGAAGAATAATCTGGAAGGCTGCAGCGCGGTAGTGCTTTTCGCGGCGACAGTCGGATCCGGCATGGACAGAATGATCCGGAGATTTGAAAAGTCCGACCCGCAGATGGGACTTCTGCTTCAAGGCCTGGGCGCGGAACGTGTAGAATCCCTGTGCGATCTTTTTAATGCGGAAGTGGATGCCGCGGCGCAGTCCCTCGGGCACAATACCTGCCACCGTTTTTCACCGGGATACGGAGATCTTCCTATCGAGGTACAAAAGGAATTCCTGCCGCTTCTCGATGCCGAAAGAAGACTCGGCATCCTTCTTTCTGATTCCTACCTCATGGCGCCGAGTAAGAGCGTCACGGCCATTATCGGTATCCGATAAAGCACGTCTTTGGAAAATGTGATACAATCCTCGCATAGACTTGTCTTATGAGGAGATCCGGTATGAATATTCTCGACTACATGAAAGACCATTTTCTGTTCCTTGACGGAGGAATGGGCACACTTCTTCAGGAGGCGGGGCTTCAGCCCGGTGAGCTTCCGGAAAGATGGAATGTTTCTCATCCGGAGGAGATCATCCGGATCCAGAAATCCTACTACGATGCAGGTTCCAACGTAGTCTTAAGTAATACCTTCGGTGCCAACGGCTTAAAGTTCGGTGACGAAGAACTGGAAACGCTTGTCACCGCGGCGGTGAAAAATGCCCGTGAAGCGGCGGCCCGTTCTACAGGAACGCAGGAAAAATTTGTCGCGCTGGACATCGGTCCTTTAGGAAAACTCCTGAAGCCCTACGGCGACTATGAATTTGAAGATGCGGTGACGATGTACAGTAAGACCGTGAAATTCGGTGTGGCGGCCGGTGTGGATCTTGTGTTTATCGAGACCATGAATGACAGCTACGATACGAAAGCCGCGCTTCTGGCTGTAAAAGAAAATACTGATCTTCCGGTATTTGTTTCCAATGCCTATGGTTCTGACGGAAAACTTATGACGGGTGCTTCTCCGGCAGCGATGGTGGCCATGCTTGAGGGCATGCATGCAGATGCCATCGGCGCCAACTGCTCGCTTGGACCGGACCAGCTGGTAGGCGTTGTGGAGGAATATCTCGAATATGCATCCGTGCCGGTACTTCTCAAACCGAATGCAGGCCTTCCGAGAGCGGAAAACGGCAAGACCGTCTATGATGTATTCCCGCCGGAGTTCTCTGAATCTGTGGGAAAACTTCTGGAAAAGGGCGTGCGTATCGCCGGCGGATGCTGCGGCACCACGCCGGATTATATCCGTGCCGTGGTGGAAAAATCCAAGTCCATCACACCTGTACCGGTAACAGAAAAAGACCTGTCCCTCGTTTCATCCTACACACATGCCGTGAAGTTCGGCGAGAGCCCGATCCTGATCGGTGAGCGCATCAACCCGACGGGAAAGAAGCGTTTCCAGCAGGCACTTCGTGAAAACGATATCGACTATATCTTAGGTGAAGCCCTGAAACAGCAGGATGCAGGAGTGCAGCTCCTCGACGTAAATGTCGGCCTTCCTGAGATCGATGAGCCGGCTTTCCTACTTCGTGCGGTAAAAGAACTGCAGGCTGTAACTGACCTTCCTCTGCAGCTCGATACTACAGATCCTGTTGCCATGGAAGCAGGTCTTCGCGCCTATAACGGAAAAGCCATGGTCAACTCTGTCAACGGTAAAGAAGAGGTCATGAACATGATCTTCCCGCTTGTCGCGAAATACGGCGGATTTGTCGTCGCGCTGACTTTGGATGAAGGCGGTATCCCGGATACGGCAGAAGAACGTGTGGCTATTGCCGAAAAGATCATTAAGAAGGCCGCTGAGTACGGGATCAGTAAGAAGGATCTGATCTTTGACCCGCTGGCCATGACGATCTCAGCCGATACAACAGCGGCCCTGGCCACCATGCAGGCGGTCCATAGTATCCGTCATGATCTGAAAGTAAATACTTCTCTTGGTATTTCCAATGTCTCTTTCGGACTTCCCAGCAGAAACATCATCACTTCGACCTTCTTTGCACTGTGCCTGCAGGACGGTCTTTCCGCGGCGATCATGAACCCGTATTCCCAGGAGATGATGAATGTGTACCATGCGTTCCGTGCTCTGCATAACATGGACGAAAACTGCATGGATTACATCACCTATGCCCAGAATCTGCCGGCACCGACGGCGGCTCCGGCGGCAGGCGCGGCAACTTCCGCAGAAAAACCTTCCTCGCCGGAAGGCTCCGGAGAAGGCCCTTCTTCGGAACTGCAGAAGGCAATCGTGAGAGGTCTTAAAGAAAAGACCGGCTCTCTTACGAAAGCGATGCTGGCAGAGAAGAAGCCTCTGGAAATTATCCAGTCGGAAGTTATCCCTGCGCTGAATATCGTCGGCGCGGATTTCGAAAAGAAGAAAGTATATCTGCCGCAGCTTCTTATGGCGGCAGAAGCAGCGAAAAGTGCTTTTGAAGAAGTCAAAATCGCCATGGCGGCAAGTGATGACGGAAACGGAGGATCGTCCCGCTGTCCCTTTGTTATTGCGACCGTGCATGGAGACATCCATGATATCGGAAAAAATATCGTGAAACTGATCCTCGAAAACTACGGTTTTGCCGTAAGTGATCTGGGAAAAGACGTACCGGAGCAAGAAGTCGTTGATGAGGTCATCCGTCTTCACGCTCCGATCGTAGGACTGTCGGCACTGATGACCACGACTGTTCCTGCGATGGAAGAGACCATCAAGCTCCTTCGTGAGCAGGCGCCCTGGGCGAAAGTCTGTGTCGGCGGCGCGGTATTGACCCAGGAATATGCGGATGCCATCGGTGCCGACAAATACTGCCGTGACGCCATGGAAACCGTGCGGTATGCAGAGGAGATCGACCAGGCACTAAAAGAAGGAAAAGAGTAGGATACGGTATCGGGGGGAGAAAAATGCATTATCGTGTCTTGATCGTAGATGACGAACAGGAACTTTCTGAATACACTTCCAAGTATTTTAATATGTCGGGAGTGTCGGCCACCTATGCCACGGACATGAAGTCGGCGCTGGCATTTTTCGAGGAAAACACCTGCTCTCTGATGCTTCTGGATATTAACCTGGGGGAAGATTCCGGATTCGAACTTTGTCAGATCATAAGGCAGAAAATGAATGTGCCGATCTTTTTCATCAGCGCCCGTCAGGCTGAAGATGACATGCTTTTAGCCCTCTCTATCGGCGGTGACGATTATATCTGTAAACCCTATTCCCTGAGTGTGCTTCTGGCCAAAGTCAAGGTGGCACTGAAGCGTTATGAAGAAGGAAAAGATCCTTCTTCGGGAAATGCACTTTCGAAGGGCGATCCGTCTTCGGAAAAAGACACTTCGCATCTGGTGAAGTTAGGATCCGTGACGGTAGATCTTCACCGGGCCGTTGTGATCCGACAAGACAAGGAGATCCCCCTAAAAGCCATGGAATTCCGGCTTCTGGTATATATGCTGAATAACCGAAACCGCATCATTAAGAAAGAGGAATTCTTCGAAAAGATCTGGGGATCGGAATTTGTCGGAGACGTGACCCTCAACGTGCATATCCGCCATCTTCGTGAGAAAATCGAAGAAGATCCGGGTAACCCTATCCTGATTAAGACTGTGTGGGGGACCGGTTTCATTCTGGAGGAGAATAATTGAAGTTCCGAAACTTTCTGATCTATGCTTTTTTCTTCGTGATTCTCGGTTTTGCCTTGTGCTGCTATATCGGGACACTTGGCGTGCGGGAAATCAGATCCTATCCCACGGAAGTGAACCGTCTTGCCATTTCCCTTGGAAAGAACTGGGAAGAGACAAGTTCGCATAAAGAAGAACTGATCGAACGGGATCAGCCCTTTGACTATGCCGTGATCGATAACGAAGGAAATCTTCTGCTCTATACGAAAAAACACATTTCCACTTCCGTTTCGTCCGCGACCGTCAACTACGATGTGATCCGGGATATCGTTACCGAAGACGGGGAAGTGGTGGGAAAGATCCTGGTACACAACGATTATAAGGAGCGGCAGGTCAACTATAACCGGACGATCGCCTGTCTTCTGGGTCTGATCCTCTTTCTGGTCCTTTTATCGACTTTCGGATATTATCTCTACCTGAAAAAACGGGTGGTGGATCCTTTTAAGCAGATGGAGCATTTTGCCAGCGAAGTGGCTTCCGGCAATCTCGACGCCCCCATGAAAATGGATCGAGGTCACGTCTTTGGTGCCTTTACGGAAAGCTTTGACATTATGAGGGAAGAACTTCGCGCCAGTAAACTTCGGGAAGCAGAAGCGGTGAATGCCCGAAAAGAACTGGTGGCGCAGCTTTCCCATGACATTAAGACTCCGGTGACTTCCATCAAAGCCATGGCGGAAGTCATGGAGTTAACTTCCCATACCGATGAAGAAAAAGAAACGATCAGAAGCATTAATGCCAAAGCCGATCAGATCAACAGTCTGGTATCGAATCTTTTCCATGCGACTTTGGAGGAGCTGGAACATCTGGATGTGGTTCCCGGTGAAGTGACATCCAAAGAGATCGCCCGCTTTATTTCCGAGGCGGACTTTAAGAAAAAATGCAGTGCATTTTCCATAGAAGACTGCGTCGTTTCGGCTGATCCGATGCGGCTCAATCAGGTGATCGGTAATATCTTTTCCAATTCATATAAGTACGCAAACACAGATATGACCGTCACAAGCCGCATTGAAAAGAGTGCGGAAGAAAAACAGTTTCTGGTCCTCGGGATCGGAGATAAAGGCGGCGGAGTTCCGGAAGAAGAACTGGATTCGATCTTCGGAAAGTACAAAAGAGGCAGTAATGCCAGAGAAAAAGAAGGCGCCGGGCTGGGCCTTTATATCTCCCGCTATTTCATGGAAAAGATGGGCGGAGAGATCACGGCAGACAACAAAGACGGAGGCCTTCTGATCACGCTTCATATTCCGCTTTTGTAAAATTTACGTTTAAAAATCGATTAAAGATTACGCAAAGATTTTCCATTTCCATTTCACTATACTGAAACCGTAGAAAAGAAAACTATGGTCTTTTTCCTATGGGAAAAGCACTGACGTACAGCGTTCTGACATGGAAAGGAGTCGACGGTTTCGTGGACAAGAAAGTCATCATCAAGACAGATAAATTAAGTAAAAGCTTCTCGGTTTCCGGGAAACAGTACCATATCATCAAGAATCTGGATCTCGAGATCTATGACGGCGATTTTACCGTTATCATGGGATCTTCTGGTGCCGGAAAATCCACTCTCTTATATGCGCTTTCCGGAATGGATAAACCCTCTTTGGGCCACATCCAATACTCAGGAAAAGAGATCACGGATATGAACGATGACCAGCT
>CADCLV010000073.1 GCA_902802325.1 Oscillospiraceae bacterium | reverse complement strand
TCTTGATCGTAGACAGGCGGTGTGCGATGACAAGGACAGTCTTGTCTCTCATGATCTCATCGATGGCCCGATTCATCTTTTCTTCATTTTCCGGATCCATAAATGCCGTCGCTTCATCAAGTACGATGATCGGTGCATTTTTCAGGATCGCTCTTGCCAGTGAAATACGCTGGCGCTCGCCGCCGGATAATTGCTTTCCGCTATCTCCGGCCAAAGTCTCAATACCATTTGGAAGTCTTTCCAGAAATTCATCACATTGCGCCCTTGATGCCGCTTCGAGTACTTGCTCTCTACTCGCATCCGGATTTCCGATACGTATATTCTCATAAAGAGACGTATTGAATAGGAACTGTTCCTGAGATACAAAGGCCACCTGATCGTTCAATGCCCGAAGCGACATATCCGTTATATCCTGCCCTCCGATCGATATATGCCCGGAAGAAAGATCATAATAGTGAACAAGAAGCTTGGCCAGGGTGGATTTTCCGGATCCGGATTCTCCAACCAGCGCGGTGGTCGTCCCCTGTTTTAACGACAGTGACACCCCGTGAAGTACTTCCTTTTCGTCATATCCAAAGTGAATATCTTCAAAAACAACATCCGAGCTGTTCCCGGAAAACCCGGAAGTTCCTTCCTGGAGAGGCGGATATTCCATCATTTTTTCCAGGGCATCGATCTTATAGTTCAGCTGAGGGAACTTTCCTGCAAAGTTCAGTGCTTTTAGCACGGAAGGACCAACGGCAAAAGACATACAGAGGACCAGTACCAGTTTATCCAGTGCGATCACCTCATTGATGACCATAAGAGATCCGAGCGGGAGGATCAGGAGCGCCATACACGGAAGAACACTGGCATATACAGCCATCCACGGCCAGCAGACCTTATACCAGGCAATCGTAAAGTCCCTGTAGCTTCTCACTACTTCTCCGAACCGCTTATAGGAATCGCCGTCTTTATTAAAGACTTTCACAACTTCCATACCATTGACGTATTCGATGATCGTGTTGTTCATTTTCGTTGCGGAGGCATAATAGTCGTTCATCTTGGCCATGCCGGCTTTCATCATCATTCCCATGGCAAGCATACCGACGATAAGCGGAACCAGTGACAAAAGGCCCAGTCTCCAATCCGTAACAAACATTAAAACAAGTATCAGGACCGGGATCGCTACATTGGCGATTCCTTCCGGGATCGCATGAGCCAGCAGAAGTTCGACCTGATCGATATCATCTGTAAAGACTTTCTTGATCCTTCCTGTTCCCATATCCTGAATATGGCCGAGAGGCTGTTTTTCCAGTTTCCCCTGAAGCGATACACGAAGGTTTTTTAGCGTGTGATAGGCGCTGTAATGTGAAAATGACAGCCCCTGAGTATATAAGACCGCAAAAAGGATCTTACAGGCAGCAACTGCAGCAACCCGATAAAGAATATAGGAGTTGCTTACAGATTCTCCGCGGATCAAGGGAGAAATGATCTGATACATAAAGAAATAAGGAAGCACATTGGCAATGATTCCAAGACTCATACAGATCACGGCCCAAATCGTATATTTCCTGTATTTCCCGATATAAGGAGCAACTTTTTTAAACATAAGCACGACCTTTCCTAAAAAGAAAATCCACATAGTTAGCTTTTGCTAACTATGTGGATTATACTCGTTTCGTATTTTGATTCCACCATTTACGAATCGTTTTCTAACAGTTTTCGTTCACGATATTCTTTTGGACTCATTCCGAACCGATCCCGGAAAGCTTTAGAAAAGTAACTCATATTGGAATAGCCGGAACGGATCGCCGCCTCGGAAACATTTATTTTTTCACGCGTCAAAAGTGTGGCTGCGTATTCCAGACGCATTTCTTGTACATAAGCATGTAGAGATGTATCGTACATCTGGCGGAACAGACGATTCAATTTCGAAAGACTCATGGCCATCTTTGAAGCCACCAAAGGCGCATCGTATTCCTCATACGGAACTAACTGGATCTTCTCCCGCAAATGTTCGATGGAAAGCCGGTCCTGCGGATCGATATTCATTTCCTTTTTGGGACTCTCTGCCCCTTCCCCATTCACGATTCCAATCAGTACCTGAGCAGTAAGTTCGATCATCTTCGTTTCCAGATAAACGCCTTTAAACTCCGCGTAGCGGTCTGCACTGTCTATTTCAGAGAGAATACGGAACATTTCCGGCGTGATCCTTGTTTTCTCCACACGGGAAAAGACCTTTTTTTCAAGATATTCGGCCTCTTTTTCGGGGAACAGAAGCTGTAACAGTGCCGAGAATCTTTCTGTTGTCATCTGTATGCTTCGGAACTGGTAATGTCTTCCGCTTGGATAGAACATAGATGTACCGATATCATCATTCCGGTAGATGCAAACTTCTCCCCGCTTCATGTTGACTTTCTGGTATCGAGGAAAAGAGGGATCTTCTCCTACCTGCCACTCAATATCCTGATTAAGATTAAAGATGATCTGAACCTCGTCATTTCCGGCGTTATCACTTTTCTTCGCATTCGTATCCTGAGTAAAGGATAGATCCCATCGATAGTACAGAACATCATTTTTCGACTTCTCTTTTTGGATCCTGGCAGTGCCGATTTCCTCCGGAAATCCGGATCCACCGTTCATATATTGATACAATTCCTCTGTACCGACCAGTGTTTTTTTCTTCATACCCATTAGTTCATCTTCCAATTCTGTGAAAGCATCTGCTGATTTGTCATATTCCGGTAAATGCTTTCTTCCCTATTCATTAAATCCGATGGTTTTCCTTCTTCCGCAACAATACCATCTTTCAGCACGACGATATGATCCGCATTGGCGATCGTGCGCATACGATGGGCAATGATCAGGACTGTCTTGTTTTTGATCAGTCGGGAAAGCGCTTCCTGGATCTTAGTTTCATTTTCCGCATCCAAAGAAGCCGTTGCTTCATCCAGAAGAATGATCGGCGCATCCTTTAGAAATGCTCTGGCAATAGAGATCCGCTGACGTTCACCACCGGACAGTTCACTTCCGTTTTCTCCGATCCTTGTGTTATATCCTTCCGGAAGGAGCGATACAAACTCTTCACAGTTAGCCAGTCTTGCAGCTTCCTTTACTTCCTCATCGCTGGCTCCGGCTTTACCGATCCGGATATTCTCCATCACACTGTTGTTAAATAATGTTACATCCTGGAAAACGATGGAATAATTCTGTAAAAGGGTCTCCGGATCGATCCCGGAGATATCGGTTCCTCCCAGTGTGATCTTACCTTCTGTCGGATCCCAGAAACGGGCAGCAAGACGAGAGATCGTTGTTTTTCCTCCGCCGGAAGGACCGATCAAGGCGGTCACCTCGCCCTGTTTTGCTGTAAAGCTTACATCTTTCAGGACCGCAGTGTCATCCGAATACTGAAAACCTACATGGTCGAAAGAAATATCATATCCATTGTGAGTCAGTTTATCCGATCCGGTCTGGATCTCGTGAGACAGAACTTCATCCAGACGTTCGCATTGGACACCAGTCGCAATGATCGCGGCAAAGTTCTGAAGGGTGATCTGCATCGGATCATAAAGACGGGAAACCATCATCAGGAACATGAAGAATGTGAGGATCGATATACTTCCATCAGCATACAGAGCACCTCCAACTAAGGCGGTCGTTCCGATACCGAGTTTCAGGATAATGGCTGCGGAGTTCACGTATACTGCCATTTTCAATTCGGTAAAAAGCGCCATCTTCTCCACTTTCCGGATCTTCTTTTCCAGCCCTTCCATGTACTTTCCCTGTGCATTGTTTGCCCGAAGATCACGAATCGATTCCAGACACTCCTGGATGCTATCCGCCATATCCATTTTGACTGCCGAGTTTTTCCGCACTGCTCTTTTTTCTGCGTCCGAGCAGCTGATCACGATCAGAAAGGCAACCGGGATCACCCAGAAACTGGAAAGTGCCATACGCCAGTCAAAAAAGATGAACATACTGATACCCACAAGGCTTGTAGAGATGATCGCGCCAATCAGTTCCGGAATCCAGTGGCTGGAAGCAGTTTCAATCGAGGCACAGTCACCCATGATGTGGGTGGTCAGATCAGCAATGTTTTTCTTTCCGAAATAGGAAAGGGGAAGCTTACGAAGTTTCTCGGCAAGCGCCGTTCTTCGAACTCCGCTTTCACGGTATGTGGCATCTTTAATGAGCATATAAAGCACGCCGGAAGGCATCATCAGGCAGATATTTGTCAATGTACAGAAGAGGCAGGCTTTCACCATATCCTTTGCACCTTGTTCTGAAAGTGCGTACTTATGCATGAGTTTTTTTATCATATTCAGGCACCTACTTTCCATTCGATCGAACGGCTGTATTCATCGAACATACGCTTATAAAGTCCATTTCTTTCCATCAGTTCTTCGTGGGAACCGCTTTCTTGCAGTTTTCCGTCTGAAAGAACGAAGATACGGTCAGCATCAGATACCGTACTCAAACGGTGTGCGATCATGATCACTGTCTTTTCCTTTGCCATTTCCGAGAATGCTGCCTGCACCTTTGTCTCATTATCCGGGTCAGCAAAAGCAGTCGCTTCATCGAGGATCAGGATCGGCGCATCCTTAAGGACCGCTCGGGCAATTGTAATTCTCTGCTGCTCACCGCCTGAAAGATAAGTGCCTTTTTCACCCAGGATCGTGTGGACCCCATTCGGAAGCTTATTGATAATGTCCATACACTGTGCTTTTTCCAAAGCAGCCAGCACCTCCTCTTCAGTCGCAGAAGGGCGTCCCATCCGGACATTTTCCAGGATCGATGTCTTGATCAGCCGGCTGTCCTGAAATACAAAGGACACCTGCTCCATCAGTTTTTGGGAAGACATATCTTTAATATCCACTCCGCCAATCAAGATCCGTCCTTCTGTCACGTCAAAGAAACGTACCAGGAGCTCGGCCAGTGTGGTCTTACCGGATCCGGAAGGACCAACCAGTGCCACATGCTCTCCCGGATGGATCGAGAGAGAAATATCCGACACCGCTTCTCTCGTGGCATCTTTATAGCGATAGCTGACATGCTCAATTTCGATACTGCTGTCTTTAGGTGAAAGAGAAGTGTCAGATTCAGGAAGAGGTTCGATTTCCAGTACCTGATCCACACGTTTTAACGCATCGATCAGAGTCATTTCAGCTTCTCCGGAATAGGCAATTTTTGTCAATGCTACCGTAATCAGTGGTGAGACGATGATGTAATACATGATATTCAGGATATCGGCATTTGCGATTCCGTCCCCGGTAATAAGGAAAGCAGCAACTACGAGAGCCAGAAAAATAGCATTGATACAGGTCATGAAAGCGATCATAGGCATACGAAGCATAAGCGTATAGTCAGTGGACCACTTTCCGAATCCGTCAATTGCAGACTTAAACCGTGTAAAAGAATGGACAGTCTGTCCAAAAGTCTTTACAACAGGAACACCACGAACATATTCAGTCGCTTCACTGCTCATCACTTCCAGTGCATTCTGGTATTCCTTCATTTTCTCCTGCATATTCTTCCCCATCATAGTCATCATGAAGCAAAAACCGATAATGGCAGGAATGACACATATCAGGCCGATCTTCCAGTTAAATGCCAGAACCAGAACGATCAGGCCTACCGGCGTTACAGCCGCAACCGTTTTATCCGCCAGATTATGTGCTATATAGGTTTCTGTTGCCGCAGTGGAATCATTAACGATTCGGCGGATCTTACCGGTTCCATCATCATCGAAAACACCTAACGGCAGAGTAATGATCCGTCTCATCAATGCACTTCGCATATTTGCCTGAACACGGAAAGCAGCGACATGCGTGCAAAGCAGCGCCAGGATGTAGACAAGCAACGCGCCGATGATCAATCCTACAGCGATCCATGCATGACCTTTGATCAGATCCGGGTCCTGCCCTTCTACTGCTATCTTTATGATCCGCCAGAGCTCATAATACGGTATCAGTGTCATTACCGCACTGACCCCGGCCAGGATCCTCCCCAGCAGGATCAGGTTCTTATGCCCGCCTGCATAATTCCGTATGAGCTTCATGTGATCATACTTTTCAACTTTTGCCAAATTCAATCACTCCTTTTACTAGATTAGCTATCGCTAACCACTGATCGATAACTTATATAATAAAAAGGAGCCTTACGGCTCCTTTCTATTTCATACCCATGATCTTCAGCCATCCCGGCATGAAGAACTCTTCCAGTGTATTTAAATACCTGAGAATCTTTTCATCGTCATCTTCGTGAACGATCGGTTCAAAGCAGGCAGTGAGATAGGCCGAAAGAAGCATATGTATCTCCCCTTCACTGACCGGGGAAACGGAATATCCTTTCTCACGAAAGAAATCCAGCGCCCGCATGTACTCTTTCTGGTTCTCCATAACAAAATCATGCACGAAATACTCGTACCTGGTCCCTTTAGAACCATTCAAAAGCAGGCGGAACTCTTCTTTTCGAGGAAGAATCACTTTCTTGATCAGATCCATGATCGTTTCACCAAAGATCTCGCCAGTATCCCTCTGTCGCGCCACTAGCTCATACTTCTGCCGAATATGTTTCTTCGTCCAATTTTGTATGTCATGAACTAGTGGTGCTACGATTGCATCAAACATCGCTGCTTTATCGGCATAGTGCCGATAAAGACCTGCAGAAGTCATGCCGGCACGGGAACCGATACTTCGGATCGAAGCATTTTCAAATCCCTTTTCCAGAAATTCAGCTTTGATCGCCTGATTGACTTTCACATGGCTTTCTGACTTATCTCTCGGCATGAATAACAGACTTCCTTTCTTTTGCGATCGATGTTAGCTATCGTTGATAGCCTACATAATATTGCACCTTCTGAAAGGCTCTGTCAAGAGGTAATTCAAGCTTTCTTGCCCTGATTCGCCACAGCTTCCATTTTTGCTTTCAGTGCTTCCTGGTCTCCGAGATAGTAATGATTCAGAACATGGAAATCATCGTCAAACTCATATACCAGCGGAACAGCTGTCGGAATATTGACGCCGATGATCTCCTCAGAAGACAGGTTATCGAAATACTTCACCAAGGCTCTCAGTGAGTTTCCATGAGCCGCGATCACGACTCTTTTTCCCGCTTTCATCTCAGGCTTGATTACTTCTTCAAAATACGGGATCACTCGTTCGATGGTTGTCTCCAGGCTCTCATTTTTCGGCAGGAGCGAAGCATCTACATTCCGGAACATTGCCTGCTTTGTTGCAGAACGTTCATCATCGTCAGAAAGCTCCGGCGGTTTTACGTCAAAGGAACGTCTCCAGATCTTGACCTGTTCTTCGCCATACTTCTCGGCAGTTTCAGACTTATTCAATCCCTGAAGCGCACCATAGTGACGCTCATTCAGTTTCCAGGACTTCACGACCGGCAGCCAGGCCCGGTCCATTTCATCCAGTACGATATTCAGTGTATGGATCGCACGCTTCAGGTATGAGGTAAAACAGATATCGAAATCATATCCTTCGGAAAGAAGCATCTGACCGGCCGCCTTTGCTTCCTCTCTTCCCTTATCACTCAGGTCTACATCTGTCCATCCGGTAAACAGATTGAGTTTATTCCACTCACTTTCTCCATGCCGGATCAAAACTAGTTTCATCATAAAAACTCATCTCCTTTATTCATATTCAAAAAATGCCGAATCTTTTCTTTTCATATGGGGCAGCGGAAACCGAGAGCACCTGATATCCGGTTGCCTCGATCACCTTTTCCAGTGCACCCATATCCGGTTTGGTTTCTACCACAAAAGAACTCTCGCCTGTTTTATGGGAGCTCTTTACCTTTTTCGCCTGCGGAACGACTTTTCTGATTGCATCGTTGACGTGCGCTTCACACATACTGCAGGCCATGCCTTCTATTTTCATCGAAATCTGATACATTTCTCTCCTCCTTTTACATAAACAGCGAAGCCAGATGATATACGATACAAGACAGGATCAGAGCCGATCCGAAATAGAAGAAGGCAACACGAGAAGTCCATTTCAATGAATGGGACTCACGGTAGGTTGTTGAAAGCGCCATCACGCAGGGAATATTGAATGTAACCGCAAACATGAAGGCCAGTGCTTCCGCCTTCGAAACGCTATTGCTCATTACCGTAGAAAGAGAACCCGCATCAGCGCCGGAAGTCTTGGCATTGAACGTGGCATTTAAAAGGGAGTTATCTCCGATGAATACCGAATTCAGAACACCAAGTACAGCCTCTTTAGCAAATGCCGAACTGAGGAATGCCATAAATGTTCTCCAGCCCATGCCAAAGAACTTGGTCACCGGCTCAATAGTCGTTCCGACTTTATAAAGGATACTGTCTTCCACAGCTCCGCTCTTGCTGTAGGAAAGTGCCCAGAACAGAAGCGAGATCAGGGTTACCGTACGAAGTGCACGAAGGAAAATGTCCAGTGCTTTGAAAAAAGACTCTTTCAGAATATGCTTCCAGTGCGCCTTATGGTATGGCGGAAGCTCCATGATCATACCGGTACGGCTTTCCACCGGAGCAAGTTTCTTTCCGAAGATCTTTGAAACCAGGAAGATCATGACGAAGATATAAAGAAGGATACCCAGACAGATCAGAAGCGTACCCCAGGCCGGGAAGAACATACCGGAGATGACCGGAACGATCGCCCAGATCGATGCGCATGGGATAGCCCAGACCGCTGCCATCGCCAGCATCTTCTGTCCCCAGTTATCCATGACACGGGTACCGCAGGAGCCACCGATCGTACAGCCAAAACCCATCAAAAGAGGCGCCACAGCTTTACCCTGAAGTCCGATCTTACTTAATACACCATCGAACTGGTAAGCAGCTCTTGCCAGAAAACCGACCTCTTCCAGGAATCCGAATACCAGATTCACGCCCAAAACAAATGCCGCCATGGAAAGCGAGAAATAAATAACATTCGGGATCATCAGACTGAATATGGAAACAAGCCAGGGATGAACATTCCATCCTGTGAGCGCATCCGAGATCGGTCCGCTGGTATACTGCGGGATCATGGATCCCAGACTCATAAACGGAATGCAGATGATCATCGCGACCAGAAAAGCGAGAAGAATGATTCCGATAGTAACGAATTTACCCAGGACCGGACGAATCGCGATACGGTCAAATTTTGAAAGCTCATATTTTTCGGATTTAGTCTTTGTGACACCATCCAGCATCTCCGATACCCACTGAAACTTCGTTTCACTTTCAGCCTTTAACTGATCTGCACTCTTCTTTCCTTTCGATTCTTTTCCTGATGCCAGGTACGGCGTTGAAGAAAGTGTATGTGGATCAGAAAGTTCCTTCACGATCAGCTCTTTCAGTTTTCCATACTCTTTTCCTTCCGCAGCAGTAAAAGGCAGGACCGGGATACCCAGACGGGAGGAAAGAAGGTCAGCATCGATGGACTTATTCTGTTTTTCAGCAACATCCATCATATTCAGGATCAGGATCGCAGGTTTTCCCATCGAAGCGAATTCCGATACCATATACATGCTTCTTTCCAGCTGGGATGCATCGACCAGAATACATACCAGATCGGCTTTTCCGCTTTTAATAAAGTCCTCGGTAATTATCTCTTCATCCGAGTTTCCGGAAAGCGCATAACTTCCGGGAAGGTCGACCAGTTCATACTTTACTCCGTTGTAGGAAAAGGAACCGTCTTTCTTTTCAACTGTCTTACCCGGCCAGTTTCCGACATGCTGACGGGCACCGGTCAGCTGGTTAAATACAGTGGATTTACCTGAGTTCGGCTGTCCAAGAAGTGCAATCGTACTCATTATGCCTTCACCTCCACTTCGATCTTTTCACAGTCTTTTCGATTCAAAGCCAGAAGTGTTTCCCTCACATAAATCAAAAGCGGCATTTTCCTGTCGTTTCGGACAACCTGTACACGGGTCCCTTCTGTCATTCCAATCGAAGTCACCCGGGACAGAAAGTGCGTGTCGCTTCCTAGCGCTCGTATTGTCGCTATTTGATCCACTTTAACCTCACTAAGTTTCATTTCCGATTTCCCCTCATCCTTGCGTTAGCATCCGCTAACCACCATGCACAGTATTACACATCAGGTGGCAAATATAGATAACTTTGCAGAAATTCGCAGTTAGTATATGCTAACCTATAGAAAAAAGCAAGAGGCTTTTCTCAAAAAGCTCTCAAGTTTTGTCTGTGACCGTCATGTTGGAATGGCGAAGCGTGGCATACCGGTATTCCCCTTCCATATACGTGTCAAAAACACCGACAACTGTGCATTCCTGACCTACCTCAGGGAAATCATCCGGATACGTTCCCGGTTTTTCCAGTTCAAATTCAATCCCCTGGGCACAGCACTGCGTTGCATCCTGGATCACACAAGCATAGTAACGGATGCCACTGGCTTCATCATATGCCGTATCGAAAATACCACGCATCTTTACGACTTTTCCCACATAATTATCCGGGTGCATCATCATATCGTAAACGATTGAATATACTGTACCGGAAGACATAACGGTCAGATCCACCTCGACTCCTTCTTCATTCATCGTGAATGTCGGAATTACCTCCTCAGAAGGAAGCGGTGCGGAGGACGTATATGCCGGAGATGAAGTAAAATCGATCACCACCTCTTCAGAAGTCGTCTCCTCTGACGTCTGCTCGTTCAGGCCAGACTGCAGAAGATCGTTCACACCGGTGGTGGAGCTCACTGCGTGTCCGCCATTGACAGCATTTTCTTTCTTTTTCCCGCAGGATTCCAAAGACAGCATCATACTGATGCTCAGAAAAGTAATAATCAGGTTCCGGAATAGTTTATTCTTCATGTGCTTACGTCTCCTCTAATCTTTCCTGCAAAAAAGCAGATCAAAAATCCCGCCGCATCCACGGTAACGATCGTGGAACCTACGGGGGTAGAATATAAAAGCGAGAGCACAATTCCGGCCAGTGTGCAGATCAGCGACAGTACCGATGCAAAAATCGTTACAGACCGGAAGCTCTTAAATAGACGCATAGATGAAAGCGCCGGGAAAATGACCAGTGCAGAGATAAGAAGTGATCCCACAAGATTCATCGCCAGTACGATGATCACTGCAATCATTACGGCAATGAGGAAATGATACAGTTCCACTTTCATGCCGATTGCTCTGGAAAACTGCTCGTCAAATGTCACACAGAAGATCTTGTTGTAAAAGAACAGAAAACCTATAAAAACAAGGATAGAAAGGATCACGCAAAGCCAGACTTCCTCATTCGAAAGAGTAAGGATCGAGGTGGATCCGAAAAGCGTAGTACAGACATCTCCGGAAAGATTCGATGACGTGGAAAACAGATTCATCAGAAGGTAACCTAACGCCAGTGCCCCCACGGATATCATGGCGATCAGGGCATCCCCCTTGATCTTCGCATTTTGTCCGGTGCGAAGAAGAAGTATTGCGCAGATGATCGTAACCGGAAGGATCAGAAGCATTTCATTCGTAAGACCGACCACTGCCGCCACACTCATGGCCCCGAAAGCCACGTGAGACAATCCGTCGCCAATGTATGAATAACGTTTCAGAACCAGTGTCACGCCGAGAAGCGCTGAACAGAAAGCAATCAGCACGCTGACGATCAGTGCTCTTTGCACCATAGGAAGTTGAAGATACATCCAAAGTTTATCCAGCATAGCCCGCCTCCTTCAGAAAAGCTTTTCCGATATCACTATTCTGGTATTCTTCTTTCGTCCCGAAATGTACTGTCGTACCGATATGCAAAATGTGGGTCGCATAGCGGAGTGCCGCTGAAATATCGTGTGAGATCATGATGACGGTAAGACCTTGCTTATGAAGGTCTTCG
>CADCLV010000072.1 GCA_902802325.1 Oscillospiraceae bacterium | reverse complement strand
GTACATACTATCGTAATCAGTATTCATAGCCGGATAGATTCCATCCAGCGAATTCCAAAGCTGATCGTAAGTATCCGATTCATTGATTGTAAGCAGATCAATCTCCTTTTTAAGTGTATTGACCTTATTCTCCGAAGCTGAGGAAACAAAACCATAAGCACGGTAATTCTTTGTAATGATGTAATCTATGTTTTCCAGATCCGAACGGATAGTAAAATCCGGAGAAATGGTATACCCCGAAATTCCGGATGAACCGGATCGGGAAGCCTTTGTGGATTCTTCCGTCTCAGAAGAACCTGTATCTTCCGTATCTTCTGTATCTTCTGTGTCTTTCGTCTCCTCTGTTTCATCTGTGTCTGATTCCGGATCTAATGTTTCCTCGGATTCAGTTTCAGACTTGTTCTTATCTTTTGTTTTCTTTGTTGTCTCTTCACTCTTTTTCGAACAACCCGCAAGCGAGAAGATCATTGCAAGAGTGAGAACACTCGATACTAATCGTTTCATACATACACCTCCTTAAATTATATTTATTATATTTCAGCGCAATCGCATTGTCGATTCTGTCATACAAAAAAGGAGCTGCCTTCCGACAACTCCTTTTCATCTTGGTCATTTATTTAAATGAGGCGATTGATTCACTTCTCGAAATGCACTTATACCTTTACGGCCTTCTTGCTTTCGATCTCTTCCAGCATCTTAGCGGCAAGATCTTCAACGGACATGGATCCCAGATCATTCTCAAAACGGGAGCGGACAGATACTGTGCCCTCTTCCACTTCCTTATCACCGACGGTGACCATGTAAATGATCTTATCCAGGTTCGCCTCACGGATCTTTTTACCCAGCTTCTCGGAACGGTCGTCGACCTCGGCGCGGATTCCTTTCGCGCGGAGAGCGTCGCGTATCTCGAAAGCACGATCCAAATGCGAATCGGCGATCGGCAGGATACGTACCTGCTCCGGAGCCATCCACAAAGGCAGGCAGCCGGCATACTTTTCGATCAGATAAGCCAGTGTTCTCTCGAAGCAGCCGAGGCTGGTTCTGTGAATGATGTACGGATTCTTCTTCTGTCCGTCTTTGTCGATATATTCCATACCGAACCTCTGAGCCAGAAGCATATCGATCTGGATGGTAACCAGAGTATCTTCCTTGCCGAACACATTCTTGTACTGAATATCCAGCTTCGGTCCGTAGAATGCCGCTTCGTCGATACCGATGGAGTACTCCAGACCCAGATCATCCAGGATCTTCTTCATGACAGCCTGAGCCTCTTCCCACTGTTCCTTTGTTCCCTCATACTTGTTTTTCGGGTTCTCCGGATCCCACTGGGAGAAACGGAAAGTACAGTCTTCCAGAAGACCTACCGTACCCAGGAAGTACTTCGCCAGATCCAGGCAGTTGGCAAACTCCTGTTCCAGCTGGTCCGGACGCAGGATGTAATGGCCCTCGGAGATCGTAAACTGACGGACACGGATCAGACCATGCATCTCACCACTATCCTCATTACGGAACAGAGTGGATGTCTCAGTAAGACGCATCGGCAGGTCACGATAGCTTCTCTGACGGTTCAGGAATACCTGATACTGGAACGGGCAGGTCATCGGACGGAGAGCAAAGCACTCTTTGGACTCATCGTCAGCATCACCCATGATGAACATACCATCCCGGTAGTGATCCCAGTGACCGGAGATCTTATACAGGTCTCTCTTTGCAAAATACGGTGTCTTTGTTAAGAGACAGCCGTGCTTCTGCTCCACGTCTTCTACCCAGCGCTGCATAAGCTGGATAACACGGGCGCCCTTCGGAAGAAGGATCGGAAGACCCTGACCGATATAATCAACGGTCGTGAAGTATTCCAGTTCTCTTCCGAGCTTGTTGTGATCGCGCTTCAGAGCCTCTTCTCTTGCAGTTACAAAAGCCTTCAGCTGTTCCTTATCCGGGAAGGAAGTACCGTAAATACGCTGCAGCATCTTATTCTTTTCAGAGCCTCTCCAGTAGGCGCCTGCGCAGGAAAGAAGCTTAAAGGCCTTGATCTCTCCGGTTCTTTCCATATGCGGACCGGCACAAAGATCTGTAAACTCACCCTGCTTGTAAAAAGAGATAACCGCATCTTCCGGAAGATCATCGATCAGTTCGACCTTATAGGGCTCACCCTTTTCTTCCATCAGCTTTCTTGCCTCAGCACGCGGCAGTTCAAAGCGCTCGATCGGAAGGTTTTCCTTGACGATCTTCTTCATCTCTTCTTCGATTTTTTTCAGATCCTCGGTGGTAAAAGCCTCATCCCGATCAAAGTCATAGTAGAAACCGTCTTCGATCGACGGACCGATCGCCAGCTTTGTTTCCGGCCACAATCTCTTGATAGCCTGCGCCATAATGTGCGATGTGCTGTGACGGTACTTGTTTCTTTCTTCTTTGTTAGCAAAATCAACCATTTTCGCGTTCCTCCTGTTTCTGGTTTCGTTATGCCGTTTTTTCCGGGATGCAAAAAAGCCACACATCCCACATAGGGATGCATGACTGCACGGTTCCACCCTAATTGCCGGAAATTCTTTCCGACCACTCGACTCCCCCTGTAACGCCGGTAGAATGACGTCATTCCATACTGAAACAAATCTCTGTTCCGTTCCGGAATGCGACTCTGAGGTGGTACTTCCCGAAGTGATCTTTTAGAAACGCTCTCAGCCTTAGACGTCTCATCTCTGGATAGATCAGGAATACAGGAAACATGTCCTCTTCCACGTCTTTAATGGATATAGTTTAGAACAAGGATTCGGGAAATGCAAGTACCGCAACGGTATAATTTATTTGACACCCAGGTACGTCAATATCTCGTCAGAAATATTTCTGGCATCGACCACTACCGGATCTGTCTTACTTTCGCCCAGTCCCTGGATCATGATATAGTAGCCTTCCAGCTTGACCACTTTTATGTACACATATCCGTACTCCGGATGCTCGCTGTCCTGGAAACCTTCGTATACGAACCGGTCATCTGTCTGAGTAACCCGGGACTTATCCAGCGGCGCACTGGCATATATCATTGTGTCGATCAGTTCGGAAAAATCCATCTCCAGCTCTTCCAACGTAATGACCAGTTTCATTTCGCCGCCTAAGGCTGTAAAACCGGAAGGCGTGTTTCCGGCACTGATGACCAGATCATGGTTCTGGCAGAGCTTTTTGAGGCCTAAAATATCAACATTATACCCAGGCCGTACGGACGTGGAAGCGGATGGCTCATTCATAAAAGATTCCAGTGCATTTCCCCAAGGAGAAGAAAAACTACTGTTGCTTTCACTCTTTTTTCTGGACTTTTTCGTAGACTCGGAGTCGCCGCCTTTTCCAAGAAAATACCCGACTGCTCCGGCAATACCACCCACCAAAAGCAATGCAACCACCACAACAACGATATTTTTAATGATATTCGGATGATTCGAAACCTTCACTTCCGGAAGATCCACATCGTTCTTGGAAGACACGGTAGCAGGAGAAAGAATCATCCTCTCCTTCGGATATTCTACCGGCGCCGGCTCTTCCTTCAATTCTTCTTTCAGGTCTTCCTCAGGTTCGCCCTTTGGTTCCTCATCCGTTTCACCAATAGGTTCTTCCTTTGGCTCTTCTTTGAGTTCTTCATTGGGTTCTTCCGTCGGTTCCTCTTCCTGCTTCGAAACCTCTTCCTGTTCCTTAGAACCTTCTTCTTTCAGCACCGGCTCATTCGAAACCGGCTCTGCCTCCTGCCCGAAATGCACCTGTTCTTCCGCACCCTCAACAGCCGGATCATTTTTGGCCGGCTCAACAGAAGAAGTCTTATCTTTTCCCATCTCCATCGGAATAAAAGAATTTGTCTGGTTCTCGTCCATCCATGTACCTCATTATGCGTATTTCGAAAGCCAGGACTCGTCCCGGAAATCATCATTTTCTTTCATCAGGCAGCCATAGCACAGATCCTCAGACATTTCCAGGATCGTATCCCGAAGTTCGAGATCTTTTTTCCATTTTTCATCGATCGCCTCATATCCCACCAGGGCGCCCACAATATTACCGGTGATCGCACCTGTCGAATCACTGTCTCCGCTGTGATTGACGGCAGCCGTGATCGCGCCGGAAAAATCATTCTCATGACGAAGCGCGCAGTACAAGGCAATCGCCAGCGCTTCATCTCCGCACCATCCGGAACCGATCATGGGAATATTCTCTTCATCTTTTGCCTGGTTTTTCGAAAGAAGGACCGTCTTTTCGATCAGATCACAGAAAGCCCCCAGGTGCTTTCTTTCCGGGAAGAGTTCGCGGATCATCTCTTCGGCGACAGAAATCACCTCCGAAAGATTAGCCCGGCCCTCATGTTCAACGATCTTTTTCAAAACATGGGTCAGAAATGCAGCCGGCATAAATCCCAATGAGTGGGAATGGGTCAGGGCAGCGATCTCCGCCCCTTCCATATCAACTGTCTTATCTTCCTGAAAGCGCATAAAAAGGCCTACCGGCGCCACACGCATAACACCGCCGCAGCCCTTGCTGTGATTGATCCGATGCTCTGTCGATCCCTGCTCACCCGAGGAAAGCGCATCAAGGCAAGTCGCCCCCGGTGCCCGGCAGTTCCATAATTCCGGAAGTTTTGAAATCCATGTGATCCGCTCGCCATGCTCGATCCCCCGCTGGGTCTCCAGCCAGTCCAGATAAGCCAGATACACATAATAACGGGGCTGGGCAGATATGCCGCGGAGGATCCCCCGGGTCTGGCCGACCAGAAGTCCGTTCGCCGTAAACAAACTCATCTGCGTATCATCGGAAACAAGTGCTTTTTCCGTAGAAGGATCCAGACGATAAGAACGGATCCCCACCGGACCATACTCTTTTAAAATGGCATCATAATCGAGGAACTCGACCGGATAGCCCAGGGCATCACCTGCCGCACCGCCTATGAGACAGCCGCGGATCGTGTCCAGGTATTTTTCCTGACCTGCTACATAGTCCTGAATCGTTGTCGGAAGACCGGTCTTATCCATATGATACCCTCCTGCCCTTTTTTCCATTATACCACGTGCGAAGATCTTCTTTATCCGGCTTTCTTTCCGGGAAGAAGATGGGTGAAGATTTCTTTATAGGAGTACCGGACATGCTCGATGCGCATCATCCAGATCAGTTTCAGGAAATTAAACAGCAGAAACCACAGAAGGCTCGGCAGGAAGACCCCGGATACACCGCTTATGACAGCACAGATCAGGCAGGCCAGCACCACCGGGGTAAAGTATCTGTCTTTGGTAAACAGGAAAGTCACTGAGGCCACAAGTCCCAGCTGTACAAACCCGGCTACGATCCTTGCCACCGAATGGGCAAAAGCGCTGTCCACGAAAAGCGGGGAAAGAAGGAAGGTAACACAGATCACCGCTTCCACGATCATAATGATGTTGAGCTGCTTTCTGATGTGATCCATCTGCTGCTTCTGCTCTTTTCTCTTTTTTTCCTCTTCCTGCAGGCGGATCTTTTCTTCCCTTTCCCGTTTCCAGGTCTCTTCCACATCTTTTTGCGCCTGGATCCGTCCCATCTCCCGATCATAGCCCTCGCCATAGGCGCCGCTTCGGGAAATGAGCATTTCTTTGCCGCACATCGTACAAGTGACCTTCTGCAAAGAAGGATCCACCTTCACATTTGCGCCGCACCCGGTACATGTCAGATCGACCAGTTTCATAGCTGTCTCCTTATCCGATTCGGATCTTTACCGGATCCACCTGGATCGTATCCTTGTAATCATTCTGATTATGGATCGACAGTTTCATCGTGATCTCATGGATCTGCCCGTCAACACCGAACTCCTCACGCCGTTCTTTGATCACACGGAAAGAATCCACGACTTTGTGTCCGCCGCCAACCATTTCAAGATAAGAGAATTTCCCTTCCTTTCCATTGACAAGGATCTCATCCGAATCGACCGTAATATCTTTGCCGCTGTTGTTCTCCACATAGATCATGAGATACATATCGCCACGATTTTCATAGAAATCATATGCAACGATGCGGTATGTTCCGTCATTATAGATCTCCGCGCCATAGGACAGATCCATCACTTCTGTCTGTCCGTATACAGAAGACTGGAATGTCAGAACAGGAGTTTTGATTTCCTCCTTCTCATCTGTATCAAGATAATCATATTCGAAAACCACCTGGAACTCGCCGGGATCCCAATGTCCGATATTCTGTCCGACGTTGTAGTAATACTCAAAGTCCACTTCTTCTGTAGTCTGGTCTTCAAATTCCTTAATGAAGAAACCCATTTCTTCAAATCCATCAATGACAAGGAGGGTATCCTTCAATTTGATCTTGTGACCGGTGGTATTGGTAATCCGCATCGTCACGCTTCGCCCGATCCCTTGCTGAAGTTTATATCCTGTTACCACGATCTGCAGGCCTTCCTCGTTATAGATCTCCTGCTCCTCAATATTCACTTCGTGATAAGCGTATTCAGGGATCTCATGCGGACCGATCTCCAGAACCTTCGCATCCGGATATTTATCCACAATGGTTGTTTCCTTTGAAAAAGGATCGTCATCCGATTCCGTCGGTGTTGTCTCTGTCGGAGTTGTTTCCGGCGTTGTTTCCGGCGCGGAAGATTCCGAAGCGGTCACTTCGGAAGGCTCTGTTTCAGGTTCTGTCTCAGTCTCTTCCGTTGTGGTGGTCTTCTTCGTCTTTTTCTTCTTCTTCGTAGTTTCTTCCGACTTGCTGCAAGAAGACACTATCATCGACATAGCCAGCAGCCCGGCCAAAAGCACTGAAACTTTTTTCTTCATTTCTGCTTTTTCCTTCCTTTTTCCCGAAGTTACGTTTCTCATCCTTTTACGCAGATTATAACACATACGCGGATAGATTGTGTTATGATGAAGAGCGGCATCCCGCTACGGGATAAACGGAGGTAGTTATGAAGAAAGTATTCAGTCTCATTTTAAGTGTTTCTCTTCTGGTCAGCCTGACCTCATGTAAGAAGTCTCCGCGCCTTGATATCGAGAATTTCGAGAAATATGTACTTTCTGATCTGAAACTTGAGAAAAAAGATATTTCCACTCAGGATCTGAATGCCTACTATGACCTGGACAGCACCATCGATAATACCGATGCATCTCCCAGAAAACGCGATCACTATGTAGAGGTGTATTCCAAATCGCAAACCATGAATATCGCAAACATGTACATGGTCTATACAGATTACCAGCTGGAAGAAGATGCCAGAAGCTACTATGACGAACTGACGGCACAGGAGCAGCAGGCTGTTTCGGCTTCCCCTTCCGGAGTCGTTACCGATTCGGGAAAGAATTATCTTCTGGTCCTGACGCATGACAGCTCCACTACCTGGCGCTTTGAATGCCTGTACATCGATAAGGATGTCATTCTTTTTACGGCTGTTATCTTTGCCGCCAGTGGCCTTGATACAATTGATGCCGAATGGCTGGGAAGAATCAAAGAATGTCTTAATGATCTTCATATCAAGCATCCCTTTGCTTTAAGTCCGGAGATCAACGATCTTTTGAAATGATTTTTTGCGCCGCGCCCTTTATTGCGGCATGACTCCGACCCGTTCTCCGCAGCGGAGTTTTACTTCCATGCCTTTTTTCAGATAATCCCGGATATCTTCATCCAGAACGAGTTTATCTTTTCCAATCAGAAGGACTATGGTCGATCCACCAAGCTTAAAGAACCCTTTTTCCTGTCCCCTGGAAAACACCTCGGCACCGTGATCGACGATCCTTCCCACCATCAAAGCGCCCACTTCGATCATAATGATCTCACCGAAATGCTCTGTATCAAGTACACTGACGAATCGGCTGTTCTCCTGAAAAACCTTATACTTGTCGGAAATATCACATACCGTATGAAGCTTTCCTTTA
>CADCLV010000071.1 GCA_902802325.1 Oscillospiraceae bacterium | reverse complement strand
ATTAAGAAGAAACTTGGAAAGAATGCGGTAATTAAAGGAAAGAACCTAAGTGAAGGCGGTACGGCAATTGCGAGAAACCAGCAGATCGGAGGACATAAGGCATGAACGGATATGAAGACATCCTAAACTTAAGCCGGCCGCAGTATCCGGATCACCCGCCGATGTCCATCCATGACCGGGCTGCCCAGTTTTCCCCCTTTGCCGCACTGGTGGGCTATGACGATGCAGTCGCAGAGACTGCCCGGCTTACTGATCGAAGAAGAGAGATCTCGGAAGAAGAACTTCGGGAACTCAATGAAACGATCGCGTCTCTTTCAGAATGTATTTCGGAAAGACCTTTAGTGACAGTGGACCACTTTATTCCGGATGCCAAAAAAGAAGGCGGACGGTACGAAAAGAAGACCGGGAATTTACGTACCATCGATACTTATCACCGGGAAGTGGTATTTACGGATGGAGAGAAGATCTCTTTGGATCTGATGTATGCGATCAGAAGAGAAAGGTGATACTAGAAGAATACACCTGAAGAATATACCAGAGGTATCTTTGCATTTAATTCGGCAATATCACCGGTCTTTTTCTATTTTTGGACAGGACAGAATGAGGAAGACAGGAAATGAACGAACTTCGTGATGAATATAAACAGTTTCTTTTCAATAAGCACTTTCTGGTCATGGAAAAACATGCCCAGCACGTGACTTTGAAAAACGGATATTCGGATTCGAAACTTCCCCGGCAATATGCGGAGTCCGATAAGTTTGTCGGTGAGACGCTTCTTTCCTTGTCGAAGCTTTACGGGATCCGTATCACGGAAGGCCACAAAAATGCCCAGCCTCAGATGCTGGAAATCGCCGGAAGACTTATGGGGAATCGTGTGCCCGAAGCCTTTTACCGGGGATTTCCGAAAAGTGTGCGGAACCTTCCCGTGGAAAAACGATATTTTGATCAGCTCATTTCTTATTTCGTCACCTATGGAATGGACGATTTTTCGTCTCCGCGGTATTCCATTTTTGAAACCAAAGAAGATATGGAAAGAACTATCTTTTCTGAAGATGGCGTGATCAAAGATTTCTCGATCATTACATGCGATGAAGCGGTCGAAAAACTGAAAGAATATGTGGAAGAAATGTGCGCTTCCTCAAGACCGATCCCGGAATCTTCTATGGAAGTCGTAAAACTGGTGATCAGGGATTTCGGATTTCATCCGAAACAGATCCTCTCGAAGAACACGGCTGTACATCTGCTGGTTTCCTTGAATGATCCGTATTTTTCGAAATTCCTGATGCTTTCTGACGGCATCAAGGTCATGGAAGAAGTCCATTTTCTGCAGTACGGATTCTACAGGATGGATGACCGGCGTTTTCACACGAATAAGCTCAACATGAAAAACCGGTACCGGAAGATCTTAACGAAAATGCTGGATGACTGTTTCTATGGCGGGCGTGTGGATATCGGAAACTGCTACGAAAAGAAAAAGACGTGGGCAGGACTTCTGCATCACATCCACTATAAAGCTAAGACTCCGCAGGCTCATGAATTTCTTTCTGCCATGCGTGGAAAAGAAAATCATTCTGCTTATTCGGCATTTGAAAAGTCGCTTAAAGAGAACGGGGCGTTCATGGCATCCGGAGTTCTTCTTCAGGCAAAAGGACCGGGTGCGCTTCTTCGGAATATGAACTATCTTATCAGTAGAGCAAAATCGGAAGAAGAAATGAATGCGATCTTAGACAGGGTATTGGGGACGGAAGTGACAAACCCCATCATCCTTTTACAGCTTTACAGTATGTACTGCAGCCGCAAAAAAACAGAAAATACCCGCCGCACTTTTATGTGGGTCAAGTGCAATGTGATGCGGATCCACACCGAGACAGAAGAGGAAGCGGCAAAGTGCCGTTCCCGTCTTTCAGAGTCCGTAAGTGATGTGCTTCAAAAGGCGATCTTCGAAAGACTTAAGGCTGCGCTTTCCGGGCGGCTTTCCCGTGTCTATATCCATCCGGATATGGAAAGGTTTGCCGTGCCGTTAAAAGAAAGTGCTTCCCAAGGGGGATTTGGAGTTCTGGCATCGGGATCTAGGGTTCCCATTGGAGAGGCAAAAAAGATCCGAGGTTTTACCTACTGGGAAAGAGTAGATGACATCGATCTTTCGGTCATCGGTATCTGTGATGACGGAACACAGGTGGAGTTTTCCTGGCGGACCATGGCAGAAAACCAGAGTAATGCCATTACCTATTCAGGGGATGAGACCAGCGGCTATAAAGGCGGAGCAGAATACTATGACATCGTTGTGGAGGAGTTTAGAAAGATTCATCCGAACTGCCGGTATCTGGTGTTCTGTGATAATGTTTTCAGTTCCATTCCGTTTAGTCTTTGTACCTGTCGGGCAGGATATATGGTCAGAGATCTGGATGACTCAGGACAGATTTTTGAACCGAAGGCCGTGGCTTCGTCTTTTACGGTGAATGCACCGGCGCGGTTTGCTTATCTTTTCGGTATCGACCTACAAAGAAATGATCTGGTCTGGATGAATATGGGAAGAGATGCAGACTGTGCCATCGCAGGTTCTACCTACCTGGGTTTTCTGGTGGACAAATTCTTTGTGACCGACTATATGAACCTGAAGATCCTCTTTACATTGCTTTCCGCTGAAGTGGTCAGTGATCCGTCTATGGCAGATGTGGCAGTGGTTCCATCGGGTGTGGAAGTTTCGGCACCGAAGATCATTCACGAATATGACTTCGAGACGATCCTAAGTCTTCTTGAGAAGAAACCTCCGAAGAATTGAGTGATGATCCGGTTCGGATTTCCTTCGTAAGGGGGAAAGTGTATCAAGATTCCTTGACGTTCTGGATTTACAGTGCTATAACTTTTTTGCGTAGTATATGGGGGTCATATTTCCTACGTACACTTTATCCTGAAAGAAGGTAATAAACATGAAGAAGAACAAGGTAGTCGCCGCACTTTTAGCGGCAGCCATGGTGTTCTCTATGTCTGCGTGCAGTAAAAAAGATGACGAGACAGAGAAGACCAAGGAGGAGAAGGAAACCACCGAGAAAGTGGAGTCGGAAAGCGATGAGTCCGCGGAAGAGACCACCACTGCTGAAGCTTCCGAGTCAGAAACCGAAACAGAAGCAGAAACCACCCCTGCGGCCGGAGCTGAACTGACAAAAGAGCAGTACGATGCCATGACGGAAGACGAGCTTATTGAAATGGCCGGTATCACTGACCGTGATAACGTTACCATGGAGCAATATGTATGGCTGGTAAACACCCTGAAATTTGCCGAGATCAAGGAAGATAAGGGTGCGATCTGGCCGGATGCCCAGTCTATTACCCGTCAGGCCTTAAACCATCTGAAGAAGGGACTTCCTGCAGATAAAGAATCGAAAGCAGAAGAATTCATTACAAGTCCGGAGCCGGCTGTCCGCTACTACGGTTACGGCCTTCTGGAATCCCTGACCGGTGTTACGGAAGACGATGTGAAGATGGCTGTCTCCCATGCAAAAGATGAGACTGAGCCGATGGTTCTCTGTGCGGCGATCTCTGCACTGGCCAACGACATGAAGACTCCGGAAGTCGCCGAGTTTATCTTCACTATGTCCCATCACGAAGTGCTCCAGGTAAGAAGCAAGTCCATGACCGCGATCGGTAACACCTGGTCCATCGGCGTTCCGGGTACCACCGAGCGTCTGATCGAAGTCATGAACGATAAGAACGAAGACGAATATGTCCGTGGCATGGCCTGCCATCTTTGCGGCCAGCTCCATGACGAAGCCTTGGTTGAGCCTTTGAAGGCCATCCTCTTTAGCGAGGAAGAAGACGATAAGCTCAAAGGGGAAGCAGCCAGAGGTCTCATGATCCTTTTCTATGACTCTCCGTTTAACGAACACACCAGCGAAGCGGCCTGGAATGTTCTGAAGGAGTATTACAGCGCGACACCTCGTACCAACACAAATCCGCAGTACCTGGCATTAAATGACATGACCAAGAAGTCCTCTTCCAACTACGATGCCTGGAAGGAGATGGCTACATTCTTTGATACAGATGAGTTCTACAACATCATGGTAGACATTATTAAGGATGAAAATGCACTGGGCGCGCTTCGTACCTGCGCTGTAGATTGTGTCAAGGCACAGTGCTCTGATGAGAAGTTTGTGGAACTTGGTTCCGTTGTGGATTCTCTGACTGACGACGGCGCACAGAAAGTCGTTGACGAGTATCAGAAGAAGCTGGAGTCCTGATCCGAAGATTTCGGACAAATCCGAGTAAAAATTCATCAAGCTCCGTGGCAGCTTTGGTTGTCACGGGGCTTCTTCTTTTTTATAATTCTACTATCCGAAATGCGAGATTTTTTGGATGGAAAACGACAGCGGGGAGAGAAGACATATGCTAACAAGCCAGCCTCTGGATATAAAGAAAGTAAAGATCACCGACGGTTTCTGGTCTGGTAAGCAGGAACTGATCCGAAAAGAAGTGATCCCGTATCAGTGGAAAGTATTAAACGATCAGGTGCCGGAGGCGGCGCCCAGTTACTGTATGCATAACTTCCGCGTGGCGGGAAATCTTCAGGAGAAAAAGAAGAATCTGGGAAAGGCATTTGTTGCTCCGAAATATTCCTATCGGGGTTTTAATGTGCTTCCCGAAGATCCCAAAAATCCGAAAGACGACGAATTCTACGGATTCGTATTTCAGGACAGTGACTTTTCCAAATGGATCGAGGCCGTGGGCTATTCACTTTCCACCCATCCGGATCCGGAACTGGAAAAGACGGCGGATGCTGCCATCGATCTTGTGTGCCGGGCCCAGACTGAAGAAGGGTATCTGGACACCTATTACATCATTAACGGCATGGATAAAGTCTTCACGGACCTTCGTGACCACCATGAGCTTTACTGCCTGGGTCATCTGATCGAAGGTGCGATCGCCTACTTTCAGGGAACGGGAAAGGATAAACTTCTTCGCGCCGCCATGCGCTTTGCCGACTATGTGGCCGAAAGGTTCGGAACCGAAGAAGGAAAGATTCCGGGATATCCGGGACATGAGATCACGGAGATGGCGCTTCTGAAATTAAGCGAAGTCACCGGGGAAGAAAAGTACAGTAAACTTGCCGAGTATTTCGTAAACCAGAGAGGACAGGCGCCTTTGTATTTTGATAAGGAACATCCTCAGAATCCCGGCGAGCCTTATAAGATCGACTACTACCACCAGGCCCATATTCCGGTCAGAGAGCAGACCGAGGCGGTGGGCCATGCGGTACGCGGCGTGTACCTTTATAGCGGCATGGCGGATCTGGCCAGAAAGACCGGAGACGAAAGCCTTCTTTCTGCCTGCCGCGCCCTCTGGAAAAGCACTGTCAGCGAGAAGATGTATGTGACGGGAGGCATCGGCGCCACCCACTTAGGCGAAGCTTTTTCTTTCCCCTTTGATCTTCCGGACGATACGGCCTATGCCGAGACCTGTGCATCCATCGGACTTGTGTTCTTCGCAAGAAGAATGCTGCAGATCGAACCTAAGCGGGAATATTCTGATGTCATGGAACTTGCTCTTTTTAACGGCATCCTTTCCGGAATCGCTTTGGACGGAAAAAGTTTCTTCTATGTGAATCCTCTGGAAGTGGTGCCGAAGGCTTGCCATCTGGATGAGCGGAAAATGCACATTAAACCGGTGCGGCAGAAGTGGTTCGGCTGTGCCTGCTGCCCGCCGAATCTGGCAAGACTTGTGGCTTCCTTAGGAAACTATGCGTTTACCGAAAATGAAGATACTTTATTCCTGCATCTGTTTGTCGGATCCGAACTTGAAAAGAACGGAAGAAAAATCACTGTCACCAGTACTCTTCCCAATTCCGGAAACGTCACCATTCATATTGCGGCGAAGAATGCTCAGGGCAATGGCTCTGCAGAGTTCAAAGTCGGGAAATCTTCCGAAGAAAATGCCGGATTTTCGGCACCTTTGCATCTTGCGATCCGTATCCCGTCCTGGTGCGAGGACCGCTATGAGATAAAGGGCGTTTCGGAAGAAGGAACAGTACAAGACGGTTATCTTTATCTTACTGTGCCTTCGGAAGAGACGACGATCCAGCTGGATTTTGAAATGAAGCCGAAGCTTCTGGTATCGGACGAAAGAGTGACGGAGAACTTGGGAAAAGTCGCTGTAGCCCGTGGTCCGATCGTCTATTGTGCCGAAGAAGCAGATAACGGAGAAGCACTGGGCGAGCTTTCTATTCTGGGAAAGGAAATGGAGAAAATCGAAGAAGTTACTATCGATACCTTCGGAAGACCGGAGGTGGCACTGGATGTACCGGGAGTACGAAGGACCGCTGACCAGAGCGGAAGCTCTTTTGTCAGTAGCCTATATCACACCTATTCCGGAATCAAAGAAGAAAAGGTCAGGATCCGCATGATCCCCTACCGCCTCTGGGCCAACCGGGGAGAAGGAGAGATGCGTGTACACCTTTTTCTGGAACAGTAAGACGTACACCTTCCTTGAAACAGTAAGAATGGAGATGAAGCTGATTTCTGCTGTGACAGGAAAGTCATGACTTCTTTCCTCATTTGCGGTATGATGAGTATCGGAAAAAGAGGGGAAATGAAGGAGAAGGGACATGATTTCGAAAAAGACAGCAGGGAGATCCCGCATGCTGGCACTTTTGCTGTGCGTATGCATGGGGATGACATCTTTCGGATGCAGTAAAAAGGAAGATGCAGCGATCACGCCTGAACAGGAATCGTGGATCGAACAGTTCAGAACATGGTACCCGGACGATACGTTTACCTATATCAGTCACGGAAGAGAACTTATGGGCGCCTACGTAGATTCCTGCATTCTGGTCAAATCCGCGACATATGGAAACTTTGAGATCCGAAAAGAAGACAGCGGGGAACTTTTCAGCTTTTATCCGAATCTTTTGCATAACGATGCGGTGGAAGAGTACTACGAAGGAATGGCAAAAGAATATTTCGATTGCGATGAACTTTCGGTCTATTATTCCCCCAGAGTTTACGAACACCCAAGTGCCCCCATTTCGGATCAGGAATATATCGAGAAATACACTTCCCATACTTACACGCTGACACTTTACTACGATGGCGGCGCCTATCCGGAGCGGGAGACGGAGATAAAAGAGCTTCTATCCTTTATCGAAGGCATAGAAAGCTGCGACATCACAGTCCGCTACCGGGATCCGGAAAAGGAATATGGGGATTTTAAGTACGACTATCAGTACACGATCCGGTGTGCGGACGGACATATCAAGTATTTCAACCGCTGGCTTCCCGGACAGTCCCAGGATCCGGAAGAGATTTTCCGGGACATAGATATTTCGGAAGTAAACGCCTGAGTGGAAAAGAAGAGGGAGAAAAAGACCTATGAAGGTACAGACAAGTAATCTCGAAGGGATAGGGAAGATCCGGTATTTTACTGAACTTGTGGGAGATGCGCCGATCTCTGTCTACGTCATATCCGGGAAAGACGGAGATATGCTGATCGATACCGGTTTTTCGACGACTTTCAAGCCTCTTTTAAAATGGATCCGGGAAAACGGGTTTCATATCACGGACATCTTTCTTACCCATGCTCATCCGGATCACGATTGGAATGCAGCGAAATTTCGAAAAATGTTTCATGCCCGGATCTGGCTTGGAAAAGAAGAT
Organism: Oscillospiraceae bacterium; assembly: GCA_902802325.1. Taxonomy (GTDB): domain Bacteria; phylum Bacillota; class Clostridia; order Saccharofermentanales; family Saccharofermentanaceae; genus Scatonaster. Next base: position 832 of record CADCLV010000071.1, on the reverse strand, counting down.
GTTTCTTTGATACGGAATTTCTCTTCTCAGCCTCAGCATCCGACCCATAAGAAATTCGTATTTCGAGTCAAATGGATCTCCTTTTGGACGAAGACGCCTTTTTTCAAAAGTAAGAAATATATTCCGGATGTTATCTTAGACGAGAATGCAAATGATACAGCCCGTAAATTCGGCTACGATATAGAAATCATTCCTTTACCGGGGCATACGAAAGGATCTTATGGAATCCTGAAAGACGGGGTTTTGTATGCAGGCGATGCCTATGCTGTCATAAACGGAACACCGATGGAACCGCCTCATGCTTTTTCTATCGAAGAACTGAGAGAATCGATGAAAAAGATCTCGAAGATCGCGCCGGAATATCTGGCTTGCGGCCATGGCGTGCCTTTCCTATTTGATGAGAAATACTTTTCTTCTGAAGCATAGGCTTGCTCCCTTCCATCTTCTCACGCAAAGAAAAGCCGAAGCTTTACCACACGACCTATGATCACGCGGTACTCTATGCCAGCTTCGTGGCAGAAGAAATTAAGAATGTGATCGGTGAAAAGCCGGTAATTGAGAGCTAAATCCACTGTACGCTTTAAGAGCGGAGGGGAAAGCCAGGGTCTCATATTCTTTTTCGGACACAAGTGTACCCAGCTTTTTGGCGCGGGAAGTGAGCTTTCTTTTTTCTGCCGGGTCACAGGATGAAAGATGGATCTCATAACCCAGCATTTCCCAGCGAAGGTGGGAGAAGATGTGGTGGGCATTGCCCAGAGGGCGGATATCCGGTTCAACGGTGTCGGATTTCGATTCAGAACCGGAGATGGAGCCGGAGTTAGTCGAGGGCTTA
>CADCLV010000070.1:6042-18344 GCA_902802325.1 Oscillospiraceae bacterium | reverse complement strand
TTTGCCGGATGATCACCGGAAACAATTATCTGACCGACATCTCGTTTGCTGCATTCTACAGTCTGAAATTCTGTATATCTTATGAAGGATTCAGGAAACTAAAAAGAAGGGGGTGATCTCTCTTTCAAAAGTTTTCGGCTCTGTTATGTCGTATGAAACCTGTATGCACTTCGTATGTTCTGCCTACAAACAGAGTAGCAAGATCACTGCTTTGAAGGAATGCATTATTCCCCAAAATCAATTATTTTGCATTTTGGGGAATAGAAGCGTGCTGTTAATTAAGTTGGATATACTGTTTATTATCCTATCTTTGGTATAGGATCATATCCTAACGATATCAGATAAGAGTCCAGCAATTCAAACCACTTCGCTATAGCATTCTTGCTGTCTTTTTCCAGAATTTCCACAAACGAGAAGCTGTTAAGGCTCATGTGTTCACCATAGTAAGCTTCGACGTATTCGGTAAAGCCTTCGGGAATCAACACAGGTTTTTCATTCTCTTTAATGAATGTGGTTGCGCATGATCTCATGCCTTGCATAAACACATTAAGATCACGGATATTATTGCTACCGATATACATACCCGGCCGTCCTCTGAGCCACTTATAGAATTCCCTCATCTCAGGAGAGATATCTCTTGGTTTATTTTCCATGCTACTCATTCATTTTTCTTTAGTCGTACTTGCTGCTGATTTTCTCGACTAAGGGATCACTCCCTCAGACAAGGTAATTATACCATCTGGGTAAAGGGCTCTTGATAATTTTTTGTGCTACAAATCTAGTCCACCTATGACTACGGGAGGACTTCTGGCATTATTCTCACGCCAGTGTTTATCGATTGTTCACACCATAAATCTTCATCTTAGAATTGAAACAGCCGGAGCATTTCTGCTCCGGCTGTCTGTTTCAAATGTAAATGTCAACTCGCATATTCTTGAATCCATTCACCGTTTTATAGCGAGGATTCTTGGCGAAGTATCGTTTAACTACATCCTTTGTGACCGTTATTGTCATTAGGAAGTATGTCTTGCGTACGATCAACCCTTTTCTTTTATTGCAGCCTGTGCAGCAGCGAGTCTTGCGATCGGTACACGGAACGGCGAGCAGGATACATAATCCAGGCCGATCTTGTGGCAGAACTCTACGGACGTCGGGTCACCGCCGTGCTCACCGCAGATACCGATGTGCAGGTTCGGGTTGACAGGCTTACCGAGGTCGATGGCCATCTTCATGAGCTTACCTACGCCGTTCTGGTCGAGACGGGCGAACGGGTCAGACTCGAAGATCTTGGACTCGTAGTATGCCTCGAGGAACTTTCCGGAGTCGTCACGGGAGAAACCGAATGTCATCTGTGTCAGGTCGTTAGTACCGAAGCAGAAGAATGCAGCTTCTTTTGCGATCTCGTCAGCTGTCAGAGCAGCACGCGGGATCTCGATCATGGTACCTACTTCGTACTTGAGGTCAGAGCCGGCAGCAGCGATTTCAGCATCAGCTGTCTCCACAACGATGTTCTTCACGACCTTGAGCTCCTTGATGTCGCCGATGAGCGGGATCATGATCTCCGGCTCGATGTTCCAATCCGGATGCTTCTTCTTTACATTCATAGCCGCACGGATAACAGCCTTTGTCTGCATCTTCGCGATTTCCGGATAGGTAACAGCCAGACGGCATCCACGGTGACCCATCATCGGGTTGAACTCGTGGAGGGAGTCGATCATAGCCTTGATGGCCTCAACTGTCTTGCCCTTCTTATCAGCGAGCTTCTTAATATCAGCTTCTTCTGTAGGAACGAACTCGTGAAGCGGCGGATCCAGGAAACGGATGGTTACCGGATAGCCTTCGAGAGCCTCGTAGAGAGCTTCGAAGTCAGACTGCTGCATCGGCAGGATCTTCTCGAGAGCTTCTTCTCTCTCTTCTACTGTCTCGGAGCAGATCATCTCACGGAAAGCGTCGATTCTTCCGTCACCGAAGAACATGTGCTCAGTACGGCAGAGACCGATACCCTCAGCACCCAGCTCACGAGCCTTCTTGGCATCCTTAGGTGTATCCGCGTTTGTTCTTACCTTAAGTCTTCTGTACTTGTCGGCCCATGCCATGATGCGGCCGAACTCACCGGCGATAGTCGCATCTACTGTCGGGATGATACCGTCGTAGATCTTACCTGTAGAACCATCGATGGAGATCTCATCGCCTTCGTGATATTCCTTACCGGCAAGTGTGAACTTCTTGTTAGCTTCGTCCATGTTGATATCGGAGCAGCCGGATACGCAGCAGGTACCCATACCACGGGCAACAACGGCAGCGTGGGATGTCATACCACCACGAACGGTGAGGATACCCTGGGAAGCCTTCATGCCTTCGATATCCTCCGGAGAGGTCTCGAGACGTACGAGAACGACTTTCTTACCCTGTGCCTTCCAAGCCTTGGCATCTTCAGCTGTAAATACGATCTGGCCGCAGGCAGCACCCGGGGAAGCGCCCAGTGCCTGAGCAATCGGCTTGGCATCCTTCAGTGCCTTTGCATCGAACTGCGGGTGAAGGAGTGTATCGAGGTTACGCGGATCGATCATCGCAACCGCCTCAGCTTCGGTTCTCATGCCTTCATCAACCAGGTCGCAGGCGATCTTCAGAGCAGCCTGAGCGGTTCTCTTACCGTTTCTGGTCTGGAGCATATAGAGCTTACCGTGCTCAACGGTGAACTCCATATCCTGCATATCTCTGTAGTGCTTTTCGAGAATGGAGCATACTTCTGTGAACTGCTTGAAAGCTTCCGGGAACTTCTCCTGCATCTCAGCGATCTTCATCGGAGTACGAACGCCGGCAACAACGTCCTCGCCCTGAGCATTGGTCAGGAACTCACCGAAGAGACCCTTCTCACCGGTTGCAGGGTCACGGGTAAAGGCAACACCGGTACCGCAATCGTCACCCATGTTACCGAATGCCATGGACTGTACGTTAACAGCTGTACCCCAGGAATACGGGATATCGTTGTCACGACGGTAAACGTTGGCACGCGGGTTGTCCCAGGAACGGAATACGGCCTTGATCGCGCCCATGAGCTGTTCCTTCGGATCTGTCGGGAAGTCAGAACCGATCTTGGACTTGTACTCTGCCTTGAACTGGTTAGCCAGCTCCTTGAGGTCGTCTGCAGTCAGTTCTACGTCCTGCTTTACGCCCTTCTCGGCCTTCATCTTATCGATGAGCTCTTCGAAGTACTTCTTGCCGACTTCCATAACAACGTCGGAATACATCTGGATAAATCTTCTGTAGCAGTCCCAAGCCCAGCGCGGGTTATTGGACTTTTCTGCGATTACGTTAACTACGTCTTCGTTGAGACCGAGGTTGAGGATCGTATCCATCATACCCGGCATGGACGCTCTCGCACCGGAACGGACAGAAACGAGAAGCGGGTTCTCCAGGTCACCGAACTTCTTACCGGTGATCTCCTCCATCTTTCCGATGTACTCCAGGATCTGAGCGAAGATCTCGTCATTGATCTGACGACCATCTTCGTAGTACTTTGTACAAGCCTCTGTGGTGATCGTGAAACCCTGCGGAACAGGAAGTCCCAGGTTGGTCATCTCAGCAAGGTTTGCGCCCTTACCGCCGAGGAGCTCACGCATATTGCCGTTGCCCTCAGAAAACAAGTAAACATATTTGGTCATTGTTTAGCCCGCCTTTCATAAATTAATTGCTTCTAGTTACTTTATTTTCAGTGCCTTTCCGTTCTCCATGGAAAATGCACTTCAAACCTTGTTCGTTTTCCGGATCCTTCCTCCGGCGGGGAGCGCCTGCAGCATTCCTTAGAAGAAGCTGCGGCGCAAGTGCATTTCCGACATCAGAAGTCGAATTTGCCTTCGAAGAATTCACCAAGCTTGTCGATCGGGAAACGGATGTTGCCCGGCTCGAACTCGACATTCTTCATGGAGTCACGCTCACGGATGGTGACGCAGTTATCGTTCTCGGAATCGAAGTCATATACGACACAGTACGGTGTACCGATCTCGTCCTGTCTTCTGTAACGCTTACCGATAGACTGTCTGTCATCGAATTCGCACATATACTTCTTCGAAAGATCCGTAAAGATCTTCTCGGCCTTCTCGCTGAGCTTAGCTGAGAGCGGGAGAATACCGATCTTGATCGGAGCCAGGAAAGGATGGAAGTGCATAGCGGGAGAATACCGATCTTGATCGGAGCCAGGAAAGGATGGAAGTGCATAACGGTACGAACATCTTCCTTATCGCCGTCGACGATCTTCTCTTCGTCGTATGCGGAGCACAGGAAAGCCAGTGTCACACGGTCAGCGCCAAGAGACGGCTCGATTACGTACGGAACGTACTTCTCATTCTTGGCCGGATCGAAGTAGGAAAGATCCTGCTTGGAGAATTCCATATGCTGCTTGAGGTCATAGTCAGTTCTGTCCGCCACGCCCCAGAGTTCGCCCCACTGGCCTTCGCCGAAGGGGAACCAGAACTCGAAGTCGGTGGTGGCATTGGAATAGAAAGCCAGCTCTTCCGGAGAGTGGTCACGGGTACGAAGTTCGTCTTCTTTCAGACCCAGACCGGTAAGCCAGTTGTAGCAATAGTCTTTCCAGTACTTGAACCACTCCAGATCTGTGCCCGGCTCGCAGAAGAACTCCAGCTCCATCTGCTCGAACTCACGGGTACGGAAAATGAAGTTACCCGGTGTGATCTCGTTTCTAAAGCTCTTACCGATCTGGCAGATGCCGAACGGGATCTTTTTTCTGGAAGAACGCTGTACGTTCAGGAAGTTTACGAAAATACCCTGGGCGGTTTCCGGACGAAGATATACTTCGTTCTTCGCGTCCTCGGTAACACCCATGAAGGTCTTAAACATCAGGTTGAATTTTCTGACATCGGTGAAGTTGTGGCCACCGCATGTCGGACAGGGAATGTTCTTTTCTTTAATGTAGGCGACCAGCTGCTCGTCGTTCATGCCTTCGACGTTAACGTCGGTGATGCCGTTCTCGGAGTTAAAGTCCTCAACGAGTTTATCGGCACGGGCACGGGCCTTACACTGCTTACAGTCGATCAGCGGATCGGAAAAGCCGCCTACGTGACCGGATGCGACCCATACCTGTGGGTTCATCAGGATCGCGCAGTCTACGCCTACGTTATAAGGGCTCTCCTGGACGAATTTCTTCCACCAGGCAGCCTTTACATTATTCTTGAGCTGTACACCCAATGGACCGAAGTCCCAGGCATTGGCCAGGCCGCCATAAATATCGGAACCCGGATATACGAAACCTCTGGTTTTCGCGAGGGCTACGATCTTTTCCATTGACTTTTTCGCAGGCATCAGACTTCCTCCTCCTCAGAAGAAGCGTCGTCTGCTTCCTCGTTTTCAACGAATTCTTCGACTACGTCCATTACCGGCTCTTCGGAAGCTTCTTCCGAAGCGGCATTTTCCGCATTCTCAGAAGCACCTTCCATAGCGGCTTCCGCATCCAGGCGAGCCTGGTTCTCTGCAGCTTCCTTTGCCAGACGGCGGGCTTCCTCGATCTCCGGACGGAGCGGGACATACGGTGTATGCTGTCCTTCTACGCCGACTACCTTACCAGCGGCAATCTCCTTGCACGCCAGAGTAACGAAACTCGGTGTCGGATCATCTACCATCGGCTGGGCGCCGTCCACCAGCTGGCGGGCACGCTTCGCTACCAGCATACACAGGGAATACCGGCATTCGGCCTTTGGTAACAGTTCTTCAACAGACGGATCAACTAACATTTTCAATTCCTCCCTTTATTATTGACCTTCAAGTACGCTTCATGTTTCTTATTCGGCAAGAAGTGTATCCACTTCTACGCTTCTTCTTTGGTACCGGCAGTGCTCTGCCAGCATGATGGCGGCGATCTCATCTGCCGCCTGCTCTACGCTCCGGTTCGTCACCACGTAATCGAACTTCGGCGCTTTCTCGATCTCGCCTCTGGCCTCCGAAAGTCTCTTCTCGACCAGATCTTCGGTCTCGGTCCCTCTTCCCACCAGACGGTTTCTCAGTTCTTCGAAAGACGGCGGCAGAAGGAAGATGGTGACGGTTTCGTCAAATTTCTCTTTCAGTGCCAGACTTCCCGGAACAGTCAGATCCAAAAGTACGTCCTGTCCTCCCTGGGACATGGTAAGAAGCGGTGTCAGCGGGGTTCCGTAGTAGTTTCCGACATACTGGTCATATTCCACGATCTCACCGTCGGCGATCATCTTCTCGAACTCTTCCCGGGTCCGGAAATAATACTCCACGCCATCCTTTTCTTCTCCCCGCGGCGCACGTGATGTGGCCGAGATGGATCTTCCGCTGTCCGGCAACATTTCCCGTAATCTCTCGATGACGGTGCCTTTGCCGACGCCGGATGGACCGGATATGGAAACGATAAGACCATTGCCCATATACTACTTCTTCTCCTCGTTCTTCAAATCTTCCAGTGCAGCGGAGATTTCCTCCGGCGGAAGTGACGACAGGATAATGTGACCACTGTCCGTCACCAGTACGGCCTTGCTCTTCTTGCCGGAAGAGCAGTCCACCAGCGCACCTCTATCTCTTGCATCCTGCACCAGTCTGCGAATCGGGGCCGATTCCGAACCGGCCACACAGACCAGTCTCTTCTCGGATACCATATTTCCAAAACCGATGTCGATAAATGCCATAACTTTCGTCCTCTTATACCAGATTCTGGATCTGCTCGCGGATCTTTTCCAGTTCCGTCTTCATATCCAGTACGTGGTTCGTGATCGTCAGATCATTGGCCTTCGAGCCGATGGTGTTGACTTCACGGTTCATTTCCTGCAGAAGGAAATCCAGTCTCTTACCGATGCTGCCCTTGCCGTTCAGTGTCTCACGGAGCTGGCTCATGTGGCTGGAAAGACGGGTCAGTTCCTCGTCGATGGCACACTTATCGGCAAATACGGCCACTTCCGCTTCTCTTCTGGCTTCGTCGTAGACCAGGTTGGCTTTCTCGTCCAGAAGCTCCTGGACACGGGCCATCAGGCGGCTTCTGTATTCCTTCGGGACCAGCGGAGCACGAAGCAGGATCGCGGCATGGAGACTCTCAAATACACTGACCTTGGTAAGAAGGTCGTCTACCAGCTTCTGTCCTTCGATATTGCGCATCTTCAGCATATCCTCGATGGCGGCGTCCACCACAGGCAGAAGCTCGGCACCGGCTTCTTCCGGCGTAAGGCTGGTCGCACGGGCAACAAGTACGTCCGGGAAACGGGAGATCTGATACGCTTCGGTAGTGTCGGGGCGGCCTGTCTCTTCGGAGATCCGGGAAATAGCTTCGGAGTAAGCCTTGGCCAGACCGGCATTCAGTTCCACGGTCTGGTTTCCGTCTCCTACATCCTCGATGGTCACAAAGACATCGATCTTACCGCGCAGAAGCTGTTCGGAGATCTTTTCACGGATCTTATTTTCCAGGGCAATATAGCCTCTCGGCATTCTAACGGAAATATCGCAGAATCGATTGTTTACTGATTTGATCTCGACAAGATAGCGCCGAGTCGCGTAGGTAGCCTCCCCGCGACCATAACCCGTCATGCTGAATGCCATGAAAAAGTCTCCATTTCACATATAGTCGAATATCGCGTCATCGCCGGGCCCGGCAACAACGCGCATTTTTCGTACATAGAATTATAGTACAGGTCCGAAATTTACGCAAGTGTCAAAATGTGATTTCTTCTTAGAGCCGCAAGGCTTTGCGGAAATTTTCAACTTAAATTTCCATAGGGTCGAACCGGAGATAGTCCGCCGAAATGAGCCGGTACTCCACTCCGTTTTTCTCGCCGTTATAGGCTTTTAAGTGTCCGCGGCCATGTAAATGCCCGTAAAGACAGAGCTCTACGCCGTACTTTTCCAGGGTGTCGGTAAAGCCGTTAGAGCGCCTCGGATCGTAGATCGGCGGGTAATGGAGCATGGCGATCCTGCGAAGGGATCCGTTCTCCGTTTCGTCCGTCTCCCACTTCTGGAGCGCATCCTGAAGAGATCTCTCCAGCCGTCCCACTTCGCGAAGATAGATCTTCTCATCGGCTTCTTTACTTTCCGGATTTTCCGGAAGGAGCCATCCGCGGGTGCCGGCCACCAGTGTATTTTCCACCACAAAGCCGTTATTCTTCAGTACCTTCATGGAAGTCAGTCCCTTTTCGGAAAGGAAATCCTCCACCTTCTTATTGGTGCCCCACCAGTAATCGTGGTTGCCTTTACTTAAGATCTTCGTGCCGGGAAGGGATTCAATAAACTGAAGGTCGGAAAGGGCTTCCTCCATAGAAATGCCCCAGGAAATATCTCCCGGGATCAATACCGTATCCTCCTCTTTGACCTTCCCCCGCCAGGCTTCTTCCAGCCGGGCCACATAGTTCTGCCAGCCCGGACCGAACACGTCCATGGGCTTATTCGTCGAAAGAGACAGATGCAGATCGGCGATGGCAAATATACTCAACTTGAGGTGCTCCTTTTCTAATCAGGCTACGCATTTATGATACCATAGCTTCAGCCTCTTCGGCTTCCTGCATTTTCCGGTTCTTCGGGAAATGCACTTTTCCCCGGACGTATTGTTCACTTTCCCGTTACTTTTCGGAATGGAAATGGGCGTAGATGGCCTCCGCGTCTTTTTGCGACAGGCGCTCCACCTTCGAAAGCTCTTCTACCGATGCCTGGGAGATGGCCTTAATGGATCCCAGTTCTTTCATCAGGATCTTTCTTTTGGCGGTACCGATACCGGGAATGGTTTCCAGCGAATAGGTAAGATTTCTCTTCTTACTGAGTTTTCTCTGATACGTGATGGCGAAACGGTGGACCTCATTCTGTACTGCAGTCACCAGACGGAACAGCGCCAGCATCTCCTCGTCATTTCTGGCTTCTTCCTGAAGGTCGATCTCCACTCCGTCCCGGTTTACAAGACCGTGAGTCCGGTGACGGCGGTCCTTGACCATGCCGGCCAGCGCCACCTTATCCTGAAGGCCCAGTTCGCAAAGCACTTCGTAGATTGCATTGACCTGTCCCATGCCGCCGTCAGCCAGGATCAGATCCGGCATTTTCGCGAATTTATCGTCTCCGCTATGGGTGAAACGGCGGGTCAGCACCTCCCGCATGGAAGCATAGTCATCCTGTCCTTCCACAGTCTTGATCTTAAAAAGCCGGTAGGAAGTCTTATCGGGACGCCCGGATGTAAACACCACCATGCCACCGCAGCGGTCATCGTTTCCCAGGTTACTGATATCGTAGGACTCGATCCGGGAAGGTACACCGGGAAGGCCCAGTTTCTCAGAAAGAAGTTTCAGCGCCGTATCCACACTTTCATTACTGGAACCCACACGAAGTATCCGTCTTCGAAGTGCTTCTTTGGCATTACTGTTGGCAAGTTCCAGAAGCCTTGCGCCATCACCTCTTTGCGGCACATGAAGAGAAACCTTATGTCCGGCCATATCAGAGATCGCCTGTTCCACGGCTTCCCGGTCTTCCAGTTCGATGGCCACAAGTATCTCTTTGGGAATACTGGCCGCCGTCGGATAGTACTGCATAAGGAAAGCTTCCAGAAGGCTTTCTTCCGACTCCCCTTCATCTTTCAGGAAATAGGTGGAAGAACCGATAATTCTGCCGGAACGAAGTTCCAGTTTCCGGAAACACATTTCGCCGGCATCGCGGAAGAATCCCACCGCGTCTCTGTCGGACTCTCTGGGGAAAGACACATTCTGGCCCGCCATCAGCTGAGTCAAAGCCGAAAGACGGTCCCGGTACACGGCGGCTTTTTCAAAGTCCAGCGCTTCGGATGCCTCTTCCATCTGAGTCTGAAGATCCTTTAGGATCCCGTCGTATTTTCCTTCGAAGAAACGGCAGATGTCTTCCATGACTTTTCTATATTCGGAAGAAGGCACATCTCCCCGACATGGGCCCACACATCTTCCGATGTGATAATTCAGGCAGGGACGCTCCTTTCCGATATCTCTCGGAAGGACTTTCTTACAGGTCTTTGTGGGGAAAATATCCCGGAGCGCCTGAAGCGCACAGAAAAGATCTCCGCTTAAATACGGTCCGTAGTATTTCGCCCCCACCATATTCTTGTCCGGACGGAATACTTTCATGATGCGCGGATATTCCTCCTGCATCGTTATGCAGACATAAGGGAACCCTTTGTCGTCCCGAAGCAGGATGTTGTAATGGGGCTGATACCGCTTGATCAGATTACACTCGAGAAGAAGCGCTTCCAGCTCACTTGCCACCACCACATATTCGAAGTCGGCCACATGAGAGATCATGGCCATGACCTTGGCGTTGCCCTTCGGATTCTTTCCGAAATAGCTGCGCAGGCGGTTTCTTAAGTTCTTCGCTTTTCCCACATATATGACAGAATCCGAGGCGTCCTTCATCAGGTACACTCCCGGATCCGTAGGTACTATATCTAATCTTGCGTCGAATGTGGATGTGCCGTCACCGATCATTGGATCTTCGGATCATTCAGATATCCGACCAATGTCTCGACTGCTTCTTCCTGATCGTCGCCGTCTGCGGTGATCTCGATCTCCGCGTCATTTTCGATGCCCAGAGACATCACGCCAAGAAGGCTCTTCGCATTGGCCCGTCTTCCGGATCTGGTCAGATAGATGCTGCTCTTGAATGCAGACGCCTTCTGAATCAGGATCGCTACTGCCTTCATCTGGAGTGCTTCGTCGCACTGAAAAGTCACTGTCTGAGAAACCATGTTCCATCCTCCTTGAGGTTCTATATATCTCTGTCTACGCCGTAAAAATATGCGCAAACACCTCTTTTTAAGCTACAAGGAAAGTATAGAAACACTTAAGTTTAATGTCAATAATTTGCCGTAACCGCCATTTGATTTTCGTGTTTTTGTGTCAAAAACACTTCTTCGAAGTGGCATTTCTTGTCATTCTGTCATATAGAAAGAGAAAAGAGTATGGCATCATCTTTCGGTGCTTCGTAGTAGTTCTTTCTTCTTCCCACTTCTTCGAAACCGAAGGCCCGGTACATATGAATGGCCGCCTCGTTTTCCGAGCGCACTTCCAGGTGAAGACGGGCGATCTTTTTTTCTTTGCAGAATCTTCGGATCTCTTCGAGGATGATCCGTCCGAGGCCCTGTCTTCTGTACTTTCTCTTGACGGCGATAATGGCGATCTCCGCCTCGTCGATCACATACTGGAGAGCATAATATCCGATGATCTCACCGGTCTCTTTTTCCTTGGCACACATCAGCGTCCGCACAGATTCATCGGATGCAAAAGTCCACAGGGAGTCCACGCTCCACGGATCCGGAAACGAAGCGATCTCAATTTCATGAATGCCTTCCAGGTCTTCTTTTCTTGCTCTTTGAAACTCGATATTCATCCTCGTTCCTCCTTCTTCCTGCGCCAGGATACGCCCGTTCTTCTGCTTTTTTTACGCCTTGTTACTTCCTTCTTTCACTTCTTACTTTATATCGTTGGTGCTGTAGTAGCGGATCGGGACGGATTCCACGTCCTTTCCCTGCTCTTTTGCCATTCTTTCCGCCTGGGTCTTCGCCCGGTATACCGGCATCAGGGCACCGGCCGGATATTTTTCCAAAAGGGCCTTCGAAAGGTCTTTTTCGCCGGCAAATGCACCTGCTGTTTCTTCTGCCATCTTCGCCACGGCTTCCGAATGGATCTCATCAAATCCTTCCCGGAATTCGCCATTTTCCGATATTTCATCAAGAAGCATCTTTCCGCCGCTGCCGATCAGAATGATCTTTAGATCCGGATCATTTTCCGCTCTCCAGGAAAGGCAGGCTTCCGCGATTTTTTCCACCTCGGATGCACCCTCCGGGATCACTTCTTTTCCGTGATAATAGCCGGCTGCCCACGCACGGCGGTTTCTACAGTCGATCATGGGGACCACCAGTGCATTTTCCGAAGAAAGGGGATACGCCATCGCCGCCAGAGACGATACCGGGATCGCAGGTTTCCCCAGAACCAGCGCCATAGTCTTTATGGCCGAGACACCGATACGGATGCCGGTAAAGGAACCGGGGCCAACAGTACAGGCCAGTGCGTCCAGATTTTCGTATTTCTCGCCGTTACTTTCCATCAGGTCATGGACCTGGGGCATAAAAGTCTGGGAATGGGTAAGCCCGTTATTTAAAAAGCGGGCATCAACGACTTTTCCGTCCGAAAAAAGGCAGCTGGAGCAGGCCCGGTTCGATGTATCACATGCCAGGATCTTCATGCCTTTCTTCCTCCTTCTTCCGCTTCGTCCGCGTTTTCCGATTCTTCCGTGCTTTCTACTTCAGTATACTTCATATCCAGCTGTTTTTTCACTTCGTCGAT
>CADCLV010000070.1:0-5991 GCA_902802325.1 Oscillospiraceae bacterium | reverse complement strand
AAATACTCGTCAAGGCCGGAATCGTAGAAATCGTCGCTGGAGCTTAAGCGGTAGGTGTCAAAATGGAAAAGCTTTGCCACTCCGTTTTCATCGTTATATTCGTTCACGATAGTAAATGTGGGACTTGTGACCCTTGAACGAAGATCCATTCCCCGGGCAAGACCTCGGGTAAAGGCCGTCTTTCCGGCGCCCAGGTCTCCGTCCAGTGTGATCACATCTCCGGATACAGCCACCCTTCCCAGCGCTTCACCTAAGGCTTCCGTCTCTTCTACCGATCTGCTTTTTATCTCCCAGGTTTCCATGAGACTCAGCCTCGCTTATCCGTAACGATCCGGCCGGAACCGATCACCAGCTGGACTTCACTCATAATGTCCAAGGGGCTCCCCGAGATCAATACCAGATCCGGTGCTTTTCCCACAGAGATGGAACCGTATCGGTCCTGTACCCCCAGGATCTTTGCCGCCGTCAAGGTAATGGAAGACATGGCGGCTTCTTCCGTCATGCCGCCTTTTCTGGCCAGTGCTGCCGAAAGAGGAAGATAGGGTTCCGGAATGCAGGGGTGGTCCGTCATGATGGCCACCGGAAGGCCTGCCTTTTCCAGTTCTCCCGCAGTCGAAAGCTTCATATTCCGAAGTTCCGGCTTACTTCTTTCACCGATCACCGGTCCTACGATCACACCCAGAAGCTCGCCGCCGGAAGGCTTCCCTGTATCGGTCCGAAGGCCTAAACCCCGGTTTTCTTTCTTTCCTTCTTCGTATTCTTCGCAAAGGACATCCGCGATCAGATGGCCCTCGGTACAATGATCGAGAGTGTATTTCAGATTGAATTCATTGGCGATGCGGATCGCCGTCAGAATATCGTCCTGACGGTGAGCGTGGATCTTTAACGGTTTTTCTCCCAGAAGTACCGGGATCATGGCCTCAAGTTCCAGATCTTTTTCAAATACATCCGGACGCTCGGGTTTATCGTCGCCTTCCTTATTCTCCGCATTTTTATACTCGGCCCATTTTTCTTCCGACTGGGTCTTCTTTTCGTAGTACTCGATGGTCTCGGAAAGCACGCTTCGAAGAAGGGCCGCATTTCCCATACGGGTCTGGGGCGCCTTATTTTCTTTCCCGTAGCACATCTTCGGATTCTCGCCGAGTGCGGCTTTCATGGCGATATAGGGATCCACTAGCGCCCGGTCCACGGTCTTTTCATAGGTCTTAAGAAGTGCGAACTGGCCGCCGATAATGTTGGCGCTTCCGGGGCCTGCCGCCACCAGGGTCACGCCGGCTTCCAATGCTTCCGTAAAGCAGGGATCCGCGTTATGGATGCCGTCGATGGCCCGAAGATCCGGAGAGATCGGGGAAACGATCTCATTTCCGTCACTGCCTTCTTCCGTAAGGCCGTCATCGAAAAGTCCTAAGTGGGAGTGGGCGTCGATAAAGCCCGGATAGAGTCTTGCGCCCTTGGCATCGATGGTATTCAGAAGTGTGGTATGTTCATCGTTCTCCGCGAAATCCCGCCGCACATAAAGATTCGGGTTTTCGTTCCCCATCTTCTCCATGCAGGCCTGCCAGCCGTCCCCCGACCCGATTTCCAGGATCTTTTTTCTGTCAAAGACCACGTATCCGTCATGGATCGGTTCCCGCTTCTCCATAGTATAGATTTCCGCGTTATAAATGATCATATTTCCTCTTTCCTTATCCTATCCGGATCTTTCCCTTATTGTGCCAAAAATCCCCGGGGATTACAAATTCTCAAGAAGTCATATCCGCCACTTTCTGAAGCGCCGCATCTGCCTGTTCCCGCGTAATGCTTCCATCTGTCACCATGCCTTCGATCGCATTCCGCGCGTATTCTTCCGTAGTCTTATTTCCATCGTAGTAAGCAAAAAAGATCGCCATGGCATAGTAGTCCAGCGCCTTTTCGAAGTCCTGCTTGACTCCGCCTTCTCCATACTGGCAAGCCCAGCCCATATTCGATGCGGAGGTCGAGTCGCTCTCTTTTACGCCCTTTGTCCACCACTCGACTGCCTTGACATCGTCCTCCGGAACACCGACGCCCTCACTGTAGATATAGCCCAAACGTCCATACGCCGCGGCCATGCGTTCTCTCGCGGCTGTCTCCAGGCAGGTCAGCATCAGATCATAATCAGGTGTGATCTCTTTGGCATACATATACAGGCATCCGAGATCAAATGCACCTGACTTGCTTCCGTTCTGGTAAGAAAGCTTGTACCACTTCTCGGCTTCGGCCTCGGATTTTTCCACATCGGCGCCTCTTTCATAGATCCATCCGATGTCGCAGGCCGCATCGCCATTTCCGCGCATGGCTGCCGTCTCGAAATACTCCAGTGCTTTGGGAATGTCCTTCGAAACGCCTTCGCCTGCATTATATTTTCTTCCGATATTATAAATGGCCGGTGTATAGTCGCCATCTGCGGCTTTCTGGTACCACTCGAGCGCCTTTTCCGGATCCCTGGGCTGGGTTCCGCATCCGGAAGAATACAGGTTTCCGATGGCATTTATCGCATACATGGCCGTATACCAGTCAGAGCTGTCTATCGCCTTCTGGTAGTTCTCCAGTGACTTTTCCGGATCTTCTGCAGCATACCCCGACATACCTGTACGGTACATCTGGCCCATACCCACGTAGCCGAAATCACATCCCTGCTCTGCCGCCTGCTTGTAAAGAGAGAATGCCAGATCGACATCGTAATCCACGCCCCAGCCGCTCTCATACAGTGAAGCCTTTCCACAAAGTCCTTCCGGGCAGTTCATTTCAATGGCCTTTTCAAAATATTCCATTGCTTTCTGATGGTGATCCGGTTCCAGGCTCTTTTCACGGGAAGCAAGTCCCAGTCCGAAATACCCTCTGCCGTCTCCTGCATCCGCCGCCATCTGAAAAGCTCTTTGCGCATATTCCAGGTTGTATTCTTTTCCGTGAGATCCGAAATAGTAGTCCATTCCGGCATCGTACGGGTCCATCTCTCCGATGTCGAATTCCGCTGTCTCTTTCGTCTCCGAAGATTCCGCAGTACTTTCTTTCGACGTGTCTTCCGGCTTACCCGTTTCTTCTGTCTCGTCTTCTGTCTCGTCATCCGTCTCATCTACGGATTCTTCTGTCTTCTTCCCGCTCTTCTTAGATTTTTTACTGGTCTCTTCCTTCTTGCTGCAGCCGCTGAAGAAAATGCCGGCGCAAAGCGCAACTGCCAGTGCAGAAAGAAGCAGGTTCGATGTCTTTTTCATGTTGTGTAATACCCCTCTTGAAACTAGTCTTTCATAAGTATACCTTCCCGGACGAAAAAGGCAAACGCCAGTGCATTTCCCGCCGAAAACCGCTCAAGCAAAAAAGCCGCCCCATATGGAACGGCTTCTTTGGTAAATGCACTTGTGTCTCGTCCGTAAAGACGGTAACCGAAGGAACCTTCGATTAACGCTTACTGAACTGGGAAGCCTTACGAGCTTTCTTGAGACCCGGCTTCTTTCTTTCCTTCATACGTGCGTCACGTGTGAGGAAACCGGCCTTCTTCAGGATTGCCTTGTAAGCTTCTTCATCTGCCTGAACCAGAGCACGGGAAATACCGTGACGGATCGCACCGGCCTGACCGGCAATACCGCCGCCGATGGCCTTGCAGATGATATCGAACTTGCCTTCTGTAGCGGTCGCTACCAGCGGCTGACGAACGATGAGCTTCAGAGTCTCCAGACCGAAGTACTCGTCCATATCTTTGTCGTTAATGGTGATCTTACCTGTGCCAGGAAGAAGACGTACGCATGCTACAGCATTCTTACGACGACCTGTGCCATAGAAGTAAACTTTAGTAGCTTTCTTAGCCATGTATCTTATTCCTCCCTATATTAGTCGAAGTTCAGGACTTCCGGCTTCTGTGCAGCATGCTCATGCTCAGCGCCTGCATAAACCTTCAGCTTCTTAAACATCTGACGTCCGAGAGCGTTCTTCGGGAGCATACCCTTTACTGCAATCTCGAAAGCCTTCTCCGGCTTCGTATCCATAAGCTTTCTGTATGTGGTCTCCTTGAGTCCGCCAGCGTAGCCTGTGTGATAACGATACATCTTCTTATCCAGCTTGTTACCCGTAAGAACGAGCTTGCTTGCATTGATAACGATTACATAGTCTCCTGTATCGATGAAAGGTGTGTATGTCGGCTTATTCTTGCCGCGCAGAACAGTTGCCACTTCAGTAGCCAGACGACCAAGTGTCTTGCCGGAAGCATCAACTACGTACCATTTTCTCTCGATATTTGATGGTGTAGCAACAAATGTCTTCATAATGGACTTCTTCCTCCTAAAAAGTATCACGCATAAATCCCCCTGTTTCAGGGCGCTTCACTATAATATATGCGAGGAAGAGGATTGTCAACACTTTTTCTTCAAAAATCTCGATGATTTTCAAAAATTCATCGATTTTCGCCGTTTTTCTCTCTCATTCACACACTTCACATGTTGTTTTTAATGCCATCATAATCCGGACTGGAGTCCACAGAAGCGCGGAATATCAGTGTTCCGGACTTATCATACATGGAATAGACCGTCTCCGTGTAATACCAGATCGAGCTGATCTGCGGCGGAGTATAGGGATATTCGCCGGTATTGTGATTTGATACCAGAAGATATGTATCCCCGTAATCGATATAGCAATTGATCCATCCGGCATCAAATCCTTCGAACATCGGATCGTTACTGTAAAGAGGCTTGCCGTCTTTTTCCCCCACACGGACCAGAAGCGGGGGACGTTCAGAAAGCTGCTCTTTTCCGGTGATATTCAGATTCCCGTCCAGTGTGATCTGCCAGTACAGCTCATGGAAATTCGCCCCTGAGCCGGAAAAATCTCTGTCTTCAGACATGGAATCCACAATAAGAACAAATCCGTCTTCTGTTTTTTCCACATTCCGCAGCTGATCGTGGCTGCTTCCGCCGATGGTCTTTAAAGCCACCGGGTTCCCTTCCCCGTCCACTACACGTATGGACACATCCGAATATTCCTCGTTCTTGCATTCGCCGAAAAAATAGAAATATCCGTCCTTTTCTATGCAATATCTCAATGAATCGATCGACACTTTATTCAGAACGATCTCAAACACGACCTGTCCTTTTTCGTTGCATCGGATTACCCGGGAGTGAAACCCTTTTTCAGCCAGATCTCTTCCGGGAATAAAATTGGGATTATATCCGGCTGCGAAAATGAATCCGCCGTCCGATGTGGGAGCCAAACCGGAAATACCATAGGCGTTATCCAGCTCGATGGAATACGAAGAAACAATCTCTCCATAAAGATCCATCATGGTGATCGTGTGTTTTCTCTGCCCTTCATCCGATTCGTCAGATTCAATCAGAAAAAGCCTGTCCGAATACGCCCTTACATGCCGGAACCGGTCTTCTTCGATGATTTTTTGAAATTCACCCGGAACATTTCCGACCTGCGGAACACTTTCTGTCTGGCGGGTATCTTCTGTGGAAGACGTGGCAGGAGAAGTATCTTTTTTTCTGCAGGAAGAGAGCGCAAAAGAAGAAATCAGGACCGTACATGCCAAAAGGATCTGTCCCGTTCCGGGAAGCCATGCCGTTTTTCTTTCGTGGTCCAAAATAACATATGCACCTCCGGCGGGAAGTAAAGGATCAGAGTTCCTTTTCCATCATAAAATCATCGCAGATAAACCCGGATCCGATATCGGTCTTCTTTTCTTCTATTATACGGAATCCCCGGCGCAAATACACCCGCAGCGGCACATAGTTTCGCTTATTGACATATAGACGGAGTTTTTTCTTTCCCAGTTCTTTTGCCACGGACTCAGCCTTTTCAAACAAAGGGATGCTCTTCCCCTGGCCCCGGAAAGGCTTCATCAGATAGAGTTTACTTAAAAGCAGTGCATCATCCTCTTCCGGCACCACGCCCATATATCCGATCGGCGTGTCACCCAGGATCAGAAGGAAATACTGATAGTGGTCATCTGTGATCGCCTTATCGATGGCGGGCATACTCTGG
>CADCLV010000069.1 GCA_902802325.1 Oscillospiraceae bacterium | reverse complement strand
GGTGATCATGCCATCTACAAAAGAGATCAGCTGCCCTTCTTCGAACAAAAGAAGAAAGCAGTCTCCAAAGAAGTGGATCCGCTGGGCAAAACTTTCCCGCGTGGCTGCTTCTGCCGCGGGAAAGCATTCTGCCTCCAGATCCGTGACGGCATCCAGATCTGCTTCATTCGCTGTCCGGATCGTCCATTTTGTTTCCGGAACGGAATTTCTCCCGGCCCGGTTTTCATTCTGTGTCATACGCCTATTCAGCAGGTATAACCCGGCTTTACATACAGTGCTTTTTCATCAGCAAAGATCTGTCCTTCATAGACCTTCTCTTTCCAGTCTTCTTTCTCTACTTCCTTGATGGCAACAGAAACGGAAGAAATATCACATCCCATAAGTTCGGCCACATCGGCAGCGATCTTATCTGCGCACTTCTGCTTTACTTCTTCTGTTCTTCCCGGATAACATTTGATTTCTACATGCGGCATAATTTTGCCCTCCTATATATTTTTTCAATCTTATAACTTACCAATTCACTCTTCTCCCCATTAACGGAGAAGAATCATTTTCCGTCCAAATCAGGCAAGGAATGTTTCTGCCCAATTCTTCAGTCTTCGAAAAAACCTTCTTGCTCATAATGTTCTTCCTGCGGGAATTTCGCGTAGGAAGTGTGCATTCTCCGAAATCCCCAATGCTCGTAAAGCCCGAGATGTTTCGGGTGGGTGTAAAGGACCACATTGCATCCGGAAAGCCGGGAAAGGATCTGGTCCACAATAAGTTTTCCGATACCTTTTCCGCGGTACTCATCCCGCACCGCAATGTTATAGATCGCACCCTGACAGATTCCGTCGGAAAGAGCTCTTCCGACACCGATCAGCTTGTCTTCGTCCTTAATGAATATAGTAACATAACTATTTTCAAAAACTCTCTTTTGTGTGTCTTTATCCAGATCACTTAATCCGTAAAAATGAAGAAGATCACTGACTTCCGCAAAGTCGATCCCATCACAATTATCCTGGATCTTGTAGGACACGTTTTCCATTTCGAATCACTCCGTTTTTGAAATAGCGGAAGAGACTGCCGAAAAAGCAGCCCCTTCCCTAAGTGAGATTAAAAAGACGGATGGATCGTTCCGTCAGTTGTTGTCGTAGATGTCTTCCGTAAACGTCAGACTACCACGATAACCGGCATAAGTACGGTTGAAGATCAGTCTCTCGCTCATAGGGAACGAACCCAGAATGAACTGGATCTCTTTTTCCAGCGCGATCTCACGATCGTTACTGGATCCAACAAGAAGAGTGATCTCCTGCTCTTCTTCACGGATCGCTTTGTTGATCTCATACTGATCCGTCAGGAAAAGCACTTTCGGCGGGCGCGCATATTCGAGATCCGAGATCTCCTTGATGATCGCTTCTTTATCCTCCGGACGGAAGATAGGTTCCGACACGATCACCAGCACCGGCGTAAAGCTATAATCATTGGCCAGATATTTCGTATATCCGATGGCGGCATTGGCATCTGCCACTACGGCAAAGCGCTTCCAGCTTAAGGCACCGATAGACTGGCCGAGGTAATGGTATACATATTCTTCTTCCGAAGCGATGACCTGCTCCACCAGATCATTATCCAGATGGAGAGCCTCAGAAACTTTTCTTATAAACTTGGTGGTATCTGTCGCACCGACAAACAGTCCCGGGATTCGAAGACTCGGTACACCGAATTTGCTTTCATATTTCGCCGCAGGGCCTTTAAAGATCCACGGATTCACAATGATATTCAGTGCCGCCGCCGAACTCTTCTTTACATCTTCGATCCCCTGCTTCTTCGTAAAGAATGTGTTGACACGAAGGCCCAGACGGGAAAGAATACGGTCGATCTCTTCAAGTGTGCCGCTCCAGAAAGGATCGTGATAGGGGATGATACCGAAAACATTGACGAGCTTTTCGTCCTTTGGAACATCCTTTTCAATAACCTTATCCAGGAAGGTATTCCACACTGTTTCATATCCCAGATTACTGTCACCGGTAAAGCCGGGTGTCTCAATGGGATAGACCGGAATTCCTTTTTCAAAGAATTCATTTGTCACACTGGCAATATCGTCACCGATAATACCTGCAGTGCAGCCGGTCAGCACAAAATACGCATCTGCATCGATAATATCGACCGCTCCCTGGATCGTGGTGCGAAGTTTATTCAATCCTCCGAAAACCACTTCTTTTTCCAGCATGTTACTGGAAGGGATCGAAACACTGTTCACAAAGCAGGAATGCTTGTGTCCGGACTGACCCTGATCGGAAGCCGTGGTCTGCATGCAGCAGCCGGGACCGCTGTGGTAGATCGGGCATACCCGGTCAAGTGCTCCCAGCACGGAATTAATACCGGCCAGCACACATCCGCCTTTCGGATTTTCCATGATCTCAGACATGTCAGTTCTCTCCCTTCGTGATATACTTAAATGCATCTTCCGAATACCAGGATTCTTTATACGGAAGCTTTACATGCGCGGCCAGTTTCTTATTAAAACCCGGGTTCTCCAATTGATCTGCGATCTTATTTCCGAGAAACAGAAGACCGTCATAACCCATGGTCGGACGTTTTCCATCCAGTACATGAGTGGTAGGAATACCAAGTTTTGCCGCCCAATCCGGGACACCGATAAAAGCATCCGGCTGAAGCTTCTTCACCAGATTTACCTGCTCGAATGGCTGCATGTTGGCAATATCCACTACGAAATCTTTATGGATGCCGTTCAGATATTCGATATCCACCTGGGCATCGTCATCGTAAGTCGGCGTTTCCAGTCCCACAAGCTTCATACCGAAATCGTCGATCAGGGCAGCTGCTGCAAAAGAACGTCCGGTTCCGCCGCAGATGAATACACGTTTTCCGGAAAGCCGGTCACGGAGTTTTTTCACCAGTGGCTCGATACGTTCGTGTTCCTTTTGGATGATCTCTTCCACTTCTTTTTCTTTCCCGATGACCTTTGCGATTCCCCGATACCACTTATCTGTGTTACGGATACCGATGGGCATAACGGTATGGGAATACGGAATATCGTAATCCTCGTAAAGAGTCTTCATGAACTCATCGGCAAAGACTTTACAGATGGAAGTCGATGCTTCCGCAGCCGGAATCTTTTTTATCTTTTCCAAAGAACTGTAAAACGGAATATAGTTTACCTTCGCGCCGAGAAGCTGGAGCATTCTCTCCATTTCTTTCTGGTCTGCGTAGCTTACGGTAGTCGGAGCAAAAAGATTGATGAGACCTGCTTCTTTTTCCACCTTCTGATGCTTCAGAATATACTTATTGATGGAGATAAAGGCAGCATCAAATCCGGATGCACAGATCTTCGATTTAAACCCTTCACAGTGGATCGGAATGATCAATGTCTCCGGGTATTCATTCTGAAGATCTCCGCAGATGGCATCGATATCGTCACCGATAATACCGGATGCGCAGGAAGCAAAGACGAAAGTCAGCTTCGGATGATATCTGTCCACGGCTTTCGCGACCGACTCACGAAGTTTCTTTTCACCACCGAATACCACACTTTTCTGGTCCAGATTCGTGACGATCAGACGCGGATTCTTTACGTTTCTGATTCCTCTATGGATCTGGCCGACACGGTACATATCGATGGCCATAATGGCGCATCCCACGCAACCTTGAGGCGAATGGGAAATAAATACCGAATCTTCCAGTGACATCAATGCCGCCAGGCTGTTGATCTGCTGGCACTGAAGGCCCTGAGCGAAACTTCTGTCCGCTCTTTTGAGGCATCCTTTTTTAAAGTTTTCGCTGACTTCCTGTCCGGTGGATCCCAGATCGTTAAGGCGTCCGGGCTTACTTTCTCTGACTCCGGAATAGGTCACTTTCGCCATATGCTTTTTTCTCCTTTCGTCTTTACTCTTCTTCCGCCGATCTTTGACTTGCGCGAAGAGACTGACGGTTGTCGATCTTATAGAAATAAGAAGAGATCTTATCCAGTGCATCTTCTACACTGACTTCCACATCGAATACGGAAATGGCTTTCTTTTCAAACTGCTTCTGCGCCTGAAAACCGATCTTCTTGCAGACCACCGCACGGCAGTCTTCGATCAGAGAGACTTTTCCCAATACGGCTTCGCCGCCACCGCAGCCGTGACCGTTTCCGCCACAACCATTTCCACTTCCGCCGCAGCCGTTTCCGGAACCTGCGCAAGAAGCAGAAGTATCAGAAGGAAGTGCATTTTCCGAAGAAGACGAAGGCACGTGACGGATCTCTAAAAATGACACATTCTGTCCTTCCACTTTGTAGATATAAAAGTGATCGGTCTCCCCGAACTTCAGGTCAACATTCAATCCGTTGGAAGAACCGAATGCGATGTAATATGCCATAGGAAAAACTCTCCTTTCTCTTCGTTTTTAAGAATATACCGGGCAAAAATCTTTTCACCCGGCACATCCCACGCAATATTTCTCAGTTGAATCTTGAAACCGCAATGGTGTAGATATCTTCGATCAATCGTATGCCACCTTCGTAACCGGCATAGAAACTATCGAAGACGACCTTATCCTGTACCGGCCAGGAGATATTCAGGAAGTTGCCCTTGAGGTTCTCCGTGACTTCTTTTTCGTAGTAGCCGCCCAGTAACAGCGGATAACCGTGATAGTCGTGAGTCTTGATCTCTTCGTGGATCTTATATCCGTCTGTCTCAAAAGAAACTTCCGCCTCGATACCGAAGTTGAGTTTTTTGAACTCTTCGGTGATCCGGTCACGATGATTCTTCGGAGTATCGTCTACGACGAACTGTTTTGCCGGGATCAAGCCAAGATCGTTTACCAGGAACTTGGTAACAGCCAGGGAATACTGGGCATCTGCCACAACCGTAAACTGCTTATTGATAACACGGTTCTCCAGGAAAAGGTCGGCATAACGGCTGATGAGGTAATAGTAGTAATCCTCATGTTCTTTAATGACCGCCTCCACCTTCTCTTCAGCAACACCGGCAAACTTTCCGACTTCTCTAAGGAACTTACTGGTCTCTGTCGCACCGATCGGAAGATTCGGATAATGAAGGTAAGGAGTACCAAACTTCTTCTCCATCTTCTTGACGTTACTTAAACCTACCCAGGGAGAGACCAGAAGGTTGAATTCTGCTTCCGGGATCTTGTTGATGTTCTCGATTCCGCGCTTATAACCAAAAATGGTATTCGGTGTAAGGCCCAGTTCCGCGATCAGTTTCTCCAGCTGACGGAGATTTCCCAGCCAGAACAGATCCTGGTAAGGAACATCCGCCCAGATGTTAACAAGACCTTTCTGCTTCTTATCCGTCTTTTTCAGATACTGGTCCACAATGGCATCGATGACCTGCTCGTGACCCTTATAGTTGTTTCCCTTAAACCCGGCTGTCGGGGCATAGACCACCGGCTTTTCCGCATCTTCGTAGCGGGAAACGACCTCACCGGAATCATCACCGACGATCTCCGGAATGCATCCGGTCAGGACCACATACAGATCCGCATCGATGACCTTCAGTGCATTTCCAATCGTCGAATCCAGTTTCTTGACACCACCGAATACAACATCTTTTTCATTGATACTGGTGCACGGGAAAATGTTCGGAGAAAAGTATCCGGAGCTTCCTGTGGATTCGGAAAGTTTCTGTGCGCAGCCGGGGCCGCTGTGAAGGATCGGAAGTGCCCGATCGATGGCCTGCACCGTCTGCATTGCGCCCAGGGCGCATTTATATCTTTGCTTATCAAGAAGTTTCGCCATTACTTTGTCTCCTCCAGAAACTTATCTATATTCTGCTGGTACCACCAGTCTGTATAAGGAAGCTTGGTGCGCTTTGCCAGATTCTCTTCGAAGCTTCGGTTATTGATCGCATCGAGAATGGTCTTGGCAAATTCCAGTGTGTGCTTATAGCCGAAGATCATGTACTCATCTGCCACATAGATGGCCGGTGTACCGTTCTTGATCGCCCATACGGTGGAACCCGGATGACGGGACAGATACATATCCGGCTGGTACTTGTGAAGGATGTTCATGACCTCAAAGTTCTGCTGATCCGCAACACTGGCTTCAAAGTCGATATCGTTATCCAGAAGGTACTTCATAGACGGCGGTACATCACCGTTTTCGTACTTCTTATCGTAATGCCAGGCAAGTGCCCACACTACCTTGATACCCAGTTCATTGAGAACTCGGGACACTTCGAATGTGTAGCCCGGACCCATACCGAGAACGGCTGTCTTACCTTCCAGCTGCTTCTTTACTTCCTCGATCTGCGGAATATAGATCGCACGCTGCTCCTCGATATATTTTTCGATGGATTCAGATCTTCCGGTGACTTTACCGATCTCGCGGAGCCATGTTTCAAATCCGACGATACCGCACTGGTTAATGGATCTTACATAAGGAACACCGTACTTCTCTTCCAGTGCATTTCCCAGATAATTACCAAGAGTGCCACAGATGCAGGTAGTCGCCAGGCTTTCCGAAAGGTGGGAAAGCTCTTCTACTGTCGAGTTGCAATAGAGGAATACCGGATCCAGATCGAAGTTTCTGAACATCTCGATGATCTCGGGACGGGCACTCTCGAAGAAGTTTTTGAAGTTGATCTTATTGGTCTTCACGCCTTCTCTCGGCGGCTGAACAATGGACTGCAGTACCGCATGGTCGGAAATATCGAAGCCGGTTGCCCAGATACGGGACTTAAAGCCTTCGCAGTGAACAGCCACGATCGGAACGCCGACTTCATCTCTGACTTCATCCACGATGCTGTCGATATCTTCACCGATGATACCGGTGGCGCAGGAGGAAGAGACGAAGATCGCCTTCGGAGAATAACGCTTATTTACTTCCAGAATGATATTTCTCAGGGCATTGGTGGAACCGAAGATCGTATCATTCTCATTCATGTCCGTACCGACATAGATGGTATCACTGGTGACGCCGCGCTTTTTCGACATAACTTTCGCCATATAGTAAGCGCCGGCACCGGCCACCGAGCACCCTGCCGGACCGTGATGGATCAATGCCACATCACGTATGCCGCAAAGCTGACCCAGCGCGCAGGAAGAAAGGCAGGTACTGGACTGAGAGAAACAGCGGGAGCAGCCTTTCAGTGTACCGCATTCACTCTGTGTCGCCAGATCCTTGAGTGTACCGACATAACCGGTAATGGAACCGATACGGTTTTCTCTTGTGGCGACATTGGAATTTGAAAGATTAATAGCCATGTGTTTTTATATCCTCTCTTAGAATGCGAGATTTTCTTCCAGTTCCGGACGGACATTCTGAAGGTCCTCGGAAAGATATCGCTCGCCGTTATCCGGCAGGAGCGGAACGATCAGTTTTCCTTTGTTTTCTTCCTTCTGCGCAAGTTTAATGGCAACAGCCAGGGAAGCACCGGCAGAAGCACCTACGAAGATACCTTCGTATTTTGCAAGAAGATGGATGGCTCGAAGTGTCTCGGCATAGGAAATGAAGTTATATTCATCTGCCAGATCACCGTTGAAGTTCGTCGGTGCCATCGGAGTCAGACCGTCATCGTTATGTACCTGATGGATACCGTGGAAACCACCGTCTTCCGCACCTTTTACCTTCGAGTTAACCACGTCTTCCGGCTGCGGCTGTGTAATGACTACTTTTACATTCGGATTCTTTTCCTTCAGGAACTTACTTACACCATGTGTAGATCCGCCGGTACCGACACCGCCAACGAAGATATCGACTTTTCCGTCTGTATCTTCCCAGATCTCCGGACCTGTGTGCTTATAGTGGGCGTTGATGTTATCCGGGTTATCCAGCTGACGTGTAGAGAAAGGATGCTCCACACCCTTTTCCATGTATTCGATGACATCCGCAAAAGCCGCGATACCTTTTTCAAAAACACCTGCGATCAGTTCCTGGGGAACATCGGCGATCTCTGCCTGATAAGCCTGAAGAAGCTTCAGTCTCTCTACGGATACACCGTTCTGAAGGCCGATCTTAAACTTATAACCCTTCGCAGCGGCAAAAGCAGCCATCGCCACGCCTGTGTTACCGGAAGTAAACTCAACAAGAGTTGTCTTATCCGGGCTGATGTCTCCGCGCTTTTCAGCAGCTTCAATGATCTCCAGCGCCATTCTGTCTTTATGAGATCCGGCCGGATTAAAGTACTCAAGTTTTCCGGCCACGCGGCCCTTTAAGCCCAGTTTTTCTTCCAGTCTTTTAAATTCCACGATCGGGGTATGTCCGACCAGTTCTGTGATAGAATTG
>CADCLV010000068.1 GCA_902802325.1 Oscillospiraceae bacterium | reverse complement strand
GTCGCTTCCATCAGTTTTACTTTGGTATTCAGAAGCTTCTCGTCTTTATTCATGGCTGCCTCCTATTATTGAACACGTTTAATAATAAAATACACAGCCTGGCTTTCTAAGTCAAGAGGCTTTTTCAAACACTGAAATTTTATGGTTTCTTTATTTCGAATAATGGATTGGAAGAACAGTAGATCTCTTCCTTTAAAAGAGTACAAACAAGGGAACAGAAAAAGATTTCGACGCGCCTCCGCAGGACGAAGTCCGAGGACCAGCGCAAGAAACTTTTTCTGTTCCCTTCTTGATTACTCTTCTACAGAAACAGTTTTGATGTGAAGTTCCTGGAGCTGCTTGTCGGTGACATAGCCCGGTGCATCCATCATGATGTCCTGAGCATTCTTGTTCATCGGGAACGGAATGATCTCACGGATGGATTCCTCACCGGCCAGGAGCATAACCATACGGTCCACACCCGGAGCGATACCGGCATGCGGCGGTGCACCATAGCAGAAAGCATTGTACATTGCCGGGAACTTGGCCTTTACATCTTCTTCACCGAGACGGACCATCTCGAAGGCTTTGATCATGATCTCCGGATCGTGGTTACGGACAGCACCGGAAGAAAGCTCGACACCATTTACGACCAGGTCATACTGGTCAGCAGTGATGGAGAGCGGATCCAGTTCGCCGCGCTCAACCTTGAGAAGTGTTTCCATTCCACCGGAAGGCATGGAGAAAGGATTGTGGCAGAATTCCAACTCGCCGGACTCTTCGCCGATCTCATACATCGGGAAGTCTACGATCCAGCAGAAAGCATACTGCTCTTTATCCATGTGACCCGGTACAGCCGCGCCGAATGTCTTTACGATCACACCGGCGGTCTTCTGGGCGGCGGAAAGCTTGCCGCAGGAAAGAACTACCAGATCACCCGGCTTTATACCCAGTGCGGATACGACGCAATCTTTGATCGGGGTAACAAACTTGGAAATACCACCGACGATCTCGCCGTTCTCATCCATTCTGAACCAGCAGCCCTTGTTTCCGGACTGGACTTCCACGTCAGCCAGGGTCTTATCGATAAACTTTCTGGACTCCTTAAAGTCGGAGATGACGACTGCCTTAATGCGTACATCAGTATCGGCGCCGTCTTCTGTCTTGGTGGCAAACGGCGGGAAGCCGCAATCTTTCAGAACTTCAGTTGCATCCTGAACTGTCAAGTCGATACGGAGATCCGGCTTATCGGTACCGTATTTTTCCATGGCCTCCAGATACGGAATGCGGACGAAAGGTGCGCCGGAAGCACGGTTATAGGTGCCGTACTGGGCAAATACCGGCGGAAGTACATCTTCGATCACCGCGAAAACGTCTTCCTGGGTCGCAAAAGCCATTTCCATATCCAGCTGATAGAATTCTCCCGGAGATCTGTCGCCTCTGGCATCCTCATCACGGAAGCAGGGAGCGATCTGGAAATACCGGTCAAAACCGGAGGTCATCAGAAGCTGCTTGAACTGCTGCGGTGCCTGTGGAAGGGCATAGAACTTACCCGGATGCTTTCTGGCCGGAACCAGGTAGTCACGGGCGCCTTCCGGAGACGAGGCAGTCAGGATCGGGGTAGTGATCTCGAGAAAATCGTGATCCATCATGGCCTTACGAAGGGCTGCGACAACGTTGCAGCGCAGGATAATATTCTTCTTTACTTCCGGATTGCGAAGATCCAGATAGCGGTATTTCAGACGGGCATTCTCGTCCGCCTCGCGGGAATGGTTGATCTCGAAGGGCAGTTCATTGTAGCGGCAGCGGCCCAGGATCTTTACCTCTTCCGGAACGACTTCGATATCACCGGTGGGAAGATTCGGGTTCTTGGAAGAACGCTCTCTGACCGTACCGGTTACCTGGATCGTTGATTCCTTGTTGATCGCCTTCAGTTCCTTGACCTTATCCTCGGTCTCCAAAACGATCTGTGTCGTGCCGTAGAAATCGCGAAGAACCACGAATCCCAGGTTGCTTCCGACCTCACGCATATTTTCCATCCAGCCGACCAGTGTGACCTTCTCGCCCACATGGGAAAGTCGCAGCTCGCCGCAGTTATGTGTCCTTGATTGGATCATAAGTCATTACCCCGTTTCATATATAAATATCACGCCATATTCTATACCTTAAAGGCGAGATTGTCGATAATGTCGCATTTTTCTACGGGAAATGCACCTTTCCTTCCAAAAAACAGCACAGAACATGACGAAAGTCATATTCAAAACCTCACTTTTGGCAGTTCTATAGCCGATCCCTATTTCGTAGAATCAGAATCAAGAAATGACGCGGAGGTGCGCATCAAATGAGAAACACAATCGTGAAACTGGACGGACTTATTAAAAAATACGACAGCAAAGCCGTCGTGGACGGCCTTTCACTGGAGATCAAAGAAGGGGAGATCTTTGGACTTTTAGGACCGAACGGCGCCGGTAAATCCACTACCATGAACATGATCTGTTCGCTTTTAAAACCGACTGCCGGCAGCATTGAGCTCTTCGGTATGGATATAAAGAAGGACCTCAATAAAATCAAGCCCATGATCGGATATATTCCTCAGGACCTGGCGATCTACGGAAAACTCAAGGCCTGGGAAAACGTGGAACTGTTTACCTCTTTATACGGAATCACCGGAAAAGAATTGAAGAAAGCCATCGACGAGTCTCTTGCCTTTGTTGAACTGGAAGATAAACGGAATGCCTACGCCAGTACATTTTCCGGCGGTATGAAAAGACGTCTGAATATTGCCTGCGCCCTGGGACATAAGCCGAAACTTCTGATCTTCGACGAACCGACCGTAGGTATCGATCCCCAGTCCCGAAACTTTATCCTGGACCGTATCAAGACCAGTAACAAAAACGGTACGACGGTCATTTATACCAGCCATTACATGGAAGAAGTCGAGGCGATCTGCACGCGGGTTGCCATTATGGATAACGGCAAGATCATTGCCTGCGGCACGAAAGAAGAACTGAAGAATATGGTCAGAAAAGATCCTCATGAAGAGATCACTCTGGAGCAGGTATTCCTGACACTGACCGGCAAGAAGCTTCGCGACTATGTGGAAGGATGAGAGAAAAAATGAACAGAATCTGGATCATTACGAAAAATAATCTCAAACTGATCTTCCGGAATAAAAGCATGCCGATCCTGGTGGTGCTGGGTACGATCCTGGTTGTAGCCGCTGTCGCCAATGCCTTTCACACGCTTTTGGATAATGCGGAAAGACAGGAAGGATTTACTGTTGGTTACGAGATGCAGGAGGACAGTAAGTATGCACCTGCAGAAAGTTTCTGGATCGAAGGGATGCAGAAAGAAAACATTACGGTGAAGGAGTTTTCGAATGCCGATCCGGAAGCGGTCATTAAAGAAAAGGAAGCAGATGTCTTTGTTCAGTTCCGGAAAGAGGATTACCATCTGACCGGAAACCGGAATAATGAGATCGATACGCGGATCGTGCAATATGTGCTCTACAGTATGGACATGAATATGCAGGGAGCTACCGGAAAAATGACTTTCCCTGAAAGGACGCTGCCTTCTGTGAAAGTGTCGAATGCGGAGAACTATTACGGCCATGCAGAGATCATCTACTTCATGACGATCTGCTCCATTTTCCTGACTTTGATCTATCGTACGGAGAGAAAAAATAACATCGGGATCCGCTTCCGCACCAGTTCGACCGGTGCTGCCGCCCGGTATTTCGGAAAACTTTTTTCCTGCGTGATCACGTCCTGGATCATCCAGGTCGGAATCGTACCGGTCCTGGTTGTGACGCTGTTTGATGTGCACCTGGGAAATCCACCTGTCGTCA
Organism: Oscillospiraceae bacterium; assembly: GCA_902802325.1. Taxonomy (GTDB): domain Bacteria; phylum Bacillota; class Clostridia; order Saccharofermentanales; family Saccharofermentanaceae; genus Scatonaster. Next base: position 4,503 of record CADCLV010000068.1, on the reverse strand, counting down.
TAGGGGTACTGCTTCTTGCGGTAATCGCGTATGCGGCATTTGGAATCGTATTCTTTGCCTTGTTTGAAAACTCTGCCGTTTCCATTGCCCTTATGTTTGGAATCCTGTGGTTTGCCGGATTTTTTGGCGGAACGTTTGAAACGTATATGTATTCGTCCCAGCCGGAATTCCTCAAACGCCTCTCTCCGACATATTACCTGAACCGTTCCCTGATCGAACTATCCGTAAACGGGGAGAGCGATTATCTTCTGCCATGTGTAGGTATCCTGATATTGATGATCCTGGTATTTATTCCGCTGGGCATCTTTATTACAGCTAAGAAAAAGGAGGTGTAAGATCATGTTTTTAAATGCAGTCCGTATGGCAAAAACATCCGCGAAACTGATTTTCCGGAGCAAAGCGTTTCTTGTTCTGGGAATTTTGATCCCCATGGTCTCGACCTTCCTGATCAATGTCTGGTTTACCAAACCACTGGAACTGGATGAGAGCAGTATCTATGAACTGAGTTCTCTTGATGAGCAGATGGCCTATACGATCGACTTTAACCGTTTCCCGGTCAAGGTCTATGACACCGTAAATGATGATTCCACCCGAAGGATCCTTCAGGGTCTCCATAACTCGGGAATGTTCCAGATCTTCCATGCGGATGCGTCCTCCTGCACCCGGGAAGAGATCGAAAAAAGCATGAAGGAATCCGCCAAGAGCGATCGTGTCGGGGCAGTAATTATACTTGCGCAGAATGCGGAAGAGACTGAACTGTACCGTGTTACGGATGATGAGAGATTTTCTCTTCTTTCAGATTGCCTCGGCCAGCTTCTTTCCAATCCGTCGGCATCCATTCCTGCTCCAAAGATTTCCTTTGTGGCTTTCTCCGGAGATGAGGTCGATTATTACGCCACCAGAAACTTTGCCTATTGTCTGGCCTTCTCGACTCTGGCTTTTGTGTTTTCCGGCATTATGATCCTGGGAACGATCCTTTCCGAGAAGAAAGACAAAGTGTTCGACCGTATCATGATGACCCGTGCCAACCGCATCAGTTACCTTTTTTCAAAATTCCTTCTGGTGGTAGGGATCACATTAGTGCAGTCTCTGGTAATGGTGATTACATACCTTCTTCTGGTTCGGGTGGACTTAGGTATCGGCGGATTCTTTTTCTTCCTTTGCTGCTTCTGCCAGGGTCTGGTATTCTCGCTTCTTTCCCTGTGCGTGGGATTGATCTGCAATTCCATTTCCAGCGGCACCATCATGGCCTTTACCATGTGGAGCATTTCCGACCTGATCTCAGGCACCTATTTCGATCTGTCCCATGCCAGTGATCTGTTTAAGAAAGCTTCTCTTCTGATGCCGCAGAGATGGGCACTGTTTTCCACGACCCGTATCCTTCATGGAAATTCTTCCGGATATTCGCTTCTTCTGGGTACAACGGCAGCGTATTTGGTTATAATATTTGTAGTCAGTGTAGTGGCCGTGAAACTGGGAGAACAAGAATAGAAGGGGCGGCATAGTTGGAGAGTGCGTTTCGGAAAAACTATTTTGTGATCGTGAAGACCGTGGGCCTTTTGGCCCTGATCTTCATTGGTCTTTTATGGTTCCGAAGCGACATGATGAAAGCAGGCCAGACCTTTTTTCTAAGTTCACTGTTTATGCTTTTTTCCGTTTTCTTTGAACTGGATACAAAAACGAGCCGAAGCTGGATCTGGCTGGTTCTGGAAGGATCTGTTTCCATTCTGTCGATGTTCCTGGTCCCGGTTACGGGGATCTACTTTTGCGGGATCTCCCTTTTGGATGCGATGGTGAGGCTGAATGTCTTATTCTTCCCGCTGATTTATCTTCTGGTTCCGGTGGCCGTTCGTATGAAACTTGATACAAAGCTTTGTTTGGTGGTTTTTACGTTCCTCCTTCTTCTTTACTACCAGCACCATAAGATCGTCAGCTGGTATAAGGAACAGGCGCAGGAGAATATACGTGAGGAATCGAAATTAAAGTCGGATATCGAGCATACGAATCTGATGCATAAAGATGAGATGAACCAGTCCCGTCTTCGTCATGAAAATGAACTCTTAGGTGAGAAGAACCGTATCTCCCAGGCGCTTCACGATAAACTGGGTCACAGTATCAACGGATCACTTTTCCAGCTGGAGGCAGCCAAAGTCCTGATGGATCAGGACAAAGAAAAAAGCCAGAAGATCCTTCAGGATGTGATCGATAATCTCCGTGGCAGCATGGACGAGATCCGTGTCATTATCCGGAACGAACGGCCTGACAAGAAGCGTATGGCCCTGACATCGCTTCAGACATTATGCAGCGAATGCGAAGAGAAGTATCAGATCAACATGGAACTTACGGTGGACGGAGATGAAAAGGCGATTCCGGAATCTGTATGGGAAGTGATACTGGATAATACTTTTGAAGCGGTGACAAATGCACTGAAATATTCCGGATGCGATACGATCACCATTTCTATCCTCGTTCTGGGTGAGGTGGTCCGGGCCACGATCCGGGATAACGGAAGAGGTGCAGAGCATTTCGAGGAGAGCATGGGGATCTCCGGAATGAAAGACCGTGTCCGGAAAGTGAACGGCTATATTGATATCGACCCGGTAAACGGATTTACCATTAATATGATCCTGCCGCTGGAAAGAAAACAAAAGCAGGAACCATCGGCGGAAGAATAGGAGAAAAGGAATGGAACCCATACGAGTGATTATTGCGGATGACAGTGATTTTGTCAGAGATGGAATGAAGATCATTCTGGACATCGATGCGGATTTTTCCGTTGTCGGACTTGCCGCCAACGGAAAAGAAGCAGTGGAAATTGCCAGGAGATCCCGTTGCGATGTGGTCCTTATGGATATCCAGATGCCGGTGATGGACGGAATCGAAGCAACCCGGATCTTCGTGGAGGAGAATCTCGGCAAGGTCATGATATTGACTACTTTCGATGACGATGATCTGGTAGAACAGGCTATTAAGAATGGCGCCAAGGGGTATTTCATTAAGAACCACAAACCGGAAGACTTAAAGCAGATGATCCGCTCGATCCATCAGGGAGCTCGGGTCATGGACGAGCAGATCTTCGATAAATTCGTCGATGCCGGCATCCGTCCCAACAGCAACTTTGATAAAGATAAATATACGGCAAGGGAGATCGAGATCATCGAAGCGGTGGCCTCGGGCCTTTCGAATAAAGAGATCGCCGAGAAGCTTTTCATCTCGGAAGGTACGGTAAAAAACTACATCAGCCAGATCCTTTTGAAAGAAGGCCTGGCCCACCGGACCCAGCTGGCCGTCTATTATCTGACCGGAAATAAGTGACGGTAAAATGGACGTTTTCCCGTTTGGTTCAACTGCTCAAAAAAACTTGTCAGTCCTGCCCGATTTTTGCATAGAGTGCTAAGAATTCTAAAGAAATGGTTAAAAAACGGGGCAAAATCATTCCTTGCTTGACAATATGTGATAAAATAACCCCGTTGTAATTGGGTAAAAAAGGAAAAAGAAATTTTTACATTACAAAGGAGAAGAAAAATGAAAAAATCGAAATTATTAAGTGCAGTTGCTATGATGCTCGTATCCAGCATGCTCTTCGCTGGTTGCTCCAAGTCTGAAGAGACAAAGAAGAAGAGCAAGAAGGACAAGGATGATAAGGAGACCGAGGAGACTGAGGACGACGAGACCGAAGAGACCGAGGAAGACGAGACCAAGAAGACTAAGGAAGAGACAACAACTGAGGAAGAGACAACTACTACTGAAGAAGAGACCACAACAACAGCTGCTGACACCAGCGCTGCTGCTACCACACCGGCTGCTGACACCAGCGCTGCTGATACCACACCGGCTGCAACAGGTTCTATGGTCGTTCCGGACGGAATGGAGAGCCACAAGATAAATGATCTGGAGTATGCAGTTACTACTGACTGGACATTCGTAGAGCAGGGTTCTTACCAGTACTTCTTCGTAGATCAGGGCGATTCTTCCAGATTCCTGATGGTTTACGGTATGCAGGCTCTTTCTGCTGCTCAGGCTAACCTGATGAATGTTGAAGAGTTCGTTGATCAGTTCAATGAGCAGATCACAACTGATTCTACATTTAAGAATGGTTCTGTTGTTTCCTGCGACAAGCACCTGGATTCTGATCTGCCGTATGCTGATATGGTTTATGATTGCGAAGTAAACGGTAAGGCTTCCACACTGCCGACACGTATTTACATCGATAAGAGCACAGGTTACTGCTATGTATTCATGTTCCTGGTAAACAAGGACACAGATGATGCTACACTGAATGAACTCATGGCTAAGTACAACGACATGCTGGCTACCATCACCAAGGTTTCCTGATCTCGTTTAGTGCATGAGCCCTTTCGGGCGGAAAAAAGAGATTTCAAGACCGTTTCCCTTCGGGGAAACGGTCTTTTTCTAGTATGACGGGCATGTCCCGAACCTCGGGTGAAAGTCCTGAGGGGCGTAGTTGCCGACGAACCTTAAAGCGACTTGCAAGGTTTGTAC
>CADCLV010000067.1 GCA_902802325.1 Oscillospiraceae bacterium | reverse complement strand
TCGTTGCCTTCCGAATAAATCACATATACCCCGCTGGTTTTCGGTACAAATGTGCAGAAAGTCGTTTCATAATAAGGCCCCAATTCCACAGTATTCGTACCCATGTTCAACTTCGGAACATCCATGGAAATATTCACATGAACCACATTAGCCAAAAGATTGAGCCTACTGTAAACTGTAATATCATACGGAACACCGGCTTCCATCTCTGCGATGATCTTTCCATTCGAAGAGTGATACCCGCCTTCCGGTCTCTGATCCTGTACAATCTGGGCATCGATGGTGTAATATCCGGTAAACTCGAGGATGTACCGGCCGCTTGTTTCAGGAATGAATGTATGTCTCGTGTAATTGTCAGAGCCCTGTACGAAAAGTGTGCTCTCTCCATAAGGAAGTGTCTCGGACATCGGGCAGATGTAGCAATATACATCCTTGTCGTCTAAAGTAGCATCGTCATTCGCCGCAATCTCAATTTCGTAAACCGTATTCGCCTCAAGATTCAAATACTGGATATCGTAGCGATACTCACATTTTTCCTCGATCGGATAAACCGGCTCATAGTCATCTAAGAAGGTACAGCTCAGATCGCAGCCATCTGCACACAAGAATCCATATCTTCCTGTGCTGGTAGGGGTAAACTGAATCAATAATACTTCATAAGCTTCCATCTGACCAACAGGGAAAACTTTGTTTTCTTCCAGTTCGCCGATACATTTTGGTTCACCGGAATCATCACCCATCGGATCGTCGTCAAAACCCTCCTCGTCAGGATCTTCACCGTCACCATCTTCATCCGGTTCATCTGTATCCTGATCTGCCATTTCCGGATTGTCTTCTTCTCCATCATTTCCCTGTGCCAGAACATAAGCAGGCATCGATCCTACCAGCATGATGGCGCTGAGAAGTAAAGATAACATCTTTTTATTCTTCATGACTTCCTCTCCTATCCTGTTTTTGAAATTCATTACCCGCTTTTGAAATCATCGGGTTATGCATCTTCCCTCGGAGTCTCATTGTTCGGGGAAGCGCAGATCACATCTGTCCCGTCAAAAACAACCACGTCCACCTCGAGTTCTTCGTACTTAGTTTTTTGTTCAATACCCATATATACCTCTCCTATGCATCGCGATTTATAAAAACCGAGTCTAGTATATCAAAGATTTTATAGTAAGTATATTCTTTTATCAGATGACAAAATCCCGACATTACTGGTATACTGGTAACGGATATGGGGTTTGTCATAAGTTGTCTCACAGAATAGTTGCATCAAGAGGGGTAGATATGGACACAAATAAGATCCTGGACTACAGGCTCTATCTACAAAGGGAAGAAGAATTTGTCCGCGCGGATTATTTCGCCGAATTCCGCCAGTATAACAAGATCAGAAATGGCGATGTCGACGGTGTCAGAGAGCGTTTTAAGAAGGTTCGCCCGCATTATCTGAATGGTAAGGACGGCCGTGGCACTTTATCCACAGATCCGCTCCGAAACAGCATTTATCACCTGGTGGCCTCTGCTGCCGTGATCAGCCGTATATGTATCGATGGCGGCATGGATATGAATACTGCATATACTCTGAGTGATATTTATATCAACAAAGCCGATGAAGCGACGAAAATCGATGAGGTCATGGATCTGATCGCGGAGATGCAGATCGACTATGCCACCAGAATGCATGAGCTTAGGAAAACCGATATCGCCAGTTTCCACATCCGCAGAACGGTCGATTATATCTACAACAACCTCAATAAGCCTCTGACAGTTACGGAGCTTGCCGATCTGGAAGGACTGAATCCTGAATATTTTTCCCGTCTGTTTACCAGTGAGACAGGAAAGAAGGTCGGCGATTTCATCACGGAAGCCAAAATCAAGACCGCCCAGAATATGCTGGGACATTCCGAGTATTCCATTTTAGACATCTCGATGTCCCTTGGATACTCGTCCCAGAGTGCTTTTTCCACGGTATTTAAAAAGAATACCGGCATGACGCCGAAAAAATACCGGGATTACCGAAATGGAAAGCTGTAATTTTTCAGGTCCGTTTTTTGAAAAAAACCGTTGATTTATATAAGAACGTCCGACGATGTTATGGCTATACTTATTATTGCTGTTGAGTGATCAACAGCGCCCCCGATGAAATAGGTGACTTAGGAGACAGTACGCCATGAAACGATACCGCTGTGTTTTGAGTATACTTCTTGTTCTTTCCGTGGCAATGGCAAGCGCCGCGTGCAGCAAGAAGACTAAAGCACAGAATGAAGTGGCCGGTATTTCCCGTCCCTACTCTGCTACCGAAAGTCAGGACATCTCCGTCCTGACTGGTAGCTGGGAATTTTCCTACATTATCAAGGATAACTGGTCCCAGTCCCGACAGGAATGGGAAACTCTGAATAAACTTGACGAATCGCAGGCACTTCCCGTTCCGACTTTTTCCTGTAAAGATGGCACAAGCTGTGTTCTTCAGCTGAACGGAAAAGAACATGGCGGTTCTCTGGTTCCGAATTCCGATGGCACATTCGATATTGTCGATGAAAATGGCAAAACCTGGGGATCTGTCTCCGTAGAAGGAAAACGTCTCCGCGTTGAACTGGGCGATGGCGTCGCCACAGTGAATTTCGAGAACGCCTGATTATACTTTCACGTTTCCTGCAATGATCTCTTTATAGTCCGCCAGATTCTTTCTAAGAAGGTTCGGTGTGTCCAGGCCATAGGGGCATTTCGATTTGCAAAGTCCGCAATCCACACAGTTTTCGATCTTGGCCATTTCTCCCTGCCAGAATTCGCCCTTGAAGTTTTCAGACGGGGCTCTCCGGATCAGCTGCGACATTCTGGCGCACTGGGAGATCTGGATTCCGGCGGTACAGGGCATGCAGTATCCGCATCCACGGCAGAAATCACCCAGAAGATCTTTCCTGTCTTCTTCGATAAAGACACGGATCTCCTCTGTCATCGTCACCTCTTCATTGAAAAAGGAAAGCCACTGGGCCAGTTCTTCTTCTCTTTGAATTCCCCAGATCGGAAGCGCATTATACTGGCTCATAAATGCCATGCATGCGCGGCTGTTGGTTAAAAGGCCGCCGGCTAATCCCTTCATGGCAATAAAGCCCATGCCTGCTTTTTCACAGGACTTCACAAGTTCGATCTCTCTTTCGGAAGCAAGATAAGAAAAAGGAAACTGCAATGTCTCATAAAGACCGGACTTTACGATTTCTTCTGCCACGCCGATCAGATGGGCAGTGATGCCGATGTGCCGGATCTTCCCCTGCTTTTTGGCTTCCACCATGGCTTCGTACATACCGGTTCCGTCGCCCGGCGCATAGCATTGCGGGGCACAGTGGAGCTGATAAATATCCAAGTAATCTGTACGGAGATTTGTCAGTGTCGTATGAAGATCTTCCCAGAACTTTTCCGGTGTTTTGGCCTGGGTCTTACTGGCAATATAGACCTGATCGCGCATGCCGGAAAAAGCGGCGCCCACTTTTTCTTCACTGTCGGAATACGCACGGGCAGTATCAAAAAAAGTCATGCCGCCGTCTTTGGCGCCACGCAAAAGGCGGACAGCAGTATCCAGATCGACACGCTGGATCGGAAGTGCTCCAAATGCATTCTGCGGTGTAGTGATGCCGGTCTTACCTAATGTGATATTTCTCATACTGCTGCCTTTCTTTCCCCTGCGTTTTCCGTATTTTCTATGATCTGATGATACCAGACGGCTTTTTAGAAAACAACTTTTGACTCCCTTCCAAAACATTTACTTTCTGTTCATCAATGATGTCTTCTCCTATGCTATACTTCACACGTACATGGGGATTTTTGTAACACACTTAAGGGGGATGAAAGTATGACCAGGTTGGATGAATTAGTATCTCGTCTCGGATCCAATAATGTGGTGATTCAGACACATAACTTTCCGGACCCGGATGCCATTGCCAGTGCATTTGGCCTTCAATATCTGCTGTCGACCAGAAAGATCCCGTCCGACATCGTCTATTTCGGAAAGATCGATAAGTTCACCTTTCGTCTTATGGCGGATGAACTGCATATTACGATATTTCCCGCAGATGAATATGAAGGCGTGGAAGATGACTATGTCATCAATGTAGACGGACAGAAAAACAATGCCAATTTTACTGACCTTGCCGGCCAAGAGATCGCCTGCATCGACCATCACCCCTGGGTCACGACATATCAGTACGGTTTTGTGGATCACCGTATCGTCGGTGCCTGTGCAACGATCATCACTGAATATTTCACCGAGAATGATATCGCTATTCCGAAAGACGTGGCCACTGCGCTTTTATATGCGATCAAAGTGGATACGCAAAACTTTACCAAGGGAGTAACGGAAGCGGATATTCAAGCCTTTTCACTTTTAAATCCACTGGCGGACCAGGCATTGATCCTTCGTCTGGACAGTAACGAACTGACTATCGATGATCTTCGTGCCTATGGCGCGGCGATCCAGAACCTTTATGCCGATGATGGAGTCGGCTTCGTGCATATCCCCTTTGAATGTCCGGACCGGCTGATCGCCATGGTCTCCAACTTTATTCTGTCGCTGGATTGTGTGGTGCTGTCTATTGTATATGCAGAAAGAAACGGCGGCATAAAGTTCTCGATCCGTTCCGAGCTTCCCGACATGAAAGCCGGAGATCTGGCGCATCTGGCTTTGGCCGGCTTGGGAGATGGCGGCGGACACCCTATGATAGCCGGTGGTCTGATATTCCCAGAAGATATGGGTAAGCTGGGAGATCATCCGGATGAACTGATCCGGGAACGCTTCCTTTCTACTCTTCACGGGATGGGGATCGATCCGAAGCAACTTGCTCAACTCTGAATTCGAGTTTTCCATCCGAGCATTTCCCTTCGGTCTCCACAATAATATATACAGTGCCTTTCGAAAGCTCTTCCGAAGCGTCTTCGACCTGCTCTCCATCTTTCACGGTGAAGAGCAGTTTCTTTGTCCCGTCATCGTCATAGTAGACACTCATTTCTCCCTTATCCAGATGACCGGAATATTCAAGTTTCTCCCCCTCTTCTTTGCACTTGACCTTAAAGACCTTCGTGCCCTTAAAAGAAGAAAAACTCATGGAGGCTTTCTGTGAGGTATTGCTGGTAACCAGCATCATGGCCATATAACTGGAATTGTACTTACCACAAGAGGTCAAAACGAGGCAGAAAACCATCACCGGCAGAAGAAATACAGAAGCCATTTTATTTCTCATGAAAAAGCACCTTCCTTTATTTTTGTCTATGACATTTCCCGTATGTACACAACTTACTATATTCCAGGCTTGATCAATAGTGACACAGGTCACTTTCTTTCTATGACCAGGGTCATATGTCATCACGGAAACCTTGATATTTCAATCGCGAACAAATGTGGAGGGACGTAAAAAACAGTATCAAAGAAATTTGTTTTAGTGTATAATCTACAGTATATAATTCTGGAGGTGTTGTTATGACTTTTGAGCAATTAATGGATTATGCGGTCGAACAGAATTGTTCGGACGTACATATTACCGTCGGTACCAATCTCGCAGTTAGAAGATATGGCGTTCTTCATATCCTCGATGCCTGCCCGACCCCTGAAGAATCCCTTGCCATGATCTATACCATTCTTTCGAATGATGAGATCAAGCGCGTCGAGGCCGGCGAAGATATCGACTTAGGTCTCATGCTGGATAACGAGATCCGTATCCGTGCCAATGTTTATCACCAGCGCAACAACCTTGCCTGCAGCATCCGCCTCCTTATGGCTCAGATCCCGGATTTCGAAGACCTCGGCATTCCGGATTGCGTAAGAGATCTGGCTTCTGCGAAAAACGGTATTCTTCTGGTAACCGGTCCTACAGGTTCCGGTAAGTCCACTACTATGGCGACGATCGTTGACTATATCAACAAGAACGAAGCCAAGCACGTTATCACCATCGAGGATCCGATCGAGTATATCTACCCGCACAACCGTGCTATGATCCATCAGCGTGAGCTGCATCGTGATACCGATTCTTTCGCAAGTGCTCTTCACTCTTCCCTGCGTGAGGACCCGGATATCATCTTCGTAGGTGAGATGCGTGACTTCGAAACGATCGCAGCCGCTATCACTGCTGCCGAGACCGGTCACCTCGTTCTTTCCACACTGCATACATCCAGTGCGGCTCAGACCATCAACCGTGTAATCGATGGTTCTCCGGCAGATAAGCAGGAGATCATCCGCCAGCAGTTCGCCACAAACATCCGTGGTGTTATCTCCCAGCAGCTCCTGCCGCTGACAGACGGTACCGGCCGTATCCTGACCACTGAGGTCATGATCGGAACCAACGCGATCAAGAACCTCATCCTTGAGGATAAGGTCATGATGATCCCGGGTGCGATCCAGTCCGGCCGTTCCCTGGGCATGCACACTCTCAACGACGACCTGCTCCGTCTTTACAAGGATGGCTTCATTTCCTGGAAGACAGCTCAGGAAGCTTCCTACGATCCTCAGGATCTGGAAAAGACACTGGGTCTGGCTACCCCGACTTCTTACCAGTTCTGATTCCCGGTTATCCGGAAAGTGCCTTTTCCGAAAAGAAAAGGCACCATCGTAAAAAAGAAGAAAACATGAAAACTGCCTCGCAGATCGCAAGGCAGTTTTTTCTTTATTGTGTTTTAGCGCCGAGCTTACCGGCACATTGTAAAAAGACTCAGGAGGGATCCGCCGTGATCAGTTTCCAGGGCACGCCCCCTTCCGTCACCAGACCCGAAAGATCCTGATCCGGTCCCATCGGGAAAAGCACTACCGTCACATAGCCGTCCATCGCCTCTCCGACCATCTGATCCGGGTCCGGGTCCTTGCAGGAATCCGCCATCAAAAGAAATACCTTCTCATCTTCCCTGACTATGGCATCATAGTCTCTTGTGTGCCCCATCGTGGAAAAGATATCGAACTTAACAAATACCGGCCATTCAAGCATCGTCGGATCGTCCCCGATCCCCATATCCGGCACATCAAGATGCCATTCCTCCGCTTTCTTGAGAAACGTCTCGTAGTTAGGAAAAACACAATACGTCTCCTCATCCGGAAGCTCCACATATCCGCAATTCCAGGTGGTCATGGGCGTCGTTTTCTTCGTATAAAAACCGAATGTGTCAAATTGGACCTTCTCCTCAACATGATTTGTAAAGTTCTCCCAAAGATCCTCGATCGTCGCAATATTGGGATCATCGATAATGAAGTCGGTATCCCCCCGGTTGAGGACTATGAAAGGCTTTTGTTCTTCATCCCAATACGTCAATATTTGCTGCCCGAAATCACTCTTCATATGCTTCTTCTCCACCGAAGCATTGGGATCTACTTTCGATGCCGCGATATAAAGCTCTTGAAGATAATTCATATCCATCTGCGCCATAACAGGAAGTTTCCTGATCTTGTCGGTGATTTCCAGTATCATTCCATCATTATCCAGTCCGTTTTTTACTGACCAGGTCGTGGGAAGATTCGACCAGGCATATATCCGTCCATCCCCCATTACGACAAAGACATTATTTGTCGGCACCCAGGCAGAATTCGTCCGCGCATACGTAAACACGATCCGGTCAGGATCGAGCTTTCCTATGTCCGTATCGTCTTTCGGATCTTTGCCCGTCGTGCCATCCGAAGAATTTCCGGATCCTTTCTCGTCAGACGGATCCGTATTCTCGATCTCTGTCGAGTTCTTCGTCGATTTCTTCAGTTGTTTCGTTTCTTCCGCCCTTTTGCAGCCGCCGAGGATTCCGGTCATCATCAGTGCCAGGATCCACGCCGCGACTTTTTTCGTATCGTCTCGTTTCATTTTCCAGATCTCCTCGTTTTTTCTTCGGAAAATGCACTTTCGTTTTCGCACACTTTTCCCTTTCCCACAAAAAAGACGAAGTTCCTTTCCGCATCGTTGCAGAAAAGAACCTCTCATTTCTTCTCTATTTCCGGTCCGGATATTCCTGATCCGAGTGTTCCCGGTTCGGATCGAAGATCGATGTACCAGTCCAAAGTCCGTCCTTGCGTATCACTTCCCGGACACATCCGTCTATAAGGACCTGTTCATCTCCGTTTTTTCGGAAGTCATATTTCGAAGATCCCTCCTCCGGCTCCGGGAAAAGCACTTGCCGCAGCCGCCAGCCGTCTTTATCTCCCAGCCAGGAAAGAAGGATCGTGTCAGACACATTAGAAAAGATAGTCCCGGCATAAAAATCCGGCCCATGATCCACAAGTTTCACTTCCTTCTGATCCTCTTCCACGATGAACTTATTCCCGTCAAAAGCCCCCACGAAATACTGCATTACCCGGGCATGCGGCACCGCATCTTCCGGGAACTTCGAAAACTCACTTTCCGGCACGTCCATGCTGAGGATCAGAACGTACACGTCGCTTTCCGCGTCGCCCCCATCTGCCTCTTCTGTCGCAACCGAAAGAACCGTCTCCTCCACCTTCGCCCGGAACATACAAGGGCACTCGATCATGCCGGAAAGTGCATATTCCGGAAGGAAAAACTCCCCGCTTTTTTCCCAGTGAAGAAGATCATGGGATCCATAAAACTCCACCCGTTCTTCTCTTGTAAGAATGAGCGTATATCCGCCTAAGACCGTATTTTTAAACACCTGCGGATCTCTCGCCGGCGTATGCTCCGCACCCGGAAGGATC
>CADCLV010000066.1 GCA_902802325.1 Oscillospiraceae bacterium | reverse complement strand
GGCCACACCTGTTCCCATCCCGAACACAGAAGTTAAGCTCGTTCGTGTCCAAGATACTTGGCTGGAGACGGCCTGGAAAAATAGATCGCTGCCGGATTATATGGAGCTCATTACGGAAACGTAGTGAGCTTCTTTTTTGCCTTTTTTAGAGGATCACAACCGTTTTTTTCCTTTCCATAGAAAAATGAAACAAAATTGTAATATTAGGGTTGAAATCAGAAGAAGAATGGTATAATTGATATAACTGTTGTATGTAGAGGGTGTTTTACACACTATATATTGTGGAATATCGAAATGGAGATTAGCTATGTGTGCAAAGATTCTGGTCGTAGATGATGAACAGCCATTGGTTGAATTATTGACGGCAAATCTGGAAAGAGAAGGTTATGAAGTCATTACCGCTTTTGATGGTATGGCGGCACTGGATCAGGCAGAACGGCAGAAGCCGGATCTGATCCTTCTGGACTGGATGCTTCCCAAGATGGATGGTTTTGAAGTCTGCAAGCGTCTGCGCCCGAAGACAGCCGCTCCGATCATCATGGTTACGGCAAAAGGCGAAGAGATCGATAAGATCCTGGGCCTGGAGATCGGCGCAGATGACTATATTACAAAGCCATTTAGTCCGCGTGAAGTTCTTGCCCGTGTGAAGGCGCAGCTTCGTAGAAATACGTATGTGGAGAAGGAATCCGCAGGACAAGAGAATATCATTAAGATCGGTGAACTGGAGATCGATAAGAGTGCTTATCAGATCCGTCGTGCCGGTGTGGATGTGGCTCTGACTTACCGTGAATTCCAGCTGGTGCTTTTCCTGGCGGAAAATGCAGGACAGGTATTCTCCCGTGAGGCGCTTCTGCAGCACGTCTGGGGATATGAGTATTTCGGTGATGTGCGTACTGTTGATGTTACTGTGCGTCGTACACGTGAGAAACTCGAGCCGGATCAGAACAACTATCGTTATATTCTGACAAAGAGAGGCGTCGGCTATTATTTCGACAAAGCCCAGTAATCGATGAAAGAGTTTGTATTTTCAGGAGTAGAACTGGCCATATGGGACCGGGTGCTTGAACCCGTTCCCATGCTTTTTATAGGACTTGGACTCGGCGCGATCATCGCCGGGCTGATCGTATATAATGTTTTCCGTCTTTCTTTTTACAAAAAGAAGAGACAGATGAAGTTTATCAATGCCGCTAACGGTGTTGCCAACTCCGTTCTGAATATTGTTCAGATGGGTGTCGTGGCATTTACCGAAAGTGGTATGCTTCTTTTTAATAACAAAACCAGTCTGAAAAAACTCAGGGTGGAAGAACTTCCCCAATCCTTTGCCGATTTTGTCGACACGTTCATTCCGGATAAAGAGATATTAATGCAGCTTCGGCTTTATGAAGATATGCTCCCGGAACAGCGTCCCCAGGAATTAGATGAAGAGGCGGCTGAAAACGAGAAGATCGAATCAGTAAGTACGAGAGTGGAGATCCATAACCGGATCATCCAGTTCCAGTTCTCGAAGCCCTTTTTCCCGCAGTCAACGCTCCGTGGCTGGGTAGTTGTCCTGGAAGATGTGACGAAGGTGGCAAGACAGGAACAGCAGAGACGTCTTTTTGTTTCTACCGTTTCCCATGAGCTGAAAACTCCGCTGGCGACTATTAACGGCTATTCAGAATCACTGATCGACTGGGGCCTTCGTGAGAAGAGCGCGGATCAGATCTTTAACGATGTTTTGAAGATCAATGAGGAGAGCCAGCGAATTACGGCCATTATCGCCAATCTGACCTTCCTGTCGCAGATCGAAAACAACAAGGACAAGATCGATATGCGGGTCTACCGTATAGATAAAGCAGTGGAGGAGATCTGCCGGAAATATCAGGAGGAAGCCAGAAAGAAAGGTATCCGCCTTTACTATCAGAGCCTGACAAGAAATATGCCGGTGGTTTTCGGAAGTAAAAGCATGATGGAGCAGATGGTCGGAAACCTCATTAATAATGCTCTGAAGTATTCCGCCAGAAATACGGGAGTCTGGGTATTTATCCAGGGCCATGAAAATACGGTTACGATCAAGGTGCAGGATCAGGGGAAAGGAATTCCCCGGCCCGATGTGGAGAAGGTCTTTAATGCCTTCTTCCGCGTGGATGAAAGCGGTTCCAGAGCTGCAGGCGGTTCAGGCTTAGGTCTGGCGATCGTAAAGATGATGGCGGAAGTACAGGAAGGCAGTGTCGACCTTGTTACCCGCTGCGCTGATGATGAAGAGTCGGCAAGCCAGCGTGCCGAGGTAGGAAGTGATTTCTATATCACGGTACCGACGGCGGTTTCCGTATTCCGGGAAACACTGGAAGGGATACGCGACGGCGCGGAAAGAGAAGAAGTCCTTTACCGGAAAGCCAAGCAGTATATGGATAAAGTCAATAATGACGACTATGACCTTGGATTTGATTTCAAGGAACTTCGCGACCCGGAAAAGGAACAGCTTCTATACTCACATCTCGTATTTATTGATGAATGTGATATTATAGATGAGGTTCAACCAGTTAAGACTCCTTCTCCGGAGATGCAGGAAGCATTGCCAGAGAATCAGTATACGGGACAAGAGGCAGTTCCGATAGAGGAGGTATTGCCTGAAAATACGGCATCTCCGGTCCAGCCGGAAATGACACAGGAAAACACAGTCGTGCCTGATGCTTCAGCTGTGCCGGAAGCGATACCGGCCAGTGCGCAGATTTCTTTTGTGAATCCTGCACCGGTCTCCGAACCGATGGTACAGGAGGAGATCCCGCCGGCTGCATCTGCTGTGCCGGAAGTACTGGATGAAGTGCCTTTGGCGTATGTACAGGAAGTACAGCCGAAAGAAGAGAAAACGGAAGCAGAGGAGTGGGTCTCCCTGCAAAAGCGTGGAGCCAGGATGCTGGTGCCGGATCCGCCGCACCTGAGAAAGCCGATCCTCAGTAAAGAGGCGATCGGTTCGCAGAATGCGGAGAAGAGACGGCAGTCTCGTGCCAGGACTATGGCAGAAAAGAAAGGGCAGGTGGAAGTGCCCAAACAGGAACCCGTTGAACCGGTCGTTCCTTCCAGAAGCCTTCTTCGTCAGGTGACGGAGCCGGCCAAAGACAAGAATACAGACAGTTGATATGTGGGGCAATCAACAAATAAAGGGGAGCTAGTTTATGTCAAGTTATCGAATCGTCGGAGCCAAGCGGCTTCACGGAGATGTGAATATCAGCGGAAGCAAAAACGCGGTGCTGGGAATCCTGGCCGCGGCCATGATGCTGGACGGACCTTGTAAGATCGAGAATGTGCCGGATATCGTGGACGTGCATGCTATGCTGGAGATCTGCGAGACACTGGGCGCAAAGATCAAAAACTGCGGTGACGGTGTCTATGAGATCGATCCGACCAATATCAACACATTTGAAGCGACCCATCCGAAGGTCAAGAATATCCGTGCTTCCTACTATCTTCTGGGCGCACTTCTGACCCGATTTAAGAAGGCAACGATGTATATGCCCGGCGGATGCAACTTCGGTAACCGCCCGATCGACCTTCATTTGAAGGGATTTCAGAAGATGGGGGCAAAGGGTACAAAAGCGACAGATATCCGCGATGGTATCATCCGCATTGTGGCAGATGAACTGCGCGGCGCACATATTTTCCTGGATGTGGTCAGCGTAGGTGCCACCATTAACCTGATGCTGGCGGCAACCAAGGCTAACGGCATGACGATCATTGAAAATGCGGCGAAAGAACCGCATATCGTTGATGTAGCCAACTTTTTGAACTCGATGGGCGCCAACATCAAGGGCGCCGGTACCGATACCATCCGTATCAAGGGTGTTCCGGTCCTGGCCGGCGGATTCTCTTATTCCGTTATTCCGGACCAGATCGAAGCCGGTACCTACATGATCGCGGCTGCGGTGACGCGTGGTGATGTTACGATCCATAACCTGATTCCGAAGCATATGGAGCCACTGACAGTAAAGATGCTGGAAATGGGCTTTAATATCGAACAGGGCGATGACTGGATCCGTGTTTCGGTCGACGACGATGTGGAACTGGAACCGACAAACTTTAAGACCCGTCCGTATCCGGGATTTCCTACAGATCTTCAGCCTCAGGCAACAGTTCTTCTTTGCCTGGCCAACGGCATGAGCCGTATGCATGAAAATGTCTGGGACAACCGTTTCCAATATGTGCCGGAACTGCAGTCCATGGGCGCTTCCATCCAGGTGGTGGATAAAGTGGCCCTTGTTAATGGACCGGTGAAGTTCTGCGGCGCCAGTGTAACGGCGCTGGACCTTCGTGCCGGAGCCGCCATGGTACTGGCAGGCCTTGCAGCAGACGGCGTGACCACCATTTATCAGGCCAACCGTATCGACCGCGGCTATGAAAAGATCCTGGAAAAGCTCCGTGGAATCGGCGCGGAGATCGAGCATAGCGATGAAGACATGGAACATGTCACCGTGGACGATGAATAAGCGGCCGGAGTGCTTTTCCTATGGTATCTGAGTCTCTTTCCATTACCCCGCTGTTCAGTGGAAGCAGCGGCAACTCCATTCTGGTGCAAACCCGGGGCAGGAAGCTTCTGGTGGATGCCGGACAGAACTGTAAAAAGATCGTCGAGGCGCTCTCGACATTATCTGTGATGCCGGATGAACTTTCGGCGATATTGATCACCCATGACCATATCGACCATATTTCGGGACTGGACGTTTTCACCAGAAAATTCGGTATCCCGATCTTTGCCACGTCTTCGACCTGGCGTGGTATTCATGCGGCCGAAAGAAAGCCCCATGATGAGGCTTTGGATCACACGATCTCCACAGGAGAGACTTTTACCATCGAAGATATCGAGATCACGGCCTTTGATACCCCTCACGACGCGGACGGGTCCTGCGGCTACCGTTTTTCCTCGGAAGGGAAAAGCGTAGCGATTGCCACCGATATCGGCTGGATGACACCGATCGTATTTGAGTCCCTTCGCGGATGCGAGACGGTCCTTCTGGAAGCCAATTACGATAAGGACATGCTCTGGAACGGAGAATACCCGTATTATCTGAAAAAGCGCATTGACGGGGAGAACGGGCATCTTTGCAACGATGACTGTGCAAAGACCATGGTGGCGCTCTGCAAGGCAGGCACAAAACATTTTATACTCGGTCATTTGAGCAAGGAAAATAATCTCCCGCAGGTTGCAGAAAGAACTGTGCTTCGGGCTATGGAGGAAGAAGACCTTTTTCGGGACAGAGATTTTACGCTGCAGGTAGCAAACCGGTATATTCCCACGCTGCCGCTTTTCTAGGAGAGAATTCATGAAACTGGTCATAGTCTGTGCCGGAAAGATCAAGGAAAAATGGCTGAATGACGGGATCGCGGAGTATATTAAGCGGCTGTCCCGTTATACGACTGTGGAGATACAGGAAGTGCCGGATGCGCCGGACAGTCTTCCGGTCTCGCAGGCGCTGGAGCAGGAGGGAAGCAAAATGCTTTCCCGCATTAAGCCCGGAGCCTATGTGATCGTTCTGGATCTTCACGGGCAGCAGATGCCATCTGAGGAATTCAGCCGGCATGTGATCGAGGGATATGAAAAGGGCGGCGCGGAGCTGGTCCTTCTGATCGGCGGATCCAACGGATTGTCGCCGGAAGTGGTCTCCCGGGCTAATGAACGGCTGTGTCTTTCGAAGATGACTTTCACCCACCAGATGACCCGATTGATCATTTTGGAGCAGGTATATCGTGCATTTAAGATTCATTTCGGCGAAAAGTATCACAAATGAGTGACTCTTTCGCAAAAAAATGAAACATTTTTTATCAAATTGTAAGCAAAAGTCCTTTTCACGTGTTGCACATTAATATAAAATATATATTAAGTTTAACATCGGAGAGTTGGGGCTTATGAGAGACTCGGTTAAGATAATAATTGCATGTATCGTATGCTTGGGCGTCGTTGGTGCGGCCGGCATGTATGTTTATTTTTCCAGACAGAAAGCGAATGAAGACAGAAAGGTCGTCAATCGTACTCAGAATGGTGTCGTGCAGTGGAAGTTCGAAGATGAGAACGACCAGTGCTGGCGTGATATTTGCAACCTTGAGCAGATGAAGGGTGCCAATGCCGATTCTCCGATCCGTACCACTGATGAAGGTATTCTCCAGTACAAAGATGAAGATGGCGAATGGCACGATATCGTTGACCAGAAAAACATCGTTGGTGAGCAGGGTAAGAAGGGTGATACCGGTGCCACGGGCCGCCAGGGTGAAAAAGGTGACAAGGGTGACAAAGGTGATAAGGGTGAAAAAGGTGCTGATGGCCGTTCTGTGGAACTTCGTAACAGCAACGGTTATCTTCAGTGGAGATATGTCGGTGATGCCGATTGGAAGACCCTGATGGCTACTGCCGCGATCGCCGGCGCCAATGGTAAAGACGGCCGTTCCGTAGAAGTAAGAAACAACGGTGTGGCTCTTGTCTGGAGATATGAAGGTGAATCTGATACCGCATGGCGTACGATCGTGACGATTGCAGCCCTGAAGGGTCAGGAAGGTCCGACAGGTGCTCCGGGTGCGGTAGGACTTCCCGGTGATGACGGCCGTTCTGTTGAATTTGATACTTCCGACGGAGAGATCCGCTGGAGATATACTGATTCCGATGAGGAAGACTGGAATGTTATTGCTGCCTACGATGAACTCAAGGGTGCTCCGGGTGACAATGGTAAGACTCCGCAACTCCGTGTAGATGAGAACAAGCAGCTCCAGTACAGCTATGATGGAGAGAGTTGGAGCAATCTTTATAACATGACTCTTCTGACCGGTCCTCAGGGTCCTCAGGGTCCGACAGGTGAACCGGGTGCCAAGGGTGACAAGGGTGACCGTGTTGAACTGAAGAAGTTTGATGCCCACGATGACATTTACGATGGTGAAGGAACGCTGATCCAGGCGGCTGAACCTGCCATGATCAAGTACCGCTACGTGGATGCAAGCGGCAATCCGGCCAGTGACTGGATGAAGGTCATCAATCTGGATGAGATCAAGGGTAAAGACGGTACTCTCGTGGATATCGGAGACCTTCAGGTGGTGGACCGTGTGATCGGTCAGGATAATACTGATCCGGATAATCCGGTAGACATTACCGAGAAGTGGATCGCCTGGTTCAAGACCGGTGACACCACACCGAATTATCTTTGCAAGCTTTCTGATCTGAGCGTTGCTGCTCCGACAGTGGAACCGAAGAAAGTATTTACTCCGAGCGCTGATGGCGGAAGTGTTACACTGGATTCCACAAAGTCTTATCTGGTGACCATGTCCATCAGCGGTGAGAATGATTCTACTTCTGCAAAGACCGCATCGATCAGCTGCAGTAACGGCAAGAATGTAGTTGGCACCTGGCAGGCAAAGATCGATGCCGTATATGATGATTCCGATCCGGACAACATCATCGACATTCCGGAGCAGAAGTTCTCCGCATCTTACTCGAATTCCTTCGTAGTGACCGGTGAATCTTCGCTGACCTTCAGTGTAAGCAATGCAGACGGACTGTCCACTTCCGTTACAGTCGTAGAGATCTAAGGAGTATCGGAATGGAACGTCGCGACAAAGTCAATTACTATCTGGACCTGGCCGAAGTGGTGGCCAAGCGCAGCACCTGCCTGAGAAGACACTATGGTGCAGTCATCGTGAAAAATGATGAAGTTATCTCCACAGGTTATGTGGGCGCCCCCCGTGGAAGACAGAACTGCTCGGACCGCGGCACATGCGTAAGAGAAGAACTGCAGATCCCGAGAGGAGAAAGATACGAGCTTTGCCGGAGCGTGCATGCTGAGCAGAATGCCATCATCAGCGCCAGCCGCGACAAGATGATCGGCGCGACAATGTATCTTTCCGGATATGATGCCAAGACCGGAGAATATATTCCGAAGTCCAATTCCTGCTCTCTTTGCAAGAAGATGATCATCAACGCTGGCATCGAAAAAGTGGTGGTCCGGGATAGTCAGGAAGAATATCGTGTGATCAATGTGCAGGACTGGATCGATAACGATGAGTCCATCGAGGGAAAACGCGGTTACTGACACAGTGCATTTACCAAAGAAAAAGCATCCCCGCCCGGGAAAACCGGACGGGGATTTTTCATGTCCTGGTGGATTTGCATGTCTTACTTAATAAGTAAGTATTAGAAGCGGCGTTCGTTACGGATATTTCCATCCAGGTCTTTAAAGACCACGCCTTCCTCACTTAAGATCAGGTATCCGCGGTGGGTGTCCTGCTTCGGATAAGTGGGGGAACCGGGATTGAGATATAAGATCCCGCCGGGGAGATCCTCGCAGGCTACGACATGGGTGTGACCGGTAAGAAGAATGTCGCCTTCCCGAAGATTCGGAAGGTGTATCGGATTCCATACGTGGCCGTGGGTGCAGTAGACCAGTTTCTTTCCAAGGGACAGCACGGCATAGTCGGCCATCATGGGAAAATCCAGGACCATCTGGTCCACATCGGAATCACAGTTTCCGCGGACGCAGAGAAGATCATTTTTGCGGGCATTTAAAAG
>CADCLV010000065.1 GCA_902802325.1 Oscillospiraceae bacterium | reverse complement strand
CCGGGCCGGTTTTAAGACGCGGTATATGGGCCGATCGCTTCGGGAGTCGATAGCTGTGGCAAATTCACTTTCGGTTATGGAAAAAGCTTCTGTTTCCATATCAGCCGCCTCCCACAAAGCCGACGATGTCTACTTCGTCGCCATCTTTGAGTGCTTTTTCATATTCCGCTTTCGGCAGGATCTCGCCGCCTACCATGACGGCAGAACGCTTCGGATCCAGATCCATGGAAGTTAGCACGTCGATAACACGCTGTCCTGCCAAATCTTTCGGTTCTCCGTTGATCGTAACCAATCGGATCACTCCTTTCTCTTCCGGTAAGTCCGTTTTTCCGATAAAAAATACAGCGCGCCCAGAGTCTGCACCCGTGGTGGTGCACCCCGGACTCGCTGTATACGGTCTGCAGATAGTAGACCACGAATGAAATCCGATGTCAAGAAGAACTCTTTCTGTTTTTTGTGGAAAAGGGAAATCCCCCTTGATTCTCACCGGAATAAACCGCATAATCCACCATAGAGGAGAAGCACCTGCGGAAAAAATACTCCGGTGCATTTTCCGAAGAAGCGCCACAAAGGACAGAAGCACCATGAATAAAAACGAGTTTTGCCCCACCCCGCCAATGGGCTGGAACAGCTACGATTACTACGACACGACCGTTACGGAAGATGACGTAAAAAGAAATGCCGACTATATGGCTGAGCATCTTTCTTCTTACGGATGGGAATATGTGGTGGTGGATATCCAGTGGTATGCCCACGGCGCCGGCACAAGACGGGCGGAGTACCAGTATATTCCCTTCTCGAAAATGGAGATGGACGAATATTCCCGTTTTCTCCCGGATCCGGAGCGTTTCCCGTCTTCCGCGGACGGATCAGGCTTCAAAAAACTGGCTGATTATGTCCATAGCAAAGGCTTAAAATTCGGCATTCACATCATGAGGGGGATCCCGCGGCTGGCGGCCCATCTTCACGGTGCGGTACTGGGGACCGATATTACTGCCGACGAGATCGCCGATCCGTCTTCCATCAGTAAATGGAATCCGGATATGTACGGGGTCAGAAATTCCGAGGCCGGCCAGCTTTACTACGACTCTCTTTTAGCGCTCTATGCTTCCTGGGGTGTGGACTTTATAAAATGCGACGATATCTGCAACACGAATATGTATCCGCATGATCCCTATTCTGCGCGTCATGAGGTGGAGATGCTCCACCGGGCCATCGAAAAGACCGGGCGGCCCATTGTGCTGTCTCTTTCCCCCGGACCGGCTCTCATCGAAGAAGCTGCCCACTATGAGGAAAATGCGAATATGTGGCGCATTACAGACGATTTCTGGGATCGCTGGGACCTTCTCCGGAATATGTTCGACCGCTGCCGGATCTGGCAGGATCACGTCTCCGCAGGGTGCTTTCCGGACTGTGATATGCTTCCTGTCGGCATGCTGGGGAAGGGATTCGGAGAGATCCGCAGCACGAACTTTACTTTCGAAGAGCAGAAGACCATGCTGTCGCTGTGGTGCCTTTTCGGTTCCCCGCTGATGATCGGGTCCGAACTTCCTGCTATGGATGAGAAGACCCTTTCTCTTCTGACAAATGAGAAGATCTTAAAGATGCGCGACCCGAAATATGTGCCCCACCTTCTTTTCCAGAATGGGGAGGAAGCGGTCTGGG
The DNA here is from genome assembly GCA_902802325.1 of Oscillospiraceae bacterium. Classification (GTDB taxonomy): domain Bacteria; phylum Bacillota; class Clostridia; order Saccharofermentanales; family Saccharofermentanaceae; genus Scatonaster. Next base: position 15,078 of record CADCLV010000065.1, on the reverse strand, counting down.
AAGCCCACGATCAGGCGGGAACTGCGTACTTTGTAACATTGTTCAATCTTTCGGATGAGAAGAAAAAGATCCGCTATAGCGGCGAAAACAGCCAGAGCGCCGAGGGCTTCCGACCCGTTTCTTTAGAAGAGATGTGGACCGGGAAAACCTATTCTTCCTGGCAGGAGATTTCGGAAACGGAGATCCCGCCCCACGGCTGCCTTTCGTTTACTCTGACCATGCCGGATCCATCTGCCTGCATTTCTTCGGGAAAAGCACTGGTCGATAAGTTATCTTCGACCCGGGATCTGACCGATGAAGAACTTACTGACCTTCTTCTGACACCGGAAAAAGAAGTGGAAGAGTACCTTTTTTCCAAGGCCCGGGAGGTCCGCGAGGCACACTATGGAAAGAAAGTATATCTTCGAGGTCTTGTTGAATTTACCAACTACTGCAGGAACAACTGCTTCTACTGCGGTATCCGTAAAGGAAATGCCCATGCCCAGCGTTACCGTCTGACAGAAGAGGAGATCCTCTCCTGCTGTGATGAAGGATATAAGCTGGGATTTCGGACTTTCGTGCTCCAGGGCGGGGAAGATCCGTACTTCACGGACGAGATCATGGTCTCTCTGATCCGGAGAATCAAGGCCGCGCATCCGGATTGTGCCCTGACACTTTCCATCGGCGAAAAAGAAAAAGAAAGCTACCGGAAATTTTTCGATGCCGGTGCGGACAGATATCTTTTGCGTCACGAGACTGCGGATCCGGAACACTATGCTACGTTACATCCAAAGGACATGTCTTTCGATCACCGTATGCAGTGTCTTACGGATCTGCATGATATCGGCTATCAGGTGGGCTGCGGCATGATGATCGGTTCTCCGGGACAGAAGATCTTCCACTTGATCCGGGATCTTCGTTTCCTTCAGAAGTTCCAGCCGGAGATGGTGGGCACCGGGCCCTTTATCCCGCATAAAGATACCATCTATGCCAAAGAGAATGCCGGCACCGCGCAGATGACGCTGCGGATCCTTTCTGTGATCCGTCTGATGCTTCCGGAGGTACTTCTGCCGTCCACCACGGCTCTGGGAACGATCGATCCCATGGGAAGAGAAAAAGGGATCCTTGCCGGGGCAAATGTAGTGATGCCGAATCTTTCTCCGACAAATGTCAGAAGCAAGTACCTTCTTTACGATAACAAGATCTGCACCGGCGATGAGGCGGCGGAATGCATCCGCTGCATGTCCGGACGGGTCAGTCGCGTGGGCTATGAAGTCGTCACCGACCGTGGCGATCACAAGCGCTTCCGGAAGGACTTCGCGGAAAAGAAAGAATCTTAAGAAAACCGCAGCTTTTCCGGCTGCGGTTTTTTGTGGCGTTTTTCAGGCGATATCTTTACGGGTGTATTTTCCGTAGGCCAGAAAGATTCCCATCCCCATAAGGACCATGCCCGGAAGAAGGTAGGAGACACGGACGGTACAGTTGTTCATGATATCTGCGCCGTCTGTATAACTAAAGGCGGACAGGTACTTGAGAAATTTTGCGTCCGGCGTGATGTTGGAGATGATGTTCAGAACATACATGAGTCCTGCGATCCCGATGCCGATGCCCAGCCCGTTTCTTTTGAGATAAGCGGAGACGCCGAAGCAGATCCCGGATATCTCCAGCTGCATCAGAAGCGTCAGAAAATGGTAGAGCAGAAGTTCTTTCCAAAAGACCGTTTCCCCGATCAGAAGAATGGACAGGATCGAAAGAAGGATGACCAGTGCATTTAGAGCCAGGATGCTGCTGACTACCCCGACGAGTTTTTCTGAGATCACACGGGTACGGGAAACCGGATGGGTCAGAAGAAATTCCGCCGTATGGTCCCGCTCTTCTTTCATCAGGGCCGACACGCCGAGTATAGCAGCGTAAAAAGCACCTCCGATGCCGAGGATGTTTCCGCCTTCTACGGCATAGTATCCCTTGAGGGTACCGAAGTTCAGCCTGTCCATACCGAAGGCCGCCGTAAAGTTTCCCATAGAAGAGAAGATATCGTTGACCTCCGCCATCTGGCTTTGCATATCCGGATACATCAGAACACAGGCCGCGATCAGAAGTCCGATGGAAAGACTCCAGATCAGAAGCGGAATTTTCTGTGAGCGCCATTCTTGTTTTACGATCGTCATGGTTGTTACCTCATTTTTCGTAGTAATTCAGGAAAATCTCCTCAAGACTTGGTTCCGTAATGGTGACATCGTCCGGCCTGACCTGCGAAAGTGCCGCAAGAAGCGCAGGAAGATCTCCCTTATAGAGAAAACTCATCCGTTCCTTATCCAGAGAAGAGACACCGGGCAGAGTAAAGATCTTTTCCGTGTCGAAATTTCCACGAAGCAGAACTTTCTTCGTACCGGTCTGCTCCAGTTTTTCCACATCATCGGAAAGGATGAGCTTTCCGTCTTTAATGAAAGCGGCCCGCTTACAGTACGTCTGGACTTCACTGAGAATGTGTGAGGAAAAGAAGATCGTGGCACCGCGGTCATGCTCTTCAGATAGGATCGTAAAGAATTCTTTCTGCATCAGAGGATCCAGTCCGGAGGTCGGCTCATCCAGGATCAGAAGGTCCGGCTGATGCTGGACCGCACAGATGATGCCGACTTTCTTGCGGTTGCCCAGTGAAAGCTCATCCACCTTTCGAGACGGATCCAGATCCAGACGCCTGCAGAGCTTTTCGGCCCGCTCATCGCACCGGACGTGCCGCAGTTCGGAAGAAAACCGAAGGACATCCCGGACTTTCATCTTGGCATGAAAGTGGATCTCGGAAGGGAGATAGCCGGTGTGGGAAAGGATCTGTTCCTTATCTTTACGGATATCGTAGGAGAGGACCGCTGCATTTCCGGAAGTCGGCGAGATCAGCCCGAGAAGGGTACGGATCGTGGTGGATTTTCCGGCGCCGTTCGGGCCGATAAACCCGAAGAAATCACCTTGTTCCACAACAAGGTTCAGCCCGGAGATCCCTCTGTTTTTCCCATAGGTCTTCGACAGGTTTTCTGTTTGGATCGCATAGTTCATAAAGATGGACCTTTCTGATTAATTTACATTCGTTCGGTGTTACCCGAGTTAAGGATCTACTCCTGCATACGGTTATTTAGCGCAGATAGAGTTTCTTCCAAAAGTCGATGAGCCGGCGGTAGTCCGAGACGACCTTGTCGATGTCGATATTGCCGTTCTGGCCCATCTGATAAAGATATCCTTCCGAGGCCAGATACATATTCCGGTACATCATCTGCAGGTCCAACCCTTCTTTATACACGGACGGATCCAGTTTCGGCAGAGATCTATTGGTGCTGAGTTTCCGGTATGGAGCAATGATCTTTTGCAGTTCTCCCCGCACTTCCTCGTCATCTTCGTAATAGGCCTTCAGCGCAAAACGGCTCATATCCGGGTACTTATGCATCATCTCGGTCTTGGCAAGAAGTCCCTTATGTCAGTTCTTCGGCCGTCTTCATCAGATATAGATAAAACTCTTTCTTGTTGCGGAAATAGAAAAAGAGAAGGGACTTACTGATCCCGGCTTCCAACGCGATTTCATTTACCGGACTTTTCCGATAGGAGTTTTGAGAGAAAACGCGGAATCCGGCATTCAGGACCCGAGTTTGCTTTTCTTCCGGAAGCTGGTAGAATTTCTCGTTCATGGCACTTTCCTTTCTGTGGGTCCCGTCCTCGAAAAACTTTCTTGGACGAAGTCATTGACCGGTTCGGTTAATTCTATTTTTATCCCATTGACCGTTTTTGAGAAGACCCCCTTCCGGAAAAATTTTCCGATAAAAAACCGGCGGGGAGATGACCCTGCCGGTTATGGTGCTTTTTCAGATGATTAAGTTTAAGTACGGTGTTTCTTCGTCTTTTTTTCGATATACATGATCTTATCGGCCTTATTCATGCATTCCATAAGAGCATCCCATTCGGTGACTTCACAGGTGCCAATACTGGCGCTCAAGGTGAATTCGGCATGGCTTTCGGCATTCGCCTTCTTGATGGCGTCACGGAAACTTCTGATGAACTGGCCGACCCGTGCCTGATTATTCATGACTAATACGGCGGCAAATTCATCACCGCCCATTCTGGCTGCGATCTCGCCTTCGGCGAGGGAGATTTCCAGACAGTGGGCGATCCCCTTCAAGGCTTCGTCACCTGCGGCATGTCCGAGAGTATCGTTGATCTCCTTAAGACCGTCCATGTCGATGCTGGCAACCGAGATCTTTCCGTCAGTGATTTTCCCGTCCTTAAAATAGTTGACGATCCCTTTTTCAAAACCTCTGCGGTTCAAAAGACCGGTCAAGGAATCCTTTATGTAAAGATCCATGATGTTATTGGCTTCGAAGAGCTTATCGTAAAGACGCAGACGGTTAATGGTCTGACCAAGAAGCGATAAAGTGAATTCCAGCTTCTCGTCGAGTACATAGTTCACGTCAGAACGCATATAGAAGACAACGTAACCGTAGACTTCACTTCTATAAAAGATCGGAAGGAAGATCCGGACAGAAGGCTCACTGTTCTCAAACTGTTCCGGGATCAGTTTCTGATCCGGGAAGGTGATCTTACTGATGCATTGCTCTCCTTCGATACTGTAACCGACAAGTGTTTTATCGTTTTCACAATACCGGCAAAGAAATATTTTACGGAACAGATCGTATCCGTCGAGAGCCTGAAGAGTACATTGGAGGCAGGCTTCGTAAGTGAGGGCGTCTTCATAATCGGAACTGAGAAGGACGAACTCGCGTGTCTTATCGTAATAGTTCCGCTGAAGGGCATCCAGACGCCGGTGCATGGCATCGATGTCATCACGGGTCATGATTTCCCCTGTGCTTTCCCGGGGGATCAGACGGCCGGGCACAGTGATGCTGATATCTACCTGCTGTCCGGCATGGATCTTTTCCAGACTGTCCAGAGCTGCCAGCGCCAGAGTCTCTACGGGAATATCCGAAGTCGTCAGCGACGGGGAATGCACGGAAGAGGCATCAAGATTATCGACGCCGGTGATAAATGTATCCATCGGGATCGAGTAGCCACGGAGCTGCAGTTCATCTAAAAGTGCGATGGCCATATAGTCATTCGAGCAGATGATCGCCTTGGGAAGTGTGCCGTCTTCACGGATAAAGAAGTCGGCGGTCTGCGGTCCCTGATTCGTCCAGTAGTTGCCGTGGAAGATTTTTTTCTCGTCCAGCTTATACCCGGCTTCGAGCATGGCATCTTCAAATCCGGCCAGTCTTTCATGCGCATCTTTCAGGTCATCTCGTCCGGTTACGAATCCGATGTCATCGCATCCGACTTTCAAGATGACATACCGGGTGATATCGTACATGATCTGGCGGTTATCCGGTACGATTGCATAAAAACCGGCTTCTTCCGAACGGACGCCAACTACAGGCGGAAGATTCGAAGCAGAAGTCAGATTCTCCAGAAGAACATGATCCAGACCGGCATGATGCAGTGTGTCTGAACAAAGGATAATGCCGTCATATTCAGAATAGTCCGGTAAGGATAAGATCTTCTTCAGACCTTCAGCGTGGAGAGAGTTCTCACTTGGTACCGAGCAGTTACCGAATACATCGATCTGATGACCGCGCTTGATGGCATTCCTCTGAAGTGTCAGAATCATCTCAGAAGAATAGTCCCGATACATATCTCCGATAAAAGCGCAAATTTTCATAAAAACGTACCTCGCCTGATGTATAAATTTTATCATGACGCATTTTCTCCCACAATAGAAGGAGGAGGCGGAAAAGAAAACAAACAGAAAATAATTGGCGCTCCGGACAGCGCTTCTCCTGGTGCTCCGGACAGTGTTTTTTCCGTAGGATCCGAATCAGGTGAAGCAGGAAGGATGCGGTGGTATAATGGGGAAGAAATTTTTAAAAAGAAAGGGTCTGCATGCGTTTTCGGCGTCTGACAAAAGAAGAGATCGATAAGCGGAACGAGCCTCCGAAGCTGACGACTTTGGAGGAGGTGGGGAATTCCGTGACCCACGGGATCGGAGCCGGTCTTTCCATCGCCGGATTCGTCCTTCTTCTTCTTCGCTCCAACACGGCACTGAAGCTTCTGGCTTCCTGTTTTTACGGAATATGCCTGATCCTTCTTTTTACCATGAGCTGCCTGTATCACGCTTGGAAAAGCGGCCTTTTCGTAAAGAAACTGTGGCGACGTTTTGATTACTGTTCGATCTATCTTCTCATTGGCGGCACCTTTGCACCGATGTGTCTTGTGTACTGGGGAGACACGAAAGGCATCGTAATGTTCTGCATCCAGTGGGGCCTGATCCTGACAGGGATCACCTTCATCGGGATATTCGGTCCCGCCAGACTGATGCCGCTGCATTTTACGCTGTATTTCCTGATCGGCTGGAGCGGCCTTCTTTATGTGCCCGGTATGGTCAGAAATGATTTCTGGCTGTTTATCATGATCCTGACCGGAGGGATCCTTTATACGGTGGGCATGATCCCCTTCAGCAAAGATAATAAGGGCATGCATTTTATCTGGCATATCTTTGTCCTTCTGGGCGCGGCTTTCCACTGGTTCGGTATCTATTTTTTCCTCTACTGAAAAAATCCCGTTAATGGGACAGCATTTATGTTACCCTTCTGACAAGACCCGAAAATCGGGCGTAAGGAGGAAACTATGAATACTGCGATCCTGATCTTATCCGCTGTTATTCTGCTGATCGTGCTGGTGCTCTGCGCGTTGCTTTTACGGACCTATGCGATTGCCCATGTACTGGCATCCCGTACTTCCGAGGATCCTGCCAAAGTGCAGGAGTCCCTTTCCCGGACCATCGACCAGCGGATCTCGTCTATGGAGGAGAATCTGTCCCGTGTGGAAAATGAACAGCAGGAGGCGACCCGCCGCCATAACGATGAACTGAACCAGCTCAGTAACCGGCTTTATACCCAGAAATTCGATGCGATGAATCAGGCGATCCTCGGGGAACTGAAGAGTGATAAGGAGAACCGCCACGCAACGCAGGAGAACCAGACCAAGATATTGACATCCGGCCTGGATACGCTGAATAAGTCCATGGAGACGAGGCTGACCAAGCTGACGGAGACTTTCCATGAGGATTTTACCCGGATGCGTACCGAGAATAACCAGCAGATCGAGAAGATCCGTGAGACTGTAAATGAAAAACTGGATAAGACACTTAATGAGCAGTTTGAGAAGAGTTTCAAGGGGGTTTTGACCCAGATGACGGAACTACAGAAGACCATGGGCGAGCTTAAGGGTATCTCCAATCAGGTGGGAAGTCTCGAGAAGACGCTCAATGGCGTAAAGACCCGCGGCATAATGGGGGAAGTCCAGCTCAAGCAGATCATTGCTGATGTACTGACACCGCAGCAGTACGATGTGGAAGTTCCGACAAAGCCGGGTTCTTCGGATCATGTTGAGATCGCGATCCGTATGCCGACCCGGGAAGGAGAAGGGTTTATTTATCTTCCTATCGACTCCAAATGTCATCTGGACAGATATGAAACACTGTTACAAGCATACGATTCCGGGGACAAAGACGATATTTCCCGGGCAAAGAAAGATTTTGCCGCAGCGATCCGTGAAGACGCCAGAAACATAGCAGAGAAGTATATCAGTGTGCCAGATACGACTTCCTACGCGATCCTTTTTGTTCCTTTTGAGGGGATGTATTCCGAGATCGTCAACCTTAACCTTCTGGAGGTGCTGAATCAGATCCATGTGACCGTGGCCGGCCCCTATACACTGATGGCGATACTCAGTACAGTAACGAACTACTTCCAGGCACTGGCTATCGAGAAGAAGTCCCACGAAATCGAGCGCACTCTCGGCGCGGTTAAGAAAGAGTTCGGAAAATACGAAGAGGCTTTGGAAAAAGTGAAGAAGAGCCTGGATGCGGCAAGCAATAACCTCGATACACTTCGGACGACGAGAGCGAATGCGGTGAATCGTGCTTTGAAGAGCATCACGGAGCTGGATGATGATCTTTTCCTGACTGACGGGATGACAAAATCATAAAAAATTTAGAGAGATTTCTGGATTTTGTAGAATAGTGTGATTTTTGGACAAATTCACGAAAAAATCGGGGAATCTGCCGCTTGACGCAGCAGATTCCCTCTGATATATTGACGCATGCAATTACTAAATTCTTATATTTAGACACAAATTCGGACATGACTTGACAGCATTTGTATCAACTTGGTTTTGACAGCAGGGGTGAACAAAAGAAATGAACTTTAACTGGATAGTGGAATTTGTTTTTTGGTATCCTGCCATGATGGCGATGATGTGGGTACTTGGTTCTCTGATCTTCTATTACTCCAACGAAAGAAAGCGCACTCTGAAGCTTGAAAGCACCCCGTTTGTGTCTATTCTTATGCCTGCTCACAACGAGGGAGCCGTCCTCATTCCGGTTGTCGAGCAGATGACGAAACTCAACTATCCCGCATATGAGATCATTCTGATCAACGATGGCAGTACAGATGATACTGCGCAGGTCATGCAGGCGCTTTCGAAGAAGTATTCCTGCGTCCGTGTTGTCGATCTGAAGAAAAACTGCGGCAAGGCCAATGCCCTTTACCTTGGCCTGATTGCTTCTAAAGGAGAGATCCTGGTGGGTGTCGATGCTGACTCTTACCTCGATAAGGATGCGCTCCGTTATATGGTTTCCCACTTCGTAAACAAGAACAACGGTGAGCGTGTCGGTGCAGTAACCGGAAATCCCCGTGTACGCAACAGAGGTTCACTTTTAGGAAAGATCCAGCTTTGCGAATATGCCAGTATTATCAGCCTGATCAAGCGCACCCAGCGTGTCCTGGGAAAAGTTATGACCGTTTCCGGTGTGTGTGTGGCATATAGAAAAAGAGCTCTTCTGGACTGCGGTTTCTGGGACCGGGACATGATGACCGAGGATATTGCGGTCACATGGAAACTGGAAAAGAATTTCTGGGATGTCCGATATGAACCGCGGGCTCTTTGCTGGATGCTTGTTCCCGAAACGATCAAGGGCCTATGGCGCCAGCGCAAGCGCTGGGCAGAAGGCGGTCTGGAAGTGGTATTCCGCCACTGGGATATTTTCAAGAGCTGGCGAAGGAGACGTATGACACCCATCTATCTGGAGCAGGTGGCTTCTTTCTTCTGGTCTGTCTGCTGGCTGTTTCTGACCGTTCTTCTCGTAGTTTCAGAGATCCGCGGAGAACACATTTATACCGGCCTGATCTGGAAAAGCCAGTTCTTATCCTTTGTCTGTCTTCTCCAATTTGTGGTGGCCATGCTTTTAGAGTCCAAGTATGACAAGGATATTCTCAAGAGCACCTGGAGCGTCATCTGGTATCCGATCCTGTACTGGTATATCAACGTATTCATCACGTTAAGCGCCCTTTTTAAGACGATCTTCCCCAGAAAGAAACTGGCAACATGGAAGAGCCCGGACCGGGGAATTACACAGATGCAGAAGGAAGAGAACAGACAGGGAAATCCCCAGGTGATCGAGCTTCCTGACCATGAGAACAATCAGGAAGAGGAATCACATATCGAATACAAGAACAACCAGAAGACCTGGAAAAAGGCTGTTGGTGTGATCCTGACGCTATTCGCATGGGTATATATGCTGGTTTATTTTGTGTATATGATCTACGGAATTATCTGCGATAAGACGAACCGTCCGGTGAAGGAATTCCTGTTTTACGACCTCAACAAGATCCGCCAGACCGAGCACTTTTTTGCGATATTGTGCATAGCGACGTTGATCGAACTTCTCGTTTTGATCGTATGGAAAGAGTATAACCGCAGAAGATTCGGCTCTTTGAGAAGAAGGACATTTGCGCCGGATATTACCAATCAGCAGATCGATTCGTATTTCCATCTTGATCCGGAACTGAGCGCAACTTTCCATAACGACAAATATATCGAGATCGAAGAAACACCGGTACCCGAAGGAATCGGCCAGGGCAGAAAGGGGATCAAGGAACATAAGCGTCTGATGCAGGAAGAAAGAAGACGCAGAAGCGCAACCTGATCTTTTCCCCGAATCAGTCGATACTTAAAAGATCGAAATCATCCTTCATCTGGACAATGATGACCTGTGCGCCGGGAGCCATATCTCCGTCAGAGGACGACCTGTCAAGGAAAGAAAGGCCTTCGGATTGAATGCCTTTTACGAAGTAACCCTTATCATTTTTCGCAAGGATCTCGCCCGTATAGAAGGAGTAATTCTTCTTCGAAAGGTTACTGATAGTGGAACAGAGGTTGTATACAGCATAAATCGGCAAAATGAGGACAAGAAGAAGGGCGATGATGATTTTGACGCTGTATACGAAAACGTGGAAAATGCTGACGAAAAGAAAGATCACGACAGCAACAATGACCAGAAAGGCGATAGATCCGAAGAGTAGTTTCCAGGCTTCGGAGGTTTTCTTTGAGGTGTATTTTTTTATCTGCGCCTCAGTCGGCGTATAAGGCTGTACAACCGTAAGATCGATTTTAGATGGATTTGCTTGTGTTTCAGACATAGAAAAACTCCTTTTTCGCATAATCACCGCAATTATACCACTTTCTTCTGGATTTGCATCTTCTTGCATAAAGCCCAAAAGTACGGAAAAACAAGGCTTTTCAGTTTCAAAACAGAAAATCTGAAATAGATGTGGAAATGTTCCTTTTTCTATGGTAGAATATCTCATGTCGCTTCAATAGAAGCAAATGACTTCGGCATGGAGAAGTACCCAAGAGGCCGAAGGGGAGGCTTTGCTAAAGCTTTAGGTGGTGTAACAGCCGCGCGAGGGTTCGACTCCCTCCTTCTCCGCCATGACCCGTGATGTTTACCCCATCACGGGTTTTTTGTTTCTCGTTTTTGCTTCACATGCGTTAATCTGCATTTAACGAAGCATATTTCTGTATTTTGACAAAAAATACTGCGTTAACATTGAAATAAGTCCAAGTCGATGATAATATTCTATCAAAGGAGGTATAAACCATGAAGCTGTATCATAGAGAAAACTATCTTCGCAAGATCCGATCCTTCTACCACGAAACAGATCTGATCAAAGTGATCACAGGAATAAGAAGATGTGGTAAATCCTGTCTTATGCAGACCATTGCAGAAGAACTAAGATCTTCAGGTGTTAAAGAAGAAAACATCGTTTATCTGAATCTGGATAAAAGAGGATTCAAAAGCATAAAAACAGCAGATAAACTTGAATCTGTAATCGATAGTCTTTGTACAGCTAAAGGCGTGAAATACCTCTTTATTGATGAAATACAAAATGTTGATGGATTTGAAGAAGTCATCAATGCTTTTCGCGAGGAAGAGGAGTATTCCATATTCATCACCGGCTCAAATTCCTACCTTCTTAGCGGTGAACTTGTTACCAAACTAACGGGACGATATCTGGAATTCGAGATATTTCCGCTGACTTTCGATGAGTATATTGGAATGAAGCAGTTTCTTAAACTTCCTGTAGATATCAGCACAGAAGCCGAATTCGATAAGTATATCATCGAAGGTGGCTTTCCAAAGGCTTTAAGCTACGATGATCCGGAAGATAAAAGAACCTACATAAATGGAATAATAGCGGAGATATTTGAGAAAGATATCAGAAAGCGGGTTAAGATACGTAATGTATCTGTATTCAATATTGTTCAGCGGTATATCATTAACAATTTCGGTGCAACAACCAGTCTAACTAATATCTTGGAGGATCTTCATAAGGCCGGAAGCAATATTACACGTGAGACACTGAACAGATATATTCAGGTCCTGATAGATGCAAAGATTATTCATAAATGCGAGAGATTTGATCTTAAGTCGCGCAGGTCGATTTCCGGAGAACAGAAATACTATCTTTCAGATCTTGGTTTCTATTTTGCCACGAATACCGACAACAGAATCAATTATGGTCCAGTACTGGAGAATATAACATATATTTACGCCAAGTCTAAAGGATACGATGTAAGTGTGGGCAGAATCGGAAAACTTGAATGTGATTTCATTGTCCGAAAACAAATGATGCAGTATGCATATATTCAGGTTGCCACAGAAAACAGGGAGTATAGACCGTTGGAATCCATACGGGACAACTATCCTAAATACGTTATTACCCGCGACAGTCTGATACAAATGAGAAACGGAATAATACATGTGAACATCAGTGCACATATGAAAGAGGGCAAGGAGTTTTGATAAAAGTTTAGCGCGTCTCGTTTGCAAGCATTATGCGCAAGTGTTCGAATTGCTCGTACTCTTCAAATTTGATGAAGTTACCCCCATTTTTTGTACAGCGATGTACAATGAATGGGGGTACTTTTATGCTAATAACAAGAGAGACCAAGTAAAAAAGCACTCTTTAAAATACGCTTTCAGTTAGAAACATGGAATGATCTGTTTCCAGATATTGCAGTAGGTTGATAAGGAGAAATAGTATGAAACGAGTTTTCCCGGAAGCTAGAGCAGTGGAACTGGCTGCATTTGCTATTGATCATCAAACTGATTATCTTCGGATAATGAAAGAATCTCTTAAGAATGGTGATTTAAGAATTATGGAAGGGTACGGAGATATCGGTCTTGAGTGTGGTTACTACTCCCCGACAATTGCAGATGCTTTCACCCACGTTTTTTCAAGAGGAAAGATATACTGCAAGAATACTAGAAAGAAAATGCCTGATTATCTTTTTTATTTCGATTCAGATAATCAGCTGGTTATGTGGAGGGGAATGTTTGAGATTCCTGCTTGTTTCGGAGTATATAAAAATATTGGAGAATATCGATATGGCGTAAGATATCAGCAGATACAAGGCGACGAACTAAATCCGCAGCTTGTGACACGAGCGATGTATTCGGACGGTCTTCTTAGGGAAAATATATCAGTATGGGGAAAATATCGGAGAATCCGATGTGGACATACAGTCGATCTTAAAATCCCTGAATTTCTACACGTGCTTGCTGTTTTATATTCTTACGATGGCGATAATGTCGTAGCTTACAAAGAAGAACGTTATGTATTGAATACTAACAATATGGAGGTTCAAAACATACAGAAGGAAGAACGGACTGTTTCGGCTGAGGTCTCAGGGCAGTACATTCAGTTTTTGAGGCAGGAACTGGGGAAAGCAAAAGGGACTTTTGAAAAAGGTGCTATACAACCTGATGATCAGAGTAGTCAGCTTACATACTTAGAAAAGAACTATCGTCAAGAAATGAATCTTGAAGGACTCTGCCAACTCTTTGACAAAATGCTGTCTTTTGCAGAACGAACAACCCCTGACTCTCTGGTAGGTTTTATCTTTGAAGTTACAAGGAACCATTTTAAATTGATTCGACAAACACCGGGAATCGAAGATGAGTTTTATCAGTTGAGCATGGACGTGTGTTTTGATATGCTTCCTGATTTTGAGATGTGTGATTTTGTGATGTTTGAGAATCGATCCGAGATGATGAAATATATAATGAGTTCAGAAGCATTTAAGTTCTTCTCGAGTATCCCGGTTTTATCGGTGAACTTTTCGGTCGAACTGACATGATGCTCTTTATGACCACAGTTTTGACCACAATTGTGTTCAGGAATAATGGAATAGTTGGACTGACTGATGCAAAAAGAGACGGTTTTACATACCAAAAGGGCCAATTATTGTTGTAATAGGCGAGAAATGACGGAATCATCGTTGTTCGACTCCCTCCTTTTCCGCCAAGACCCGTAGACTTAGTGTTTACGGTTTTTTTGTTGCCTGTTTTTGTGGTGGAGTCCCATTAATGGAGTGTCCAATATTGTACAATGAACATCTCGTGATATCAAGAGTATGATTTACACGATCCGTGGTCAGCAGGTGATGCTGGATAGTGATCTGGCTATGCTTTATCAGGTTGAGACAGGAGTAGTGAATCGAGCGGTAAAACGTAACAAAGAGCGATTTCCGGAAGATTTTTGTTTTCAACTTACTGAAGAAGAGTTTTTGAGATGCCAAATTGGCATCTCAAAAACTGAAGGTACCGAGAGACGTGGCGGAAGACGATATATGCCATATGTTTTTACTGAAATGGGTGTATCAATGCTTTCGTCAATACTTAGGAGTGATGTGGCGGTATTCGTTAGCATAGGTATTATGAGAGCCTTTGTTGAGATGCGTCATTTTATCGCGAATAACACTTTTCTCTTTGAAAAGGTGAGCAGTATGGAACTGAAGCAACTTGAATATCAGAAAAGCACTGATGAACGATTCGATAAAGTGTTCCGATATATAGAAGATCATACTGAATCAGAACAGAAGTTATTCTTTGATGGTCAGATCTATGATGCATTCAGTCTGATCACTTCGATAATCCGCAAAGCTTCAAAGGAGATCATACTAATAGATGGATATGCTGATGTTGATACACTGAATATCCTTGCAAAGAAGAATGATGGAGTGGATTTGAAGATATATACATTTGCAAGTGCAAAGCTTACGAACAAGGATATATCGAATTTTAATTCTCAGTATCCTACATTAACTGTTAAGAAAACACAGGTGTTTCATGATCGGTTCATTATCCTGGATGGCCAAACGGCATATCATATCGGAGCGTCTATCAAAGATGCAGGGAAAAAGTGTTTTGGAATATCCTTACTCACAGATCCGAAGATGGTATCGGAACTCTTGAACAGGTTAAATGGGATCTGAGTTCGAGTTGGATAGTTATGAGATATTAGAGATATAGTAACAAAATACAAAATCGAGAATGAGGATTTGTTGTTAATGATCAGTAACTTCCTGATGGATAATGTCGGAAGTGAAACATCGATCAGAAATGTTTCGAATAAGTTGACCTCTGGTACATATAAAACTAATGACAAAACCGTAGGTTCTTATATGGATTTCAGCAACGATAAAGTGGTCTTTTTTCAACATTTTCAAAGCAACAACCCTTTAGGAGGAAGATTTGACCTCGATGCAAACAGCAACAAGATGAGTTGAAGGTGGTTTGAGTATCTATTATAGAAAAATGTAGAATTCTACATTTTTGTTGAATAAAACGGCAATAAATGTTATCATCTACTCATAAAAAGTGTAGAATTCTACAGATTAGGAGATTAGAATGATCAGAAGAGATAAATACCTTAAGCAACT
>CADCLV010000064.1 GCA_902802325.1 Oscillospiraceae bacterium | reverse complement strand
AAGAAGGTCGGTTTTCACGATGAAAGTATTACGGAAAAAGAACCGGTCAACGTCATCGAGATGGAGATCTTGAAAGAAGAGTATTTCCGCTGACAGGCAAGTCTATGGTCATGCTATAATGAATCGGAAGGACAAGCGTGTCCGGGAAAGGATGTGAAGTCTATGCCGCTTCTTTGCCAGAACTGTTCCGGCCCTCTCCGGTTTGATCCGGATGAAGGGAAAATGGTATGTTCCCTGTGTAACGGAAAATTCGATGTGACCCATGCCGAGAATGCCAGCCTGGTGGATCTGGATGCGATCTATCAGGATATGAGTGTACCGTTGCGGGATGAGATCCGGATCTATTCCTGTTCGACTTGCGGCGGCCACATCGTGGTCCATGGTGTAGAGATGACTTCCACCTGTCCCTACTGCGGAAACAGCGGCGTAGTCTTTGACCGGGCCACGCAGAAGAGAAGACCGGATGCGATCATTCCTTTTGCATTTGGAAAAGAAAAAGCAGAAGAGAAACTGCGGGATCACTTGAAAAAATCCCTGTTCCTCTCCCGTGAGGCACGGAATATGGAATGGGTCAGCATACAGCCGATCTATGTTCCTTACTACCTGGTTTCTGCTGAACTGAAAAAGGTACTGACGCTGGAACATATCGAGAGAGATGAATATGGAGAAGAAATCGACCGGCAGCACATTGCCCGTTCGGTCCGTTGTCTGTTCAACAAGCTTTCGCTGGAAGCTTCTGCGGCGCTATTAAATGAAGCGAGCCATGCTATTGAACCTTTCGATCTTTCCGGGCTTCAGACTTTTGAAGAAGGATATTTACAGGGCTTTGCCTCCGATATGGCGGATGAAGATGCAAATGCACTTTGTGATGCGGCATCGGAGATGTGCCGCGACTATGTAAGTGAAGAAATAAAGAAGAAAAAAGTGATCCCGAAAGGATTTCATATATGCGAGTCGGAGGATTCCCTGAAGTTTAAAGGGAAAGCCGTATATGCGCTGTTTCCTGTATGGTTTGCGGTTGGAAAATACGGGAAAAAGAGCGCCACGCTTCTGGTGAACGGCCAGACCGGCAAGGTGGGCGGCTCGCCGGTGTACGATTTCTGGAAGTATTACCTGGCGATCCTTCTTACTTCACTTATTACGATGGCGCTTATGTGCGCAGTCGGAATCGGCGGGATCTATCTGGGATATCATTTTATTGCTGCCGGATTGGTTTATCCGACAGTCGGAATTTATATCGGATTAGGATTTCTGGCTTTCGGGATCCTTCGTTTATTTACGAAAAATAAAGATAAGATCCGGGAGAGCATTTCGGTTTCCAAATCCGACAAACTGATCAAATTTGCCAAGAGGGAGGAGGAATAATATGCCAATACCTATTGCGATCATCGGAGCTGTGTATGGTGTCATTACCGGCATGCTTCTTTCTATGCTTCTATGGACTTTGTTGATTTCCAGAAGAAATCTTTCTTCTTCCTCAAAGAAGCAGAATCTTCCCTACTATTCCACACGAGGAGTGGAGGTTTTCGACAAGAATATGACCGATTCCTTTTTCTCGACGCCGACTCTGAATCTGAAAAACGATAAGAAGGAAGACCGGGTAGTAAAAGAAATGCAAGAACGGCTGGAATATTTTAAGCGGAATCGTATTTGAGGAGAGTTTATTTTGAGGACACAACTGGTCATTTTTGATTTTGACGGAACCATCATGGACACGAGAAAACCAATCGTGTCCGCTAAGCAGGAGACCATGCGGCAGATGGGTCTTCCCGTTATGGACGAGGAAACTTGCGCCGAAACCATCGGATATACTGCCAAGATCGGATTTCAAAGATTATATCCGGATCTGGACGAAGACACGGTGGACCAGTGTGTGACATTGTACCGCAAACTTTTCGATGAGCAGATCCGGATCGAGCCGCCGGAGCTTTTTCCGGGGATACTGGATACACTGGATAAACTGGAAGATATGGGGATCACATGCACGATCGCCACGTCCCGGAACCGGAAATCGCTTCTTGCGTTTCTTACTCAGCTGGGCATCCGAAGCCGTTTTACCTATATTCTTGCCCAGGAAGATACCAATCTTTTAAAACCGAATGGCGAACCTGTGGAAAAAACACTTTCTGACCTGTCCGTTTCTGCGGAGCAGGCTCTCGTTGTCGGAGATAT
Source organism: Oscillospiraceae bacterium (assembly GCA_902802325.1). Taxonomy (GTDB): domain Bacteria; phylum Bacillota; class Clostridia; order Saccharofermentanales; family Saccharofermentanaceae; genus Scatonaster. The sequence continues at coordinate 6,846 of CADCLV010000064.1, read as the reverse complement.
GCCCATGGATATTCTCATGGGAAAAAATGCCGGAGTACGAACCTGTGGTGTGACCTATGGAAATGCATCTTCGGAGACGCTTCTTTCTGCCGGTGCCGATCATGTGATCGATTCTATCAATGAGCTGATCCCGATCCTTAATTCGGAAGAGTAAACTTTAGAGCCACTTCTTAACTTTAAAGAAAACCAGGCAGGCGACCGCGATCAGGATACATACTGCGATGACGATCGGATAGGCTAGAGGCTGCGAGAGTTCCGGCATATGCACAAAGTTCATTCCGTACCAGCCGGTGATCAGAGTCAGCGGCATGAATACACTGGTAACGACAGTCAGGATCGTCATGATCTTATTCTGTTTCATATCGATCTGGGCCTGATTCAGATCCCGGATATGAGAAGTATAGTCGGCCAGAGAGGAGGTCATCTCATGTAGAGACTGCACTCTCTGGAAAACCAGATGGAAATATCTCTCGTTATCTTCTTTGAAGAAGGAATTCTCGTTTTCTTCCAGCTCCTGGCTTAAGTCCATCAGCTGGGCATAGTGGATGCGAAGATCCCGAAGTTCACTTCGGATATCGGTCAGTTCGCGGATGGAACCGGTGGAGTCATCGTCCAGCACATCCTTTTCGATCTGATCCAGCTTGGCATCGTACTGCTCGATGATCTTATAGTCTCTATGGATAATGCCTTCCAGGAAATCGTAAAGGAAACGCTCCAGACAAGGATTTAAGTATCTTTTGCTCTTGACCAGTTTGTCTATAAGCCGTCCGGCAAACCCTTCATCGTCGACAAAAACGATCCCTTTTTCATCCAGGGCAAAGGCAAAATTATGCCGGGGACCGGAGGTGTTTTTTCTGCTGGGGATGGAAAATGTACCTGTCAGCGAATCAATATTGACTTCCACGTGGGTATCGGTGATCTCGTCAAGATTGATATCCCACTCCATCCCCATGCTGAACTTCTTATTATTCTTGATCCACTCTTCGGAACTGATCACGGCTACATACTGATACTTCAGATTCTCGAAATTCTTCGGTTTTATTTCTTCGAGCCGCTCGCCAATCTTGTAGTACATATCCGGAATACCCTCTCCTCTTCGGTCCGGAAATAGAAAGAAACTCCCGAACCTCACATTTTCACACCCCCTATTTTATATCAAAGAACAAGCTCTTTGTATAGGATAAGTGCATTTTGCATGGTATAATAGCTCCTGCGATTTTGGAAAGGAGACACGGGCGTATGGATACATTTCGGCCAATGCGGAGATTTAAACAGCAATTAAGTGAAGAAGAGTGCCGGGAGGTCCTGAACTCGACTAAACGGGGGATCCTTTCTTTGATCGGCGAACAGGGTTATCCCTATTCGATCCCGATGAATCACTGGTTCTGTGAGGAAGACGGGCACATCTATTTTCACGGCGCCAAAGAAGGACATAAACTGGATGCCCTCGATGCCTGCGACAAGGCATGTTTTTGCGTCTATGACGAGGGATTCCGGAAAGACGGCCATTGGGCGCTGAATATAAAAAGCGTGGTCGTAAGAGGTCATATCCGCCGGGTGGAGGATGTGGAAATGGCAAGAAAGATCGGAACGGCGATCACGAAGAAATTCACCGACGATGAAGAATACCTTCAGCATGAGCTGGAGCATGCACTTCCCAGGGCGCAATGCCTGGAATTCATTCCGGTTCACATGAGCGGAAAACTTGTTAACGAGGCATAAAAAACATTCGGGGGTAGGGGATCCTAAAATAGTATGGTCGCATTTAAAGCAGCATTTCTAAGCGTGCTGATCGCGCTGATGTATATGTTTCCGGGATATATTCTGGGGAAGGCGAAAAAGGCTTCTGCCGGTCATCTTTCTACGATGTCATCGGTTCTGATCTATGTGCTTTCGCCGTGCATGATCGTTTCTTCCTTTTTCTCCATGGAGTTTTCCTGGGATGCGCTAAAGGATATGGGCTTTTTCTTTCTGGTCTCCTTTGCGGTGGAAGTGGCATTTCTTCTGTCGCTTTTCCTTGTTCTTAAGAAGAAGTTTCACATCAATAAATACAGAATGCTGGTCATCGGTTCCGCTCTCGGCAACTGCGGTTTTTTCGGAATGCCGCTTATCAAGGCCCTTCTTCCGGACCATCCGGAGGTGGCCTGCTATTCCTCGATCTACGTTATTTCCATGAATATCCTGGTCTTTACGGCCGCCGTATACTGCCTGACGCTGGAAAAGAAATATATTTCCCTTCATTCGGCGGTCATTAACCCGGCAGTGCTGTCACTTCTTGTGGGGCTTTTGCTCTACATTATCGGCGGAGCAGAGTATTTTCCGGAGACCGTAAAAGACGGAATTATCCTTCTGGGAAAAATGACCACGCCGGTATGCATGCTGATCCTGGGGATCCGCCTTTCCACGATCCGGATCAAAGACTTGTTCTCCGAGCCCTTCGTGTACCTGATCTGCGGCGGTAAGCTCATTTTGTTCCCGCTTATTTCATTTGCCGTGGCGCTTCTGCTGCCTGTTCCTTACGCCTTCAAGGCCAGCCTTTTTATCCTGGGCGGCGTACCCTGCGCTTCCGTCATTCTGAATATGGCCGAGATCCACGGAAAGGAACAGAAGATGAGTGCAAACTGCATTCTTCTTTCCACGCTTCTTTGCATTTTCACGATCCCGCTGATGTCACTTCTTCTGACATTTTTATAATGGAAATGCACTTTTCGGGAAGCTTTTTCTTCTGAAAAACCATACCGGTAGTCGCTGTTCTTTTTGCCTGCCCGTATGGTACTATTTTCCTAGATGAATTTCCTGCATGAAAGGATGCAAATAATATGATACATGCTGTTTTGACCATTGATGATATCGCTTCGAAAAACACTCCGGCTTTCGTGGACTATCTTTGTGAAAAGAAGATCCCGTTTCTGATGTTTGCCTGGGGACAAAGAGTGGAAGAGCATTATGAAAATGCACTGTATGCCTTAAAGAAGGGTGCCATTATCGGAAACCACAGTTACTCCCATCCTTTCTTTTCCAAGATTTCTTTGGAAGAAGCCATCGAAGAGATCGAAAAGAATGAAGAGATCCTGAATAAGCTCTATAAAGATGCCGGAGTCGAGAGAAAATACCGTCCCTTCCGTTTCCCGTACGGAGATAAAGGCGGGGAGAATAAGGATGCGCTTCAGAAGTATTTCCGCGAGCACGGATTCCATAAAGTGAAAGATACCCAGATCCCTTATGCGATCTGGAAAGAGATGGGACTGGACAAAGATATCGATACCTTCTGGACATTTGATTTCGGCGAATATGAGATCCGTCCCGGAAGCGGGGTTACGATCGAGAATATTCTGGAGAGGACACGACAGGTGAATCCGGAGCTTGGGAAGTCACTTCTGACGGATACGGAAGGATCGCACATCATTATCATCCATGCTCATGATGAGACGGAAGAACTGGTGCCGGAATATTACCGTATCCTCATCGATCATCTCCTGGATAACGGATTCGTCTTTGATGCGCCGGAGTTTTTCGAATAAGAGCCCCGGATATTCTCCGGCGGGAATATTTCCCGTAAGAAACTACAGAAGCATTGCCGAGGACATGATGCAGGCCCCGAAGGCGCCGGCATGCATGACTTCGGCAAAGTTATCTTTTGTGATGCCCCCGATGGCATAGACGGGAAGAGCAGTTCTGCTGCAGATTTCCGAAAGAGTAGAAAGTCCTCGTGGAGGAAGATCCTTTTTACAGTCTGTCGGAAAAACGTGCCCGAACGTGACATACCCGACTTTAAGGGCCTCGGCTTTTTCCAGCTGCTCAAGACTATGGACCGATGTGCCGAGGAGAGGAAAACAGGAGACCAGATCTTCACGAAGAAGCGGAAGCGGCATGTGGAGACGTTCCACATGGAGTTTTTCCGCCACATCCGGAAAGGCATGAATCGTCAGTTCCACGCCACATTCTTTGCAGGAACAAAGAACTTTTTCCGCCAAAGCGAGATATTCATCCGCTGACAAGTCTTTTTCCCGCAGGATCACACGGGTGATGCCGGCATTCCGGATCCTGGGGATCTGTTCCCACAAAGGTCTCGGGCAGAGATGTCTGGCCGTGACGGCGATGATATTTTTCCCCTCAAATAAACACATAATCGTTTAACACCGGCTGAAGTCCGCGCCCTTTTATGGCTTCGATGACTTCCGCCAAAGACCTGCCGTCACTGATCTCAAACTGGGAATCACCTTCGCCTTCGTCTCCTTCCACATGACTTCCGATTCCGGTACTGACACCGGCGGAGATCTTCGTTGCGCACATACCGATAACATGGTCACGGAACCCGGCCCGCTCTCTGGTCGAGATGGTGATGCCGGCAAAAGGCATAAAGATCCGGTAGGCGCACATGACCTGCAGGAGCTGCTTTTCATGGACATCTTTCGGATTGATCTTATCGTTATTGATGATGGGACGAAGCCGAGGGCAGCTGAAAGAGATTTCCGCATGCGGGTATTTTCTTTGAATCAGATATGCGTGATTTCCTACGGCAAATGCATCTTTCCGGAAGTCGGAAAGACCTAATAAGGCGGCAAAAGCCACGCCCCGCATACCGCCGCGGACTGCCCGCTCCTGAGCATTCAGACGGTAAGGGAAGACCCGCTTGTGACCGGCCAGATGAAGCTGCTCATAACGCTCGCTGTCGTAGGTCTCCTGAAAGACCGTCACATAGTCGGCGCCGCATTTATGGATGTAGGCATATTCGTCGGTATTCATGGGATAGACTTCCACACCCACGTTCTTAAAATACTCATGGGCGATCTCGCAGGCCCGTCCGATATACTTCACGTCACTCATCTTCTTGCTTTCGCCGGTAAGGATCAGCACTTCTTCCATACCGGTTTTAGCAATGGCTTCCATCTCTCTTCGGATCCCGTCCTCATCCAGCTTGGCCCGGCGGATCTTGTTCTTGCAGTTGAAACCGCAGTAGATACAGTAGTTCTCGCAGTAATTCGAAATATAAAGCGGGGTGAAAAGAAGGACAGAATTTCCGAAATGCTTCTGGGTCTCTTCCGTGGCTCTTCGGGCCATCTGCTCGAGAAAAGGCTCTGCGGCAGGTGAAAGAAGCGCGCCGAAATCGTCAGGCGACAGGTATTCTTTTTCCAGCGCCCGCTTCACATCAGAGGCGGTGTAGCGGGTGTAATCATAGTCTTCCATAGCCCGGATGACCTTCTCCTGGATATCTGAATCCGAAAGGATCTCCATGTCCGGAAGATACTTCATGTGATCGGATCTGGCCTGGTTTTCTTCCACCTCCCGGATACCGATTTCTTCATTCATTTCCATTTCTTCTTTATGATCCATTTTCCTGCCTCCTTATTCCTGCAGGAATCCGGTCAGCGGGGAGGAGGCAGAGGCACGGTCCAGTACCCGGCCGGTACCGGCCAGATAGGCGGTTCTTCCGGCGATGATGGCATGACGGAAAGCTTCTGCCATCTCCACGATATTTCCGGCGGTGGCGATGGCGGTGTTGGCCATGATGGCCGCAGCACCCATTTCCATGGCTTCACAGGCCTGAGACGGTTTTCCGATACCGGCATCCACGATGATCGGCAGATCGATCTCTTCGATCAGGATACGGATAAAGGATTGCGTGGCCTGTCCCTGGTTCGAACCGATGGGGGCGGCAAGCGGCATAATGGCGGCAGCGCCGGCATTGACCATATCCCGCGCCGCATTCAGATCCGGATACATATAGGGCATCGGGATAAATCCTTCTTTTGCCAGCATCTCACAAGCCTTGGCCGTTTCATAATTATCCGGCAGAAGATATTTGGAATCGTGAATGACCTCGATCTTAATGAATTCCCCGCATCCGGCCTCTCTTGCAAGTTTTGCGATCTTTACGGCTTCTTCCGCATTTCTGGCACCGGATGTATTAGGAAGAAGCGTGACTCCTTCCGGAATGTGCTCCAGGATATTTCCGCTGAAACTGTTGACCCGGCGAAGTGCCAGCGTGATGATCTGGGCACCCGCATGTTCTACGGCTGCACGGATCAGTTCCGGATCATATTTTCCCGATCCCAAGATAAAGCGGGATGTAAACTCATGTCCTCCGATAATCAGTTTGTCACTCATAAAAATCTCTCCTTTATTGCGTTACTTCTTTGGCGTTATGACTCAGTTTTCTCAACGCGTTTTTTCTCACTTGACGTCTGTTTTCGTTTTCCGATCCCTCGGCCCCAGGAGGATCTCGATGGCCCTTGAAGCCATATGTCCGGCGCAGATGATCACCCGTGAGGCAGTAAGCCCCACGCCGTCTTTTACATCTGTGATTCCGTCTCCGCAGATCGTGAATTTTTCCGTTATATTTCTCGTCCGGATGGCGTTGGCATTTCCATAGCCCGCCATACCGGAGCCGGATATAAGATATTTTTCCGGCATCTTTTCCAGAACGGCATTGACCAGCATGGCTTTTTGCTCCGGTACATCGAAAGCTTCGATGATGATGTCGCATTCCCCGAAAAGGTCACAGACATTTTCTTCTGTGATCCGGACCACATGGGATTCGATCTCGCAGAAAGGATTGATGCCGGAAAGGATATCCGAAAGAGCTGTCGCTTTATCCTGCCCGATGTGGGAGAGGGTATAAAGCTGGCGGTTAATATTCGACAGCTCCACCTGATCGAAATCGGCGATCACCAGATGACCGACTCCGCTTCGCACCAGAGCGGAAGCAATGTTCGATCCCAGTCCGCCCAATCCTGCAATGCCGATCCGGGCCGGTTTTAAGACGCGGTATATGGGCCGATCGCTTCGGGAGTCGATAGCTGTGGCAAATTCACTTTCGGTTATGGAAAAAGCTTCTGTTTCCAT
>CADCLV010000063.1 GCA_902802325.1 Oscillospiraceae bacterium | reverse complement strand
TATGAGAACCAGCCATTCGGATGTTACATCATTGGAAGTCCGGCCTTCTGGTCGCCGTATTCCCGTGAGATGAGCGACTATGCGGAACAGGCAAAAGACTACGGGTATTTCGAGAGAAACCAGACAATGAAGAAAAGGGTTTTGATCACGGCGGGATCGGATGAAGATGAGGACTATGCGGAGTATTTCGAGGACGGCGATTCCACCACGGAAAGTGTGGCGCATCTGGCGGAACGGATCAACGGGAAGTGTGATCCTTCCGCGCCGATGGCGACGGCCAAGCTCTATAAGAGCCACCACTATCAGTATATTCCGGAGATGCTGGTGGAGTATGTGGATGGGAAGGTGTGAGGTTGAGGCTAGGGTGTGCTCTACCAAGTGCTCTGCAGAAGTGGCAGATTGTAGAGCGGAATGCAGAGCAAAAGGTTGTGCTCTACCAAGCGCTCTGCAGAAGTGGCGGATTGCAGAGCGAAACGCAGAGCAAAAGGCTGTGCTCTACCAAGCGCTCTGCAAATGATATCCAATGTAGAGCGAAATGCAGAGCACAATTGTAACTGGGTGAAAGTATCAGCCGCGGACCAGAGATTTGCCGCAGTTGGTGCAGAATTTGGTGCCGGAGGCCGGGTGGCCGCAGGCAGGGCAGAATTTGCAGAGGACCGGTGCAGCCGCAGGCGCAGCGGAAGCAGGAGCAGCCGGTGCCGTAGCAGGTGCCATAGCCGGGGCAGAAGTTGCAGCAGCCGGAGCCGGCGCGGCCGGAGCAGAAACGGCGGGAGCGGCAGCCGGAGCCGCCGCAGCCGGAGCAGCAGACGAAACCTGTGCTTTTGCCGTTGAATCCTGCAGTGCGGCATTCATTGCAGCAGGATCACTTGCCAGGGATTTGGCTTTTTCCATGGAATCAATATGTTTCTGACTGTCTTCAGTGGGCGCGATGGAGTCAAATGAAATGGCGCCCAGTGTCATAGAGGCTTCATTCAGCTTTGCGTCGATAGCCTGGACAAACATGCCGGGGCGGGAAGAGATGACTTTGTAGCTCTCATTATGCACGCTGATCATGGCCTGCTGAAGACCCAACGTAATATTCCTCTTCGCCATATCGGTGGCCTGCTCGCCGGAAAACGGGAAAGAAGACGGATCTTTCGGGACCGCCATGGCTTTTCCCTCGAACTTCATCTCTACGCTTCCGAATTCCGGATCGAAATACGGGATCGTTTCAGAAAAAACAACTTCAAATGTAGCGGTATGATTCGGGTCCATGGTTTCATCCTCCCAGATTCTTTATCTTAAAACAATAACATTATATCACGCTTTTTTGCAACGAATCCGACAACGGTTTCGTCTATACTGCAGAGCTCAAGATACGAAATACGTATGAAAAAGAAATAGAACGGGAGAAATAAAATGCATACTTTTCAGCATCATCCAATCAAAAAGAAGGGGCTGGCCGCAGGGCTTATGGCGCTGACTCTTTCTGCTTCGATAGTATTGAGCGCCTGCTCCAAGACGACTGATCCGACGAGAAAGAAAAAGAAGACGACGAAGCGAACCACTTCCACAACGGTGGACCCGAGTGCGGATCCGGAACCGAGCGGTGAAGAGACATCTAATCCTTCTTCGGGAAATGCACCGTCGTCCGGTTCAAGCAGTTCAATCGGTTCGACCGGTTCCGGCCAAGGCGGCCAGACCACCTACCAAGTTACGGCGGCTCTCTGGGACGCATCGATCCCGGACCATTTTGAGTGCATCAAGGACGACTGCATCGATACAGATAAAGAAAGCTACTTTGCTTTTTATGGCGATCTGAATCATCCGGATTATGACTATGCGATCATCTCGATCGAGAGCGAAACTTCAACTGAATTTGCAGAGAGATTCCAGTACTATATCTCGATCCCGGACTACCTGGAAGGAAAGCTTCCGACAAGGAAGATCGATGATTGCGATTTTGCCGAATACACCAGTTCTCACTTTGGTACAGAGATCGATATTACGGAGACAAACTATGTCTACCGCGATGAAAAATCCGGCATGACCGTCCAGATCACAATGGGGGACTGGGTGCCGCGTGGAAGTTTCCAGGGAGAAGAGATACTTCTTTCCATGCATCTGAATCTTCCGGATCTGGGACTTTCTGATCCGCCATACTCTTTTGAAGAAGGCGAGCATCAGACTATTGTCCAGGAAATGCCCCTGGGCGAATATACGGTGAGCCCGGTCCAGGCGCATTTCAGTGAGCATGTATTCGTGACTTCTTCCAGCGGAATCGTCCGTTTCTCTTCCACCGCGACCCATGCGGCGGCATCGGAAAAGTACCTTTATACCTGCGATATCCGCACCATGATCGTGTATATCTATAAAATCACGGATGACGAGATGCAGCTGGTGACTTCGGTTCAGCAGAAACTGGAGGTCGTTACAGAATCCCTTCCGGACGGCGACAGCGTTACCTTCTATCCGGACCCGGATTTCCCGGACCACTTCTTCTTCGTGGAAAATGCAGGCGGAAAAGAGACCGTGATGTCCTGCTTAAACGATGTGGCCGTATCTCCGGACGGGCAGACCATCCTGTACCACAACCCTATCGGCGATCAGCTGCATTTTCTGAAGCAGGATCCCACGACGAAAGAAGTGACCACTGTGCCTTTCCAGCTGGAGGTTCCGCTGGAATCATGGAACATCCAGTACGTTTTCCTGACCAATACTTCTATGTATATCCGTTTTGACACCTATGAGAACGGGGAAACCTTATTGCATATACTGGAGTATGATCTGAACGGAAAATTCGTCCGCGAACTTCACGATGACGCAAAAGAGAAATTGTATCTTTATAGTCTTTATGAACTGGGCGAGGAGCTTCTGGTGATCGATCAGGGTGGGGACACGCTGGAGATCTGGGATAAGGAAGGAAAGAGCCGGGCGAAGGTGGCACTTAACGATCTTCTTGGTTTTTCTGAAGGCGAAGTGGAGTTCCCGCATTACTCCTTTCTGAAAATCAACGATAACGGCGACTTCCTCCTGATCTTTGCCTACGATAACGGAGGTGTACTGGAGGATCTGGTGTTCCGGATCCACATTGGCTGAAAAAGAACAGATGGATTTTTCTCAAGGAGTATAATGGGAAAGGAAAAGGAGTGAGCCTGTTATGCCGAGCTTTATGAAAGATGCCATCAAGAAAACTTTTGTGGAACTTCTCGAAGAGATGCCGATGTCCGCGATTACGGTGAAGATGGTCGTGGAAAAATGCGGGATCAACCGGAATTCTTTCTATTACTACTATCAGGATCTGCCTTCTCTGGTGGAAGAAATCATCAAGGATGACGCGGATGTGATTATTGGCCGGTACGATACGATCGATTCTATTGAAATGGCACTTCGGGCGGCGACCTCATTCTGCGAGCAGAAGCGCAGGGCGATCCTGCATATATATAACTCCGTCAGCCGCGATGTTTTTGAAATGTACTTGTGGAAAGTCTGTGACTATGTGGTGACGACCTATGCAAAAACACTGTTCCGGGACGTGAAGCTCGCGCCTTCTGACGAGGAGATCATCCTCCGTTTTTACCGCTGCGAATGCTTCGGCCTGATCATTGAGTGGCTGAACCAGAAAATGGAGACCAACGTGGAAGAACACATCAGCCGCTTCTGCCAGCTGTATAAAGGCATGGCAGAGGAAATGATCCGGCGGGCGGCGCAAGAATCGTAAACCCGAGCCGGTTTATTAGACAAATCCTGCCTCGTGTCTGAATTTCAGACACGGGGTTTTTTCTTGTCCGTTTTGATCCAAGAAAGAAGGTCGTATGCTGTTACCAGATTAGGAGGTGACAGAAAATGAAAATGCGTTCAATCGCACCGATGCGGATCGCGAAAACCGGATATGTGATCATGTCCCTGTTTTTCTGTCTTTTGGGCATGGGATTTATTCTTCATGCGGATATCGGAACCCGGATGCTGGGCACGATCCTCGGCATTGCCCTGATCGTCTTCGGCATCGTCAAAGTTATCGGGTATTTTTCCAAAGACCTGTTCCGTCTGGCTTTTCAGTATGATCTGGAATTCGGCTGCATTTTAACGTTACTGGGGATCGCGGTACTGGTTCATCCTCTTGCTGCGGTGAATCTGATCGTGATCGCCATGGGACTTCTCATTATGGCGGATGCCTTTTTCAAAGCCCGGATCGCCCGGGATTCAAAAGAGTTCGGAATATCGGACTGGTGGTTCATTCTGGTTGCGTCGGTGGTGACCGGCGTGATGGGCCTTCTTCTGATCTTCCGTCCGGGATCTTCCGCGCAACTGATGGTGATCCTTCTCGGCATGGCTCTGATCGCAGAAGGCATCCTGAACCTTGCTGTGGCGGTATGCACGGTAAAAATCGTAAAAAACCAGTACCCCGATCGTGTCGATCCGGAGTACGAGGTGATGTATAGAAAGGGAGAAAGATAATGAGTTTTTCAAAAGCAGTGGTGAAATATCGTGTGCTGATACTGATCGTCACGTTCCTTCTTCTGATTCCGGCAGTGTTCGGGTATGCCAATACCCGTGTCAATTATGATATGCTCAACTACCTGCCGCAGGATATGGAAACGGTGGTGGGACAAAATGAGCTCCTTTCGGAATTCGGGAAAGGTGCATTTTCCTTCGTCATCGTAGAGAATATGACTCCTGTGGAGGTGTCCGGACTCAAGACAAAGATCGAAGGCGTGGAGCACGTCGAATCCGTCATCTGGTATGATTCCCTGGCAGATCTGTCGATCCCGATGGAGATGCTTCCGAAGGCCGTGTATGAAGCGTTCAATACCGATCACTCCACCATCATGGCAGTTTTTTTCAACACGTCGACATCGGCCGATGAGACCATGAAAGCCATCTCCGAGATCCGGAAAATCACGGATAAGCAATGCTTCGTGTCCGGCATGTCTGCGCTGGTAACGGATCTGAAAGACCTGTGCGAAAGAGAAGAGCCGATCTATGTGGCCATCGCCGTCGTTCTGGCGCTGGCAGCCATGATGCTCCTTCTGGACAGTTTTCTGGCGCCGCTGGTATTTCTGGCGTCCATTGGTATGATGATCCTTCTCAATCTCGGATCGAATATCATTTTCGGAGAGATTTCTTATATTACAAAGGCACTGTCGGCGGTACTTCAGCTGGCGGTCACCATGGACTATTCTATTTTCCTGTGGCACAGCTACAACGAACAGCGGGGACGCTTTTCCGACAACAAGGAGGCCATGACGGTGGCGATCCGGGAGACACTGGGAAGCGTCATCGGAAGTTCCATTACGACCGTAGCCGGATTTGTGGCGCTGTGCTTTATGTCCTTTACTATGGGCAAAGATCTGGGCCTTGTTATGGCAAAAGGTGTTATCCTCGGTGTCATTGGCTGCGTGACCGTTCTTCCGTCCATGATCCTGGTTCTGGATAAGCCTCTCCAAAAGAGCCGGCACAGATCCCTCATCCCCGGCGGAGGTGCTTTTTCCAAAGGCCTCATCAAGATCTTCCCGGTCTTCCTGGTACTGTTTGTGGTTCTTCTGATCCCGTCATTTTACGGCTATAAGAAAGCCAGCAATGAAGTCTATTACGATATTTCCGAATCGATCCCGCAGGATATGCCGAATGTCGTGGCGAACAAGAAACTGAAAGACGATTTCGGCATTGCCACCCAGCACATGATCCTGACGGATGCATCACTGGATCCGGAAGTGACCCGGAACATGATCCATGAGATGGAAAAGGTGGATGGCGTGAATTATGTGCTGTCCATGGAGTCGCTTGTGGGATCCGGAGTTCCGCAGGAGATCCTGCCGGAATCTCTTAAAGGAGTGCTGAAAGGGGACAAGTGGGAACTGATGCTCGTGAATTCCCGGTACGGAATTGCGACCGATGAGGTCAATTCCCAGATCGATCAGCTGAATGCGATCCTGAAAAAGTATGATCCCCATGGACTTCTGATCGGTGAGGGTCCCTGCACGAAGGACCTGATCGAAACTACCGATCACGATTTCCGGGTGGTCAACCTGGTGTCGGTCCTCCTGGTGTTCCTGATTATTGCACTGGTTACCAAGAGCGTGTCTTTGCCGTTCATTCTGATCTCGGTCATTGAACTTGCGATCTTCATTAACCTGGGACTTCCGCATTTTACCGGTACCAGCATGCCGTTTATTGCACCGATCTGCATAAGTACGATCCAGCTGGGCGCCACGGTGGACTATGCGATCCTCATGACGAGCCGCTACAAAGAAGAGCGGATCCGGGGACTTGAACGCCACGATGCGGTATGGACGGCCCTTCGGACCTCGATCCCTTCCGTGCTCGTATCCGGTACCGGCCTTTTTGCCGCAACTGTCGGTGTGGCCATTTACTCGGATGTCGACATGATCAGTTCCATGTGTTTCCTGTTGGCACGGGGAGCGCTGATCAGTATGCTGATGGTCATCCTGATCCTGCCGGCCATGCTGATGGCATTTGATGGCCTGATCCGCCACACGACAGCCGGCATGAGACACTGCGGCGAGAAAAAATATACCTCTTCGGATTCGAGAAAGGAGCAGTATGCATGAATACAATGAATACGATGGTCAATAAATCTCTGGCGCTGGTGATCGGCGCAAGTATCCTGTCGATGGGGATCGGCGGAACGGCGGTAGCGGCATTCTATTCTTCCCGGGAAAAGATGGAACCGGCAGTAGTTACAGTGGGAACCCCTGAAGGGGAAAATGCCGGAAGCGCTCTGCCGGAAGATGCCGCAGGTGTGCTTCTTCCGTACATGAATACGAATAGCGCCCCTCTGACCGACAGTGCATTTAAAGAAGAAACGGTCTACGTCATTTCCGGACCGGAGGGAGCGGTGCAGAAGATCATCGTCAGCGACTGGATCCGGAATACGGCCGGAAAAACAGACGTGACGGATGTATCGGAGCTTTCTGATGTGACGGCGCTGAAAGAAGGGGAGACCTTTACCATGGGCGGGGAAAACACCCGTGTCTGGAATGCCTCTTCTGACGATATCTACTATCAGGGCGAGATCTCAAAAGACCTGCCGGTAGATGTGAAAGTGTCCTATTTCCTTGATGGATCACCGATCGCTCCGGAGGAACTTTCAGGAAAGAGCGGAAGGGTCACCATCCGCTTCGACTATACGAACCATGCATTTGAGATGAAAGAGGTCGGCGGAAAACAGGAGAAGATCTTTGTGCCGTTTACCATGCTCACCGGTGTCCTTCTGGATAACAGCATTTTTACCAACATCGAAGTTTCCAACGGCAAACTCATTAACGACGGTACCCGTACAGCAGTAGTGGGATTTGCTTTCCCGGGCCTTCAGGAAGACCTGGGTATCGAAAAAGAAAAGTTTACGATTCCGGACTATGTGGAGATCTCGGCTGACTGTCAGAATTTCTCACTGGGAATGACCGTGACACTGGCGTCGAATTCCCTGATCAATCAGATCGATCCCGAGAAACTGAAGAACGGAGAAGAGATGGATCTGAACGGTTCCATGAAGGAACTGACAGATGCCATGACACAACTGATGGACGGTTCGTCAAAACTGTACGATGGCCTTTGCACGCTGCTGGATAAGTCCAAGGAACTGGTGGCCGGGATCGACCAGCTGGCAGAAGGTGCAAAGAAACTGAAAGATGGCGCAGAAGCGGTGGACGAGGGCGCCGGCAAACTGTCTGACGGGACACAGACACTCTACGATGGCCTTTCCACACTTGATTCCCATTCATCGGAACTGACATCGGGAGCACAGAAGGTATTTGAAGGCCTTCTTTCGACAGCCCGGGAGCAACTGGAGGCAGCCGGCCTTTCGATTCCGGAATTGACGATCAGCAACTATGCAGAGGTCCTCAACGGTGTGATCGACTCCCTGGATGAGACTTCGGTATATGCCCAGGCATTGGAGACTGTGACATCGGCGGTGGAAGGCAAACGTGATTACATCCGCGAACAGGTGGAAGCCGGTGTGAAAGCGGAAGTCGAAAAGCAGGTACAGGCCGCTGTAAAAGAGAATGTGACGGAAAAGGTCACTGCGGCAGTTCGTGAGCAGGTCCAGGCGGCCGTGGAAGAGAAGGTACGGGAGCAGGTTTCCGAACAGGTCATCCAAAAGGCGGCCGGAATGGATAAGGCGACCTACGATCAGGCTGTAAAAGCCGGTATGGTGGATTCTTCGACCCAGCAGGCGATCAGCGGCGCCATCGAGCAGCAGATGAACTCTTCGGATATAAAAGCACTGATTTCCCAGAATACCGATGCCCAGATGGAAAGCGCAGAAGTCCAGGGCAAGATCAGTTCGGCGGTGGATCAGCAGATGCAGACATCCGATGTACAGACGATTATTTCGTCGAAGGTCGATGAGACCATGAATGGTGAAGATATCCGTGATCTGATCGACAAAAATACGGATGCACAGGTGGAAAAAGCCATCTCCGAGACCATGGCCGGAGAGGAAGTGCAGGGAAAACTGGAAGCGGCTTCAGCCGGTGCACATAAGGTGATCGATCTGAAAGCAAGTCTTGACGGATATAACGCCTTCTACCTGGGACTTCTGGATTATACCTCGGCAGTGGGCCAGGTGGTAAGCGGCGCCAAAACACTCCGTGACGGTTGTTCGGAACTGAAGAAAGGCACCAAGCAGCTTTCGGAAGGAACCGGCACCTTGTATGACGGTATCCTGCAAATGAAGAATGGGGCACCGTCCCTGATCGACGGTGTAACCAAGCTCCGTGACGGATCTTTGCAGCTCTCGGACGGCCTGAAGGAATTTAACGAGAAGGGCATCCAGAAACTGGTGGAGCTGGTCGATGGCGATCTGGAAGGTCTGGTGGAAAGACTTCGTGCCACGATGGAAGTGTCGAAGAGCTACATCAACTACGCAGGTATCGCTGACGGTATGGACGGTCAGGTGAAGTTCATTTATAAGACCGAAGAAATCGGATAACCGGTCCGGATGGAAAAAACGGAAAAGAAAAAACTCCGCGAGAACATGTCGCGGAGTTTTTTTGTGGCGCTCCGAGCAGGAATCGAACCCGCATTGGCAGTACCGGAAACTGCAGTCCTATCCGTTGAACGATCGAAGCATCGGTTCATGAGAACAAGGAACATTATAGCCGTTTGACGATGCCTTTTCAACTTATTTCTTCACGATCTCGTTACTGTCTAAGAGGATGGTGAAGGGTCCCTGATTTTCAATGGAGACAGCCATATCGGCGCCAAAGATACCGGTTTGTAC
>CADCLV010000062.1 GCA_902802325.1 Oscillospiraceae bacterium | reverse complement strand
AGCGAGAGAAAGCATAGTAGCACTGACCAGAACGATAGCAGCGATTTTCTTAAGTGTATTTTTCATAGCATTATCTCCTTTTACCCATGCGCATTACGGATTTTTTAAACGAAGAGCTGCCTATAAAGACAGCTCTTCTTGTTGTTTCAATCATATAAAATCGAAATATTAAAGTACGCCGATTGCCTTCAGAGCGGAATCTACTTTGCTGCTGGTGTCCGGAGTACCTGCAGCGGTAACCATCATGTCGTCAGCATATACGATGACCATATAATCTTCAGCACCGGAAGCAGTGATCTTGCTGGAGCTGGTGCTCAGCTTTTCGATCTGGCCTTCCTTCTTAGCTGCTTCAGCAGATTCCTTCATTTCATCGAACTGCTTCTTCGCATCATCTTTGGAATTGTAGATGGTGTAGGATACCATCAGGCCCTCTTCACTGAATGCAACAACGTTCTCCTTGGTGCCATTCTCTTCGTTTGCACCGGCGTCCATTGTCTTGAAACCTTCCTTCTCGATCTTAGCAACGAAGTCTTCTTTGGAAACCTTCTTTGCACTGCCACCCTTAGAGCAAGCAGCGAGAGAAAGTACGGTTGCGCTGACCAGAACGATAGCAGCCAATTTCTTGAGTGTTGTCTTCATAGTAGTTGTTCTCCTTCTATCCATACATTTATTCATAAATGAGCATACCCACTCCAAGCGTATGCTCCATAAGATATGTTATTCTTATTAAAGAACTTTGTCAATTTCGACCCTTCTTTTTAAAATGAAATTCGGGAGAATCCCCGAAGAAAACCGCAAAACATAAGCAGTTTTGCACATTTTCAACGATGGATCCTCCCGGTAACTTTTAAGGGAGTGATTATTCTTCCTTCAGGATCCGTACCGGCTCCAGCTTGATGATGGAGCGGGAGTTCAGGAAACTGGTGATCAGAGCACAGGCGACAATGATCACCATGGTCAGCAGAAACCACAGCGGGTTCGTCGTCAGGTTGGTCTGCTTGATTCCGAACAGTCCCAGTCCCAGAAGCATGAATCTGTCTGCGAGAAGGAGATGCAGGACGATTCCGCCCAGAACACCGATGACGACCAGTGGCAGGTTACTCATGATCATTCTTCTGACCAGTTCGCCGGACGTGTAACCGAGGGCTTTGCTGACGCCGAGTTCGGAACGTTCACGGATGATCTGGGAGCGGGTCAGGAGGATCTCTGTCAGGATGACGACGAAGCACGTAAGGCTGACGAAGATGGCACAGATCGCCACCATGGTGGTCGTGATGGTCCGCATCGTGGACCCGATGAGATCATCGACCAGCATAATATTATTCTTCGGATACCTCTCGGCCAGTTCCTTCATATAGGCCTTTGCCTGTGTCTTATCTTTCAGGTAGATCATGATGGTGCCGAACTTGTAATCCGGATTGATCCGCTTCGCACCTTCTTCGCTGACCAGAGCCCTGTTTCCCAGGTTGTTGATTTTCTGGTCGATACCACAGATGGTAAAGGGAACGGTTCCGGAATTGTTGGTGGTCTTGACATCAACCACATCACCGATTTTGGCATCAAGATTTTTCGCTTCGATAAATGTCAGAACGATCTCGTTTTCGTTCTCCGGCAGGTGTCCTTCCAGAAGGTACTCGTACTCAAGATGGCTGAGATCACCATAGGTGTCGACTCCGATGGAACGGGTATTCTCCAGGTGCGTGAATTCGATGCTGCTCAGTGTGCTGGAAGTAAGCACGCGTTCCACTTTCGGGTCATTTCTGAGGTCAGAAAGAAGGGCCTCGTCGCCATTCGCGGTGATCTGTACTTCAGAAGCTTCGAAACCGACAAGTTTCAGCATGGCGGTCTGATCCATGGCGAAATTCTCGAAGAGCGTGAAGCCCAGGCAGCTGGAGAATGTCAGAAGAGCAATGATCAGGATGATGAAGAGGCTCTTCTTCGGGCGACCGAAGATGTTCTTGCCGGACAGCGCCAGATCCAGCGGCATGGAAGATTTGTCCAGCGCGAAGTGGTTCTTCTTGAAGTTGTGATTGGAGATACCGGAACGCAGAGCTTCCAGAACGGTAAGTTTCTTATAGCTTCTGGAAGCCAGAAGAGTGCCGAGGAAGACCAGAAGCGGGATGCCGATCAATGTGGAAAGAAGAGCCGGAATACATACTCCGGAGAAACCTGTAAGGCCCATGAGCATGCCCTGAAGAGAACTCAGAACCGGGCTTAAGAAGATGCCGACAGCAATGGCCAGAAGGGTGGCAAACCCGCAGATCAGCATTTCTTCCATGATACAGGACCAGCGCAGTGCTTTTGCCGTATAACCGTTGGCCTGAAGAAGACCGATATTCTGGATGTTCATCTCGATGAAATTCTTAATGGAGAAGTGCATGATGATGATAGCCAGCCCCACTAAAACGATAGTGAAGAGGAGAATGATTGCCGAAGCCATACCGGATAAGACCATCGCGCCCATTTCCATGATGTCGACCTTGACTGATACCGGAGCGGCTTCCGGGAAGGCACGCTTCACAGACAGCTCGTAATCCGTGAGGTCAACACCGTCTTCGACAGAGCAGTACACGAAGGAACCACACATGTTCGGGTCTACATTTTCATAAATTTCCTGAAAAACGTTCGGGCTGACGAGAGCGGGGAAGCCGGAAATGTTCATAGTTGTGGCAAAATACAGATTCTCCATATAACCCTTGACGATGAAATCAAAACTCATGCCGTTGGCGGAGATATGGAAGACGTCTCCTTTCTTGACAGAAGAGGATAAATGGTACGGAAGCACGATCTCGTTATCTTGGAGATCAATATATTCTTCCGGATAGGAATTGAGGTATGTCGGCTTCGAACTATCCTGAATAAAGAACTCGTAGGAAAGACTGTCTTCTTCGGTCTGGCTTCCGTAGTAGTAGTCTGCCGGCCATTCCACGATCGGAATGGATTCACAGAGCTTTGTGCCGGGAAGAGCGGCGATGGTTTCATGGAACTCTTTTGTATAATTCATGATGTCTTCAGGAGTGTTTGAAACCAGATTCATAGGTGTGTTCTGAAAGATCATAATATCGGATGTGTGATGGGTATCCTTACACTCGTTAATGATATTCTGGCCGGACAAAAGAAGTGAAAGGCTGGAGAAGAGAAGGGAGGCGGCCAGAAAAATCAGCGTAAAAAGGATCGCGACTTCGCCCTTGTGCTTCTTGAGATTGTTTTTTGCAATAAAGAATAACGAATACATTTCTTACCACCCCATGTTCGAAAGGAATGCGCGAACGGCGCTGTGACGTTCTTTGTCCGGTCCGTTGTACGGTGTCAGCTCGATCTCATCGCAGATCACACCATCACGGAGATAGAGGATGCGGTTGCCGCGCTCGGCGGCGGCGATGGTGTGGGTGACCATAACCACACTCTGTCCTTTATGATTCATTTCGGAAAGTACATCGAGAACTGCCTGAGTGTTCTGGGAATTCAGGGCACCTGTCGGTTCATCTGCAAAGAGTACTTCCGGAGCGTTGATGACGGATCTTACAAGAGCAACACGCTGCTGCTCACCGCCGCTTAACTGGTTCGGGAACTTGCCGAAGCTGACTTCCGCGATTCCCACCTGGGAAAGAAGCTTCTTTGCTTTTTCCGCCAGTGCTTTTCGATCCTTATGCTTCAGAAGGCCGCTGACCATGATGTTATCGAGAACACTCATTGTGTCATTTAGGTAGTTCTGCTGGAAAACGAAGCCGCAGTGGTTTCTTCTGAAACGCGCCAGCTTGTCGTTGTTGTACTTGGAGATCTCTTCCTTGCCGTAGCGGACGGAGCCGAGACTCGGACGGTCCATGCCGGAAAGAGCATAAAGAAGAGTGGATTTGCCGGCGCCGGAGTCACCCATGATAACAGTGAAGTCGCCCTTTCTGATCTCCAGATTCAGATTCTTCAGAACATGCTGCTGTACACTGTCGTTGGAAAAAGACTTGCACAGATCTTTGGCCTGAAGGATCGTCTCTCTTGTCGGAAGCTCCTGCGAATCCAGTTCGTAGGAATGCATTTTGGTGTTGTGTAAAGTGGTCTGCATAGTTTGAACTCCTTGTTGTTTTGATATCGGCTGTCGTTCTCACTACGCGTCCGCAGAAGTCCGACTTGGTTTCTTACAATGCCAGTTTACGTCTTTCGAAAAAAGAATGCTTTACCCAAATCTTGTACAATCCTTACCTGTTTCTTACATGGAATTCTTATATGGTTTTATATGGTTTTATATGGTTCTATAAGGTTTTCTCCTGCAGGGAATGCTGCGCAGGCGACTTGTGTCAGCGAGAGCGTCTATTTTGTGTTCAAAAAAGACGCGCCAGCAGACATATTGCTTATTTGTCTGCTTTTGTGTCGATTCCAGCTCAAGAACAGACGCGCCAGCAGACATCTCGCTTATTTGTCTGCCAGCACGTCTACCCCAGAAGAGTAACAGACGCACCAGCAGACAAAAAAAGACTGCCCCCCCTGGAGACAGTCTTTCTTGAGGCGTTGTTGTTTATACCTATTGGGGTAGGCATCAGAGATTGATTCCCAGCTTGCTACAACGATTAGCAAATTCATCGGAATACAGGAACCCGTTCAGAACCTGCATACGGGAAGAACCATACTGCAGAGAATGTACCCAGAATTCATAACCGCCCTGATCAGGAGTTCTTCCAAGAACTCCATTGTACAGTCTTCTTACAAAGTCGGCATTGCTATAAACATTGATGCGGCCATCAATAATTCTGTGCATACAGTTTCTTGCAGAACCACCGAAGTACAGGTTTGCACAGTTGGTGAGAATGCTTGTCTTGGAGAAGCCAGCACCAAAATGGAAGTTTGCATCATTCACGAAATTATAAAGTGCATTTGAAATGACGAGAATATTGATAGAGGTTGTTCTCTTATAACCCTGATATGTGGCAGAGATGTTCAGCTTGTAGCTGAAGATGAATCTACGGCAAAAGCACTGCCGGTCGTTTCCGGCCGGCAGTATTGTTTTTATATCAACTTTCAATCAGTATTTGCCGATGAGCCTTTGCCATTCATTGTCGCTTAAGCTGTCACGGAACTTGTCGATCTCGGTGGCATACTGCTCCGGTGCATCGTTATAGGCCATGCAGTGTTCAGCGCCCTCGATCAGGCAGATCCGCTTGGGTGCCCGAAGCGCATTGAAGATATTGTCGCTCATCTCAGATGGAACCAGATCATCCTCGGTGCCGTGGAAAAGAAGAACAGGAACCGAGATCCGCGGAGCCATGGCAAGAGGCGAGCACTTGTCGACAGGGAATCCGAAACGCTCCATAGCGACTTTCTTTACTAAGGAAAGGAAGGGCTTACAGGAGAAACGGTATTTCCGGACACAAAGGTGGGAGAACTGACGATCCAGTGTATCAAAGGAACAATCAGCAATAATTCCCTGAAGGGTATCCGGCGCGATTCCGGAACCCGCGGTGATGATCGCGGCGGCAGCGCCCATGGAACGGCCGTGAAGCACGATCCGGAGGTCCGGTCCCAGTCTTGTCTCTAAGTACTGCATCCACATGGCGATGTCCTGGCTGTCGAAAAGTCCATATCCGACAAAGTCACCTTCGCTCATACCGTGGGCGCGCATGTGGGGGATCAGGATGTGACAGTCCCGCTTCTCCAGATGAAGCTGGGCATAGGCGGCCATGACCGAGGGGGCATCGTTGAAGCCGTGAAGAAGGATCACTACGTCCCTTGTTGTACTTTTTGCTGCCGGAATATAGTAGGCGGCAAGCTTCAGACCGTCAAAAGAAGTCATCTGCCAGTCGAGAATATTCATGCGGTTACTGTAAAACCAGTTCTGGCCTCTGCCGAAGATCGTATTCTGATCGATGGAGAGGGGAGATTTGTCGTAAGGCGGACGGGGCTGAGGACGGCCGAAGAGACGATAGCTCATGCGTACCGCATAGGAATAGAACAGAAGCCACAAAAGGCCTGCCACGACCATAAGAAGTCCGATAATGACCAGCGCTAAAATAATTCCTGTGGGCACTTTTGCCCCTCCTTTCGAATATAAGAGCCTATATACCTATACTGATTGTACGGTAGGATTTTGACTAATGTGTTACAGCCTTGTTAGGTTTGTGGTGTAGAAAGATATTCGGCCCCATGGTCGGTAAGAAGCACATCGTCTTCGACGCGGAAGCCGAATCCCCACTCAGGGATATAGATGCCGGGTTCGACGGCAAAAACCATGCCGGGGACGAAGACCATGTCGCGGTCGCAGACATCGTGAACATCCAGTCCCATGTGATGAAGTGTATTGTGCCAGTAGTATTTCTTGCAGGCCTCCAGCGCATCCTTTTCGGAACGGGAAATGACACCCAGCTCACGAAGGCCTGCTGCTGCGGTCTTTCTTGTTTCTTCGTTGACTTTGGCGATGGTGCTGCCGGAACGGATTGCAGAAAGAGACGTCTTCTTGCATTCTGTAATCAGCTCGAAAAGCGCCTGCTGGCGGCTGTCCCGCTTACCATTGATCGCATAGGCGCGGGAAATGTCTGAGCAATACCCGCCGGCTCTGGCGCCGGTATCGATCTGCAGCATCTGTCCGTCCTCGATCACATCCCGAGGAGTCGGGTAGTGAAGGCACAGAGTATTCTTTCCTCCGGCGGCAATCGTCGAAAAGGACTGGAACAGCGAGCCCCGCTTTACCATCTCGGCTTCCAGGATCGCTTTTGCCTCATTTTCGGTCATGCCGGGGTGCAAAGATCCTTCCAGGACCTGAAGAGATTCTTCCGTAACGGCAATCGCTGTGCGGATCGCCTTGACTTCGGAAGGGGATTTGATCATGCGTAACAGTGTTACAATGCCTGAAATATCAGTCACCGTGTCAAACTGCTCGGTTTTCGCCATTTCCTTTTCCAAATGGGCACGAAGGGGCGAAAGATCTGTTTCATCCCAGGCAAGTTTTATGGATCCGGACAGGATCTCTTCCATATCTTCCTTGAGATCTTCCAGAACACGGACATCCGAAATGCCTGAAATGGCGGATGCTTCCTCGAAAGAAAGACGCTTTCCGGTCCATTTTTCCTTTTCCGGTTCCCGGGGATGAATATAAAGACGGGCAGAAAGACCGTTGGAAGCCGGATTGCTCCGCGTTAAAGAAGAGTCCTTGATCAGAAGCAGGACCGATTCCTCCTGCTCAATGCCGCAGAAATAGAAAAAATTGCGGTTCGGAAGGAAAGGGTAGGCTTCATCCAGGGAAGCCATGGGTGCGCGCCCCGCAAAAAGAAGGACCGCCGTACCTTCCTCGATCTTCCCGAGAAGGTTCAGGCGGCGCTCAGTATACTCGGAAGAGGGGAGCTTGTAATCAGAAACTAAAGTAAACATCAGGCATCTCCCGACCGTACGTTGTATTCATCGAACAGGATCGTGTTGTTGATATAGCCCAGTGTCGCGCCAGGAGACTGGCGGATCAGACCAGGGTTACCGATAACGATGGAGTTGTCCGGCACATCGAAGTTCACGTAGGCGCCAGGGGCGATCAGTACGTTATTTCCAATCTTGATCTTACCGACGATGACGGCATTGGCGCCGACCCAGACATAGTTACCGATAGTCGGCGAACCTCTTCTGGAGCCACGGAACTGGGTTCCGATAACGACACCGGTGGAAATATTCACGTTATGGCCGATGACGGACTTCGGGTGAATGATGATACGCCCGAAATGCGCGATATAGAAGCCCTTGTCGATCTTCGTCTCGTAAGGGATCTGAAAATGGTACTTTCTGGACTTTCTGTCCAACGCCTTGCTGCACAGATACAGGCAGGCCTTATGGAAAAAGTACTTGAAATCGTGGATCTTCGTCTGCGTCTTCTGGTAGTGATAGCTGCAGTGGCGCATATTACTGATGTAGTGGAACTCCGGACTGGTCATCATCTCCTCGATATACGTAAAGAAGACGTTCTTGTACCGTCTCGTATTACCTGTATAGCGGAAAAGATCACTATAAATAATGTCTTTCAGTTCGTCTGTCATGCGGTCCCAACTCCATCAAATTCTTCTAGAATAATGTTACCTCTTTTTGAGATATTCATCAACAAAGATTATCCCGAATATACAAAAAATACACAATTTGACTTTCGGGCCTGTACTTGACGGAAAAGCCCGCTACTCTTATAATCGAATAGCAATTTGGAGACGTATCGAAGTGGTCATAACGGGGCGCACTCGAAATGCGTTAGCCGGTTTATCCCGGCTCGAGGGTTCGAATCCCTCCGTCTCCGCCAAATTTCAGATCCTGAAAGCCTGAAACTACGGGCTTTCAGGTTTTTTCTTTTCTTCAAAACCTTGTATTGACGACAATTTTGACGACAATTACAATAAAACCCATTGTCTTCTACGAGACTTTATTGATAAACCGCTGCATATTGGCAGCTGAGCCCGCCATTAAGGCCTTTCAAGGCCTCGAGATCAACATTTTCACAGTGCGTCACCTGAACGGCTATTCATATATTTGTGCGTCTTTGAACCGAAAGAGTCTGTAATCAGGGGATCGTTTGTGCGTCGACAGATAATATCAATCCCATCTGAATTTAGAAAGCGGGTTCAAATAATTCTTCTTCATATCTCGGGTGTTGCCAAAGAATTCCAATTCTGAAGAGGATAATGCCGATGCTTCCATCTTCAATCTGATCAACTCCATAGAACAAAACATATCCGCTGTCTGGAAAAGACGGTAATCCGACGGAGTAACCTTTTTGATTTCCACTTCCGGGAAAAGGACTGTAAAAACAGAGGCAAGTATTCTCGATATCTCTATCTGACCATTATCGTAGTATATCTTCAACTTGTCATAGGAAAGGATCTCTTCATAATGGCTCTTGAGGAACCGTGATATCAATAGTGATAGTTGTGCCGAAGCTTGGACGGAATCTTCGATATGCTTTTTCTCAATATGGAAACTGTGATATCTGACTTTACAGTGTTTAATAAAAGTAACCATACTGTTCAAGATTCTTCGTCTTGTTTCGATTGATTCAAACTCGTATTCGTTTTCCCGACGAAGGATCGGACCGGTATGGACACAGTGATTAGGGAACCCTCGATTGTCAAGATCCGTATTCAACTTGGCTATAGGGGCGGATATATCGATGGCTTGATCATGAAACACCATGGTGATGATGTAATATGGTGAGCGATAGTCATACGGTCCAAAATCGCCGCTCTCATCGATAAAGATGCTTAATTCGCTCACAAAAACCTCCGAAAATAATAATAGCGGGGAACATCCCCGCTCTCGATGGACCCGGGTCTTGCGACCAGCCCCAATCAGTTTCCTGATCTTAAGACAATTATATCGACGCTCAACACTGGTGTCAATCTACAGTT
>CADCLV010000061.1 GCA_902802325.1 Oscillospiraceae bacterium | reverse complement strand
GATCCGATATTTCCGCCTGCCAGGATCGCCGCATTTTCCGGTTCCACTGCCCAGATGGTGATATTCGGGTTCTGGGCTTTCAGGACTTCGCCGATACCGGAAAGGGTACCGCCGGTTCCGATTCCGGCGCAGAATCCGTCAATGGGACCTGCCACCTGCTCTAAGATCTCAACGCCTGTGTGATGACGATGAACCATGGGGTTGGCAGGATTCGTAAACTGCTGCGGCACATATACACGCGGGTCTTCTTCCTGCATCTTCATCGCCAGTTTCAGGCACTCGTCGATGGCTTTGCCGATATCCCCGTCATCGTGGATCAGCTTGACCTCGGCACCATAATGCTCCACCAGATAGCGGCGCTCACAGGACACGGAGTCCGGCATGATGATGATCGTCTTATATCCGCGGACCGCGCCCACCAGCGCCAGACCGATGCCCTGGTTTCCGGACGTCGGCTCCACGATAATGGTATCTTCTTTGATGATTCCGTCTTTTTCAGCCTGCTCGATCATATTCAGCGCGGTACGGGTCTTAATGGATCCGCCCACATTCAGGCCTTCATATTTTACCAGCACCTGGGCGCTATCTTTTCCCACCATCCGGCTTGACAGCTTGATCATGGGAGTATGCCCGACGGCTTCCAGTACGTTGTTATAAACCATTTTTTCCTGCTTTCCACGGGACTTTTCTCCCGAAGCGTAATTACCCTATTCCCCTAAGGTTATAAGGACAAATGCGCTACTATTGTATCGCCTCAACTTGCGAAGTGCAAGAAAATGGTTTTATATCAGCCCATTGCTTCCAAAAGCTCATTCACACGTGCATTGGCATCTGCGGCCGCCTGGTCGAATTCTTTCTCTCCGTTCAGATAGGCAAAGGCCTCTTGCATCACGAAAGAGATGGCTTCCAGTTCTGGCCAGTAAACCAGCTCCGTCTCCTCCTGATTCCATTCAAACGTGTAGGTATGCATTAGTTCCTCAATAATTGTAAAAGCCCGCTCCGGATCTTTACAGGAGGCAGAGATCATGATCACAATATCCGGAAATACACATGCATAGGAGCCGGATTTCGATGGGAAATCCACTTTGCTGCCCTCAGTACCATAACCGATTCCCACGACCTGGCCTTTGGAATACGGGTTTGTGCTGCTGTTATTGACAGTCGGCATATCACAATACTGGATCAGATCCAGAAGGTCATGAAATTCCTGACAGTCAAAGTGCGCTGTCTTTTGATCCTGATCAATAAAGGACCAAAAATCATATGACAGACACATCTTCAGGAAATTGGATTTCGTTGAAAAGACCATAGCCTTGCTTCCGGCGTGATTCTTCGCATAGGACAGCCAGGAAGCATAGTTGGCATCAGAAGAAAAAGAAACACCGTTCTTTGTATGAAGCCAGCAGCTCTCATCCATGCAGACCGTCAGAGGGAGCACATACTGATGTCCCAGTGATCCCATCTGCTGAACGGTCGATAAAGGAATACTGAAATCCCACGTTTTCTGGCCATTCTTATATGGGGTCAGATACGAGACCAGATCCAAGCAATAGCCGCCGTTTTGCAAACGCCACACTTTTTCCATTGTAGGTGCATTTAAATCCCCTTGAAAAACCTTATCCAGAATCAGCACATCGATTTTTCCCTGCTTAAAATCCTGGACCAGTGCGTCCAGACGATCCTGCACATTCCGTTCCATGCCAAATTCATCAGATTCATAATCCCGATAGACAACGAGCTCCTTCGGCTCCTGACCATCCGTCTGATACATCCACTGAAAAATGGCTTCTTCATTTTCCCATTCTAATCCTGAGGCCAAAAGGATCGGCTGATCTACTTCATAGTCCGATTCCTTCTTTGTCGGATCAGGTGTCAGAACCGACCTTTGATATATGACCTTCCCGGTTTCTTCCGAGTAGAGGGCGTTGTAATAGTCTGACCCTTCCTCGCCTTTCAGTCCGGATGTCGCCCATTTCAGAATAGGTCTCCACACTGTCCACTCCGTGTCATATAGCCACACACCCTCTGCATTTTCCATAAGGAGAGATGTGCCTTCGTTGTAGATATGCTGCCACCCGTCATAGGCGATCTTCTTCTGGTCACAGATCTTTCCCTGCGCATCAAACGTATATAAGTCATATTCTCCCGGTGTCGACATCACGGATTTTCCATACAACGTATCTTCCAGGACAAACCAGGAGATGGCATCCGGATTCTTACTTGTGTGTCCGGGAATGCCTTCCGTGGCATAAAGAAGATTTCCTTCTAAGTCATAGCAGAATAGTCTCTCCCGAGAATTTTCTCCATACTGATCGTGATAGTTCTTTCGCACCGGATAGAAGAGTTTTCCTCCCTGATACAGGACCGGGTTTCTGAAATACTCACCGGACTCCAGCTGAAAAGAGTTCTTTAACGTGAGCTGTTTGGTCTTTGTATCATAAATGTAGAGGTTCTCCGTCTGACGATCACGTTCCCCCTGACAGCCACTTATGAGAAGCTTCCCTTCTTCGAAAACAAATACACCGTCAAAACTATAGGTTTCTTCTGCAACGGAAAGAATCTGCCTGTCCACAAAATTTGCATCTAAATCGTATGTATCGATAAGGAGACGGGCCGGCTGGGTTTCACCGGATGAATACATTAAGTCATAAAAGAAACCATCGCACACTACCGACCCTAAAAGAAAAAAGGACTCTTCCCCACCCACTGGCTGGTATTCCATATTCTGCGCCACGTAACACGGGACATCGATGATTTCCGGAGTCTTTTGGAAATATCGTTCTTCCGGCGTCATGGTCTCCAGAGGCGACGTTTCCGTTGTTGTCGGGACGGTCTCCTCCGGAGTAGTCTCCGTCTGCGAAGAAGAAACAGTCGTCTCCGGCATAGATTGTGAGGATTCTTTTGTTTCGTTACTACATCCGGCAAAAAGAGATGTCACCATCAAAAGTGCCAGCATACTGGCCACTCGTTTTCTATTCATAGCATTTCCCCCCATAATATGGTTATTTCTAACCGATTTCACACCCTGATTCCAGTATAGTCTCTCACCATACTGATTTCAAATCTCTCCGTGATTTCCCTGATTCGGGAATTGGGCGCAATCTATTGCAATTTCTTGCTTTCCATGATATCTTTGTTTCATTGCAGAGGTGCTTTTTCAAAGATCGGAAAATTCCTCGCAATGTTTGACCGCCACATCTTGTGGTTAGTAGGCCATACGGACAGCCGGGTCAAATGCCGAAGCGGCAGTATTTACTGCCTTATTGAGTGGGAAGTTCGAATTCCCTTAATGTTGATAAGTTGGTTATAACTTGTGAATAATCAATAAGAGTGCGAAGAGCTTTGGCTTTTTTGGACCTCTTGCCCGTGGGCGTGATCAAGTATCTCCCCATCGAAAGCTATTCCGGTTAGAACCATCTTGGAAAGGATGGATCAAATGGCGCAACAAAAGCTTCGTCTTTATGGCTTTAACAACTTGACCAAATCCCTTAGTTTCAATATTTATGACGTGTGCTACGCCAAGACGGCGCGCGAGCAGAAAGACTATATCGCGTATATCAACGAGCAGTACAACTCGGAACGTCTGACCAATATCCTTACCAATCTCACCGAAATGATCGGTGCAAAAGTTTTGAGTATTTCCAAGCAGGACTATGAACCTCAGGGTGCATCGGTCACTCTCCTGATTGCAGAAGAGTCCATGATCCCGCATATCGAGTCTGAAACAGTTGTGGCCCACCTCGATAAGAGCCATGTTACTGTACATACCTACCCGGAGTATCATCCGGATACCGCTATCGCGACATTTCGTGTCGATATTGATGTGGCCACCTGCGGCGAGATCTCCCCGCTTTCCACATTGGACTACCTGATCGGCAGCTTCGATTCGGATATCATTACCATGGACTACCGTGTCCGCGGCTTCACCCGCGATGTGGACGGCAGAAAGATCTTCCGTGACAAGAACATCGTTTCTATCCAGAACTATATCGATAAAAAGACACTGGAGCGCTACGATGCCATCGACATCAACGTCTATCAGGCGAATATGTTCCACACCAAGATGCTCATCAAGGATGTGGATCTGCAGAACTATCTCTTTAAGACCGACGTCTACGAGATCGCACCGAAGACCAGACTGGAGATCACTAACAACCTCCGTAAGGAAATGATCGAGATCTTCTCCGGCGCCAATGTATTTGAAGCACCGGAAGAGGAAGACTGATCTTGAGTACGGATTATCGTAAAAACCAGGACCGCGCACCGATCGCGGAAGCATTGGAGGCCTACTCTTCTGAGCGGGTCGTGCCTTTTGACGTTCCCGGCCATAAGCACGGACGCGGAAATCCTGAGCTGACCGCCTTTTTAGGCGAACGGGCCATGACGCTGGACGTCAATTCCATGAAGCCTCTGGACAATCTCTGCCACCCGGTCTCCGTCATTAAAGAAGCGGAAGAACTGGCGGCCGATGCCTTTGGCGCCGATGCGGCTTTCTTCATGGTAGGCGGCACCACTTCTGCCGTACAGGCCATGGTCTTTACTGTTGCCGCCAGAGGTGACAAGCTTATCGTCCCCAGAAATGTTCACAGAAGTGTCATCAATGCTATGGTCCTCTGCGGCGCCGTTCCGGTCTATGTGGATCCGGGCGCCCATGAAGAACTGGGGATTGCGCTGGGTATGACATTATCGGATGTGGAAAAAGCCATTCTCGAAAATCCCGATGCCAAGGCCGTATTCGTCAATAACCCGACCTACTATGGTATCTGCTCGGATCTGGGCGGACTCGTAAAGCTGGCCCACAGCCACGGTATGCTGGTGGTCGTAGACGAAGCCCACGGCACCCACCTGACCTTTTCGGAAAAACTTCCGATCTCGGCCATGGAAGCCGGTGCCGACATGGCTTCCGTTTCCATGCATAAGTCCGGCGGTTCCCTGACACAGAGTGCATTTCTATTAGTCGGAGGAAAGAAGGCTTCGAAAGAAGATCCTTCCAACTGTGCGCCGTCCATCGACCCGGCCTATGTCCGTCAGATCATTAACCTGACCCAGACCACTTCCGGCTCGTATCTGTTCCTTTCCAGCCTGGACCTTTCCAGAAAAAGACTGGCCCTTCACGGCAAAGAGCTTTTCGATAAAGTAATTGAAATGGCGGAGTACGCCAGAGAAGAGATCAACGCCATCGGCGGCTACTATGCCATCGGCGAAGAACTCATAAACGGCGAAGACATCTACGATTTCGATAAGACGAAACTGGTCATTCACACGCTGCCTGTAGGATTAGCCGGCATTGAGGTCTATGACCTTCTTAGAGATGAATACGATATTCAGATGGAATTCGGTGACTTCGGCAACTGCCTGGCTTACCTTTCCGTAGGTGACCGCATCCGCGAACTGGAGCGCCTGGTCGGCGCCCTTTCCGAGATCCGCCGGCATTTCGGGAAAGACCCGATCGTGTCTCTTCCGAATAACTATATCGCGCCGGTAGTAGTGCTTTCTCCGCAGGAAGCCTTCTACGCCAATGCCGAGCACATTCCTTTCGATAGTTCTGTCGGCCGCATCGCTGCCGAGAGCATTATGTGCTATCCGCCCGGAATCCCGGTTCTGGCTCCGGGAGAAAAGATCACGGAAGAAGTTCTGGACTATCTCCGCTACGCCCAGGAAAAAGGCTGCCAGATCACCGGCGCGGAAGACAGTTCCTTAAAGACGCTGAAAGTCGTAAAGTAATATCCTTTCCGCATCAGGTCTTAAGCCGGCAAATTCAGAAATAAGGCATGAAAAAGGATCCCCGTTTCCGAGGATCCTTTATTTGTTTTGCAATTGAAAGCAGTTGCGTTATCAGTTAGCAGCAATGCCCTTCTTCTCTCTGATGCTGGCGATAACGACAGCTGCAACAACGGCGAGAGTACCGATAACGAGAATGAAGAAACCAATCTGGTAATTCGCGGAAGCATACTTTTCCAAACCGCTGTTCTTGATTTTCTTCTTTGCATCGGATACATCCTTAATAACATTGTACAGACCCCAGATGTCGCATGCGCAAAGAGCACCGAGAACACCGGACAGGACCTTCTCTTTATTTACGAAGAGCAGGATCGCAACTGCAGCAATAGAAAGAATCAGGATAAAAATACCCTGGTGAGCATAGTCAGCCATCAGGTGACCGGTTGTCTTATCCACCTCGCCAAATGCATCGATCTTAGCTACGCACTGCGGCAGAAGGCTGCCGATCAGGCTAAGAGCCGCACCAACCAAGGTTGCCAGTGTAAGTGGCTGCTTAATGTCTAAATTCAATTTACCGTTCATAAATTAACCCTCCTAACGAACGTGTTTCACTCTTAACACGTTTTATTATATAACAAGATATCTTGAAAAATACCCCCTAAAAGCAGATTTATCCGACTTTTTTAGGGAATTTTTGGCTGAATTACCGGCCCCCTCTTCTTTTGGGATTCATTATGCCAATCTATTTTGAGGTGGTATTATATAGATGTCGGTTTTCCCGGCCATGAAACTTGGGTAAACAAAGGAGTAAACTATGGATCTTTGGTTTTCTGAATTTCATACCCCGCATGTGAAGCTGGCCATTAAAGTGGACAAGCAGCTTTATAGCGGAAAAAGTGACTTCCAGCAGATCGATGTGTTTGAATCGCCGGAATTCGGCAGATTTTTAACCCTCGACGGGTACATGATGCTCACCCAGAAAGACGAGTTCATTTACCACGAAATGCTGGTCCATGTCCCGATGTGCGTGCATCCGGACGTCCGGAAGGTCCTCGTCATCGGCGCCGGAGACGGCGGTATCGTAAGAGAGCTTTCCCGTTATAAGACGATCGAACATATCGATGTGGTAGAGATCGATGAGGAAGTGGTACGGGTCGCAAAAGAGTATCTTCCCTTCACTGCCTGCGGATTCGATGATCCCCGCGTGAAGTGCCACTTCGAGGATGGTCTGAAATATGTCCGTCATCACGAAGATGAATACGATCTGATCATCGTGGATTCCACCGATCCTTTCGGACCGGGCGAAGGTCTTTTTACCAAGGAATTTTATGGAAACTGCTATACCGCCCTGAAAGAAGACGGCATCATGGTCAACCAGAACGAGAGTCCGTTCTATGCCAACGATGCCCGCGCCATGCAGCGCGCCCATAAGCGCATTCACAGTAACTTCCCCATCTGCCGGGTCTTCCAGGCACATATACCTACCTATCCGTCCGGCCACTGGCTTTTCGGTTTTGCTTCGAAAAAGTATCATCCGGTCCGGGATATGCATGCTGCCGACTGGAAAGCACTGGGCATTGAGACCAAGTACTATAACACGAATCTGCATCGTGGCGCCTTTGCCCTTCCGAACTATGTGCAGCGTCTTCTTGAAGCCATGGAAGAGCTGCCGGGCAACGATACCACAACTACACTGAATACTTCTAATGGAGGAAACACCTGATGGTCGATCGTATAGAGAAGAATTTCTTCGCTTTGAACTGTCCTTACGAAGAAGCAAAGGCAGTTATCTTCGGCGCCGGATTTGACGGCACCACGTCCTTCCGTCCGGGAACCCGTTTCGGCCCTTCCGCCATGAGAAACGAGAGCATCGGACTTGAGTCCTTTAGTCCCTACCAGGATAAGGATCTGGAGGATGCCCCTATCTGTGATTCCGGAGACCTGGACCTGCCTTTCGGTGATGCGGAAAAAGCACTTTCCCTGATCGAGGAGGAAACGGACCGGATCCTCAATGACGGCAAGCTCCCGATCATGCTGGGCGGCGAACACCTGATCACTTTAGGTGCATTTCGGGCGGTAGCCAAAAAATATCCGAATGTAGTGGTGCTGCACTTTGATGCCCACTGTGATCTTAGAGATGACTATATCGGCAGTAAGCTTTCCCACGCATGCGTACTCCGGAGAGTCCACGACATCGTCGGCGACGGACGGATCTACCAGTTCGGCATCCGCTCCGGCACGAAAGAGGAATTCGAATTTAGTAAGACACACACCAAGATGGAGCGCTTCCGCGCAGATAATTTCGACGAGGTACTGGCGCTTCTGCGCCTCTCCACGGAACCGGTCCCGGTATATCTGACAGTCGATCTGGACGTGCTGGATCCGAGAGAATTTCCCGGAACCGGAACTCCGGAAGCCGGTGGTCTTTCTTTCGAGCAGCTTCGGACGTGTCTAATGCAGCTCGGGGATATAAATCTGGTGGGCATGGACTTTGTGGAACTGTCCCCGCCTTATGATCCCAGCGGATGCAGTACCGCCCTGGCATTGAAGATATTGCGGGAAACCCTTATCATGAAATACGGAAAGTAACATGAAAAGAATCGTGAAACGAAATCAGAAATGAATCACGGCAGTTCGCCGAATCAAATAGCAAAGGAGATAGATACTATGGGAAAAGCACTTATTATCGGTTGTGGCGGTGTTGCTTCGGTGGCCATCGCCAAATGTTGTCAGAACAGCGAGGTCTTCACGGAGATTATGATCGCCAGCCGTACATTAAGTAAATGTGATGCGCTGAAGGAGAAACTGCAGCCCAACACCAAGACCATTATCCATACCCGTCAGGTCGATGCAGATAAGGTTCCGGAGCTTGTGGCCATTATGGAAGAATTCAAGCCGGATGTCTGCCTGAACCTGGCTCTTCCCTATCAGGATCTGACCATCATGGATGCCTGCCTGGCAACTAAGACGCCTTATGTAGATACCGCCAACTACGAGCCGCTGGATACCGCGAAGTTCGAATATAAGTGGCAGTGGGCCTACCACGATAAGTTTAAGGAGGCCGGCATCACCGCCCTTCTGGGTTCCGGTTTCGATCCGGGTGTAACCGGTGTCTTCTCTGCCTATGCACTGAAGCATCAGTTCGATGAGATCAACTACATCGATATTCTGGACTGCAACGGCGGTGACCATGGTTATCCTTTTGCCACCAACTTCAACCCGGAAATCAACATCCGTGAAGTATCCGCCAAAGGCAGCTACTGGGAAGACGGTAAGTGGGTCGAGACAGAACCGATGGAGATCAAGAGAGTCTACAACTTCGATCAGGTCGGTGAGAAAGACATGTACCTTCTCCACCACGAAGAGCTGGAGTCCCTCGCGAAGAACATCCCGGGTATCAAGCGTATCCGCTTCTTCATGACATTCGGGCAGAGCTATCTGACACACCTGAAGTGTCTGGAAGATGTCGGTATGACATCTATCGAGCCGGTCATCTACGAAGGACACGAGATCGTTCCGCTTCAGTTCCTGAAGTTCATGCTTCCGGATCCGGCAACCTTAGGTCCGAGAACAGTCGGTAAGACCAACATCGGCTGTATCTTCAAGGGCAAGAAGGACGGAAAGGAAAAGAAGTACTATCTCTATAACGTCTGCGATCATCAGGAATGCTATAAGGAAGTCGGCTCCCAGGCTATCTCCTACACCACCGGTGTTCCGGCCATGATCGGCGCCATGCTCATCATGAACGGTACCTGGAAGCGTCCGGGCGTATATAACATCGAAGAGTTCGATCCGGATCCGTTCATGGATGCCCTCAATAAGTGGGGCCTTCCGTGGATCGAGAA
>CADCLV010000060.1 GCA_902802325.1 Oscillospiraceae bacterium | reverse complement strand
AAAGAAGTAAAACCAAAGAAGTCGGGAGAATTCGTCATTGTCTTCTACGGACAAAGCCATGTATACCTCCAAGAATAACGGAAGAAATATGGTTACGATCCTCTAAAAAGAACAGATCATTTTTTGTTAATGATCGCATCTTTCCAGGATACATGATTCTCGTTAGACGAAGATGATCCCAAAGGCGCAGCGGTTTCAGCGGCTGCGCTTTTCTTTGGCTTCCGGACCAGACTTTTCGGTGTGGACAGAATCGGCAGATCCTCTTTCGGAAGTTCGTTTTCCAGCGCTTCGGCATATTCCGGTCTGCGTTCCAGCTCTTTAAGCCACTTGATCACGGTGGGTTCATACAAGGAGTTCTGGAATAGTCTTGGAAGTGTATTCTCCTTGTGGCTATAGGATATGGGCGAGGAGATCTTCTCTGGGGCGGAACGGCTGTTTCCGAGCAGGTTGGAAGATAGGAGGATCGAATACAGAAAAAAGGTCGCAAGACCATAGGCCAGCGGCAACATGATAATTATCGAAGCAAGCACTAACCAAAACATATCTGATCACTCCTGTCTTTTCTTTGCAAAATGAAAGATGGAAGAAGCCTGCGACATCTTCAGGTGGATGTTCACAAGTGATTTTTTGCCGGACGCCATCGCGACCGTGACAAAGCCAAGTAACAGCGGGAAAGCGATCAGCGCGATATACACTGCCGGGTCGGTCGGCTCTTCATCATGTCGGAGTAATTCCAGGAAATAGCACATGACGCCGGCCAGAGGAATGGAAAAAAGTGCCGTCAGGATGGCGGCTGCCCGGGTCAGGAACTTCTGCTTCCAAGGGATCGCACCGACGACTTTTCCGGTCTGCCCGTTTACCATGATGATATTGTGCTGCCCGTCAAAGTCGTAGGAAACGAACCATACCGGGAACATGGCATAATAGATCTTTTCATTGACCACGGTCTTGTATTCCCAGCATACGACCTGCGGTGTCTCTCCGGTGACGCTGGCTGCGGCCTGCTCGTGAAAGGCGCTGACTGCCCGCATCTCGGCGGCTTCGCTTAAGTCTTTATACGTGATATCCGAGGCATTGGAATAAAAACCCAGAAGATAGCTTTCCGCAAACGGCTGAATGGCGGAAAGATCATAGGGCTCCAGCTGCTGGGAACTATCGTCGGAAAGGATCTTCGATCCGTCCACCGGAAGATTCCGAAGCTGCATCATGCCGGCCCTGCCCCAATACATAGGTTCGGACTTTCCGGAACTGTCCAGGTTATAGCTTCGCACAACAGCCCCTTCCAGATGACGGGCATTTACGAGCCAGTAAGGAACATAGATCCCGCGCACCATATCCGGCTTGAGATCCTTTATGGCTTTGGGGACCAGAAGACGTCCTTTCAGGCTTTCACGGATCTTTTCTATGGCTTCCTCCCGGGTAATGGAAAAGGGAATGATGTATTCCGGTGCTTTTTCCTTCACGATCCGGTTAAATACGATACTCGGATTTCCACAGTAAATGCACTTGGTGGAACTTTCGGTTCCGTTGACGTTGATCTCACCGCCGCAGGACGGGCAGTGGTATACATAGGAATCGAGAAAATGCGCTGCCACTTCCTCGTCTTCGATATCTCGTATATCCGCTTCGGTCTCCTTCAGGTCCACATTTTCCTCGTTCAGGCCGAATTCCTGCGGATCCCAGGATCCGTTACAGGAATGGCAGATGACCTTCTGCGTCTTCGGGTCGAAGACGACGGGAGCGGAGCAGTTCGGACAAAGCGTTACCATAGTATTCCCTCGTTTCGTTTTCTGCGGAAAAATCCCGCAACCGAGTCTTATCTATTTTCGATTGTAAGGGATAAAATATGCCTTGACAATGGATGAAAAAGGGAATAAGCGCTTCTATCACGGGAAAGCCTCAGGTGATATGTGAGCATTTTTTGTGATAGAATAGCCTCATTACGGAAAAGCACTGTTTCAGGTGCATTTCCCGAAGATCTGAAAAATGACTGAAAGAGAATTCATCAAAAAGAGGACAGGAGACTAGAAGCATGCATAAGTTTAGAAACGCAATGGCAATTCTGATGGTGTCGGCATTTGTTTTCGCATTCGCAGGATGCGGTAAGAGCAAAGAGACGACGAAGAAAGAAAAAAAGGAAACCAAGTCGGAAGAGACCGAAAAAGAAGAGACCGAAGAGGAGAAGACCTCTGACGAGAATACCACAAATGATGCATCCGGTTTTGATGCGGCCATGGATGCAATGTCCCAGGACTACCCGGGATACCTGGCAAATAAGCTCGGGATCTCTGCGGATAAAATCTCTGAGACGGATGGTTCAACGCTGACCAGAGGATATGCATTTTCCGGAAAATACTACACTCTGTCGGATAAAGATGAACCGATGGTGGACTGCTGTGTATTTGAGTCTGAAAAAGATGCACTCAATTTCTTTATGGAAAAATATTACAACCCATTTAATGAACAATTTAAACCGGAAAATTCTCAGGGTGAATCAATATTCGCTTTGGAAAATGAACACGGCTATATCGTAGTAAACGGAAGCGGCTCGGGTGCAGGCTTTTTCGGAGACAGGTACCGTTCCGGAGACGAGGTCTATGCCGGCGTCTACTACAAAGGAAATGTTCTTCTGGTCATCATGCCGAGAAACGATGTGCCGAACACAAGAGTTGAAGAAGTGATCAAGCTTCTGGGACTTCCTACCGCATCCGGAGAGAACCTCTGATTCTTTCTAAACTTTATTTTGCAGCAACATGAAGAAATCCGGCCCCGGAAACCATATTGGATTCGGGGCCGGATCTATTTAAGCGGCGATAATAGAAACAAAGATCACGATTCGCTTGTTTCTCCGGTTACATCTTAAGTTGTTTCTTCAGAGGTGTCTGCAACTGTCTCTTCAGACGTTTCTTCTGTCTGGTCTTCAGGTTCTTCTGCCGGATCTCTCAGCGGGATATCGATCAGAAGCCAGTAATTTCCGTCTCCATCAATGTCCTTGGTAACAAAGTGTGTCATGTGAATGGAAGATTCGTAATCATCCGAAGTTCCAAACTTCATGAGTGAATCGACGCCCTCAAGCTTCATCAGTGCCTCGCAGGCTGCGGAATATAATTCATTCCATCTATCCCGGTCATGGACTATGACCGAGATCTGTGCGCGGCTAGACATATCCAGAGTTCCATCTTCATTACGGACGATGTGGGAAGAAATGTGATCGATTCCTTCCGCGTTGGTCTGCATATCCAGATCCCAGAAATACATGACCCAATTCACGGAGTCTTCTTTGTACTGCAAGTCATTCGGATATACCACAAATCTCTCGTCGTAGTTTTCCAAAGTAATGTCCTTGGGAGTATAGGATATTTCGAGAAGATCTTCACAGACCTCATCTGCGGTCTTTCCTTCAAAGAATATGAAAACGGTTCCCTGCGGGTTGGACTTGCCGGCTTTGCTATAGACTGTTGTTTCAGTTGTCTCATCTGAGGAAGAGGGGGCAGAAGAGGTTTCGTCTACTGCGGATGTTGCGTTGTCCGTGGAGTTGGCTTTTGATTCTTCAGTGCTTTCCCCGACGATGTTTTCAGAGGTCTCTTCTTCGGTTTCTTCTGTAGTGACCTTTGTCTTGTCCTTTTCCGTTTTCAGATCGTTCTTGGTTGATTTCTTATTTGCATTAATGGCGATTACGCCGGCAACGGCAGCTACGGCCAGCGCAGCGCCACCCCAGATAAAGATTTTCTTGCTCATGATTCCTGTTCCTTTCTTGATCGCTTCTGAAGCGATTTTTCTTCCTGCTTCCGCAGAAGCAGCTTCGGTAGATGCGGACAGGCGAAGTAGCGAAGCGGGCACGGGTTTGATCTGCACCTGCTCTGCTTCCTTGATAAAGAGTTTTGTTAAGAACGGCAGCGGCATGGCAAACAGCTTCGTGTTACTTTCTTCTTCATATTTCTCAACCTCCTTCTTGATCTTTTTTCGGGCAAAATTCAGGCGCCAGAGAACAGTCCCCTGAGGAACACCCAGCGCTTCTGAGATCTCTTTGGTGCTCATCTCGTTGAAGTAGAATAAGATGATCGTTCTTCTGACATCTTCTGACAGAGATTTTTCGATAATGTCCATGACGATTTTGCGCATCTCGGCTGATTCCACCATCGAATCCGGCAGAAAGTCTTCCGGGACTGTTTCGAGGTTTTCCAGGACCTCGTCGTCCACGTTTTCCGTTCTGACCGACTTTAAGCGGTTCAGGCTCTTGTTGGCGGCGATCTTCTTAAGAAGCGCAGTCGCTTTACTTGTGTCCTCTATGTTTCCATAGGATTCGATAAAGGATACAAATGTGTCCTGCACCACATCCTCGGCATCCGCTTCGTTCTTAAGAAGCGCCATGGCTGTCCAGTACACGGCACGATAGCCTTCGTTATAGATCTTTTCGATTTCCTTCTCTGTCATTTTTGCCTCCTTCATATCCGCATCTACTTCTTAAACAATCGAGGGACGCAGATTATTGGGTGGTGTGAGAAAAAATATTTCTTCCATCAGTATAGCAATAAATGAGAAGTACTAGAAAGTGCCCCGGAAATGTTATAATTTCCATGGATCGTTGCCGGTGTGGCGATGTATGCACTTTCCGGATCTATGGAAAGGCAGTATCGGAAAGAACCGGAAAAAGAATTAACCAAAGCTAATCCTGCGGCCAGGCATAGTTTGTCTGGCTGTTTCTACGTCTTTCTCCCCTATAAAAGGCCGAAAAGGGTGTTATAATAAGTATGTAACCGGGTTTTCCGAAAGAATATTGAAAATTTTAGACCGAGATCACTTTAACGGGGGAACGGAAGAGGACGTCGCGAAAACTTCGGACTCTTGCCGTGCATGGGGATGCAATATGAGTGAAAAAAGGATCAAAGTGTGCCTGGTCGGCTCATCCGGCGGGCACTTGAACCATTTATTTATGCTGAAGCCGTTCTGGGAAGATAAGGAACGCTTCTGGGTAACTTTTGATAAGGAAGATTCGCGAAGCCTTCTTGAAGGCGAGACGTTCTATCCTGTTTATTATCCGTCTAATAGAAGTATCAAGGCACTGATCATCAACACGTATCGTGCCATTAAGGTCCTTCGTAAGGAAAGACCGGATGTCATTATCACTTCCGGTGCGGCACCGGCTGTACCGTTTTTCTACATAGGAAAACTTATGAAGATGAAGCTGGTCTACATCGAGCCGTTCGACCGGGTACATACGAAATCCCTGACCGGCAAGCTCTGCTACAGAAAGGCAGATGTCTTTATCGTCCAGTGGGAAGAAATGAAAGAAGTCTATCCGAAAGCAGTCTGTCTGGGGAGCATTTACTGATCATGATATTTGTAACTGTCGGTACACATGAACAGCCTTTCCGGCGGCTGGTCGAATATATGGATAACTGGGCGAAAGACCACGATGAAGAAGTGTTCATCCAGTTCGGCTATACAGATTTCCAGGCAAAGTATGCGAAGATGCAGAAATTCCTGACTAGAGAAGAAATGGCACAGCGCATTTCGGATGCCCGTATTGTGGTCACCCACGGCGGACCTGCCTGCTATTCTGAAGTTTTACGTGCCGGCAAGATCCCGGTGGTTGTCCCGAGAAGTAAGAAGTTCGGCGAACAGTATGACGATCACCAGATCGAGATCGGCAGAGAATTCAAGAAAAGAAACAACATCCTTTTTGTCGAGGATATCGATAAGCTGGGTGAGACGATCGAACACTACGATGAACTGAGTAAGGACATGGATCCGTCCACCTGCCATTCCAATAACAATGAATTCTGCGCGCATCTGAATCAGATCGTGGACCAGATGTTTCAATGAGAGGGTAGCCCATGGAAAAGGAAATCAATCTGTCGATCGTTGTTCCTGTCTATAACACGGAAGAGTATCTGGCTTTATGCCTCGACTCGATCCTAGCGGCAAAAGGAAGCAGTGGGATCGAGTTTCTTCTGATCGATGACGGTTCCACAGACGGCTCCGGAAAGATCTGTGATTCTTATGCAAATGCACACGAGAACATCCGTGTGATCCATAAAAAGAACGAAGGTATTTCCACGACGCGGAATCTGGGCATGAAGGAAGCCCGAGGAAAATATATCTACTTCTGCGACGCCGACGACATGGTCGTACCGGTGCTTTTCGAGAAGGTAATCGAATTAAGTAATACCTCGGATGAGGATATGTTCCTTTGGGACAGTGAACTCATCTACGAGATGAATGGTCTTCTGGCGAAAAAAGATGATGAATATTTTGCCCACTACGGGCTGGAAAAGACGGAACGGACCTATACCGGAAAGAAAATCATCGAAGAACTGATCCTTCATGGAAAAGGGTTTATTGCGACGGTGTGGCTCGGCGCGTACAGAAGAGACTTTCTTTTGGGAAACGGGATCTTTTTCGAGGACGGACTGATCTACGAAGACGAGATGTGGGTGCCGAAAGTGCTTCTGGCATCAAAGACAGTCCACTATATTCCGGAAAA
This sequence comes from Oscillospiraceae bacterium, assembly GCA_902802325.1. Lineage (GTDB taxonomy): Bacteria > Bacillota > Clostridia > Saccharofermentanales > Saccharofermentanaceae > Scatonaster. The sequence continues at coordinate 3,171 of CADCLV010000060.1, read as the reverse complement.
GATCTATCAGTACAGAGTCAGAAAAGGCTCGGTCACGAATCCCGATAAGAAGAAAATGCAAAGAAATATCGAGGCGTTGATCTATGTCTATTCGTCACTTTATAAGTACTACGATCAGGTGCTTCCTGACGATCCGCTGCTTCCACTGATTAAGGGAAATCTTACGAAACGATATCTTCACATGATCTATAAGCTCCGGTTCTGGAAGTATGGATATGGAAAGAAGATCGATAAGAAACTCTTATGGAAAACATCGAGGCGAATGATCGATAAGATGCTGATCATGGGACTTTACGTGATCGCGCACTAACATGAAACGGAAATGAACGAAAATGGACGCGAAAAGAAAGTATGCTATAAAAGAGAAATGTCCGCACTTCGTGTGGAATTTTTTGCGTGCGGTCTACCGGAAATTTTCGTGGCTGAAATGCCGGATCGCGATGGCGTTTTTCGGGAAAAAGATGACTTTAGAATGTCCCTGCTGCGGAACGAAAATTAAGAACTTTATCGAGGGTGACTACGAAGGAAGACCCGGCTTTTACGATCTTTCTCTTTTTGAAGGAGTACGTCAAGATGTGGTCTGCCCCGCCTGCGGTTCACTTCCGAGACACCGTATCCTCGCAAAATGGGGCGAAGCAAAACGGGCGCTTTTCGACGGGAAAGATGTTCTGTATTTTGCACCGGAACGCGGCATGACCGGCTGGATGAAGAAAAATAAGATCCGGTATAAAACGGCGGATCTTTTCGATGAAGGCGTGGATCTGAAACTGGATATCCAGGACACGAAACTTCCTGACAATTCCTATGATGTCATCATCTGTAACCATGTGCTGGAACATGTGGAAGAGTATGGGAAGGCCCTTTCCGAAATGCGCCGGATCCTTCGTCCGGGCGGATGTTTTATCTGTTCTTTTCCAATGAGTCCGGACGTGGATATCGTTGACGAAGATCCGTCTGTAGTCGGCGAAGAAGCGAGACTTTCAAGATACGGACAGAGTGATCACGTGCGGCTTTTCGGTATCCACGCGGATCAGATCCTGAAAGAGGCAGGCTTTGATGTGGAAGTGATCGATGGAGATATGTATCCTGAAAATATCCTTCCTGTGACCGGTCCGTCCCGTTATGACATCAACCGCCTTTTCGTATGCAGGGAGGCAAAGAAATGAGCCGGGTGCTGGTGTATTTTCATGAGAAATATATGGCGCCAAGCGGAGGCCCTTCTGGGTATCTTTATAACCTGAAGAACTATCTGGAAGATTCGGCACGCGTGACGGATGGTGCGTCAGCAAGCACAGCAGCTGGTGCGGCGGATTCGGAGGCCGATCCGGAGATCGTCTTTCTAAACGATAAGGAATTCCATTCCCGTTTTTCTTTCCTTGCGAAGAAAGCAGTGCATCGTGTTTTCTCGTCCGACGGATCTCTTTCCGAGACGGGAAAGAGGATCGAAAGCATCTTCTACAACAGCGAACAGGACGGAAGATATGCACTGGATGGATTTGATGCAGTGCATTTCCATAGTACCGCCGACATGTTTTCCCAGAAGAAAACGCTCGAAAACTATAAGGGGAAAGTCATCCTTACTTCCCATACGCCAAAAGCACCTCACCGTGAGTGGATCGAGGATATGGAAAGTCCCGAAGTGGTAATGCGGGAGAAAGCGCTCTTTGAAAGAACGAAAGAGTTCGATGAATATGCATTCAGTCGTGCGGATTATGTGATCTTTCCCTGCCAGGAGGCGGAGGAACCATATTTTCATACATGGGAAGAGTATCCGAAGTATAGGAATGAGAAGAAGATCATGTATCTGCCCACCGGATGCCCGACGTGTGTACCGAAGAAGATGAGAGCGGAAGTCCGTGAAAAACTGGGGCTTTCGGATGAAAGGTTCGTCATTTCATTCGTGGGGAGACATAACCAGGTAAAGGGATATGACCGGCTGATCGAAGTCTTCGAAAAACTCGAAAATGTGACCGTGGTCTGCTGCGGAAAAGAAGGATTGATCCCGGCGCCGAAGTCGGAAAATTGGATCGAGATCGGATGGACGGAGGATCCGTTTTCCTATGTTCACGCATCCGATCTTTTCATTCTTCCGAACCGGGAAACCTATTTCGATCTGGCGCTTCTCGAGACGATCTCTTCCGGCAAGATCTCCCTGCTCTCCAGAACCGGAGGAAATAAGCTCTTTTCGGGAATGGAAGCTTTCGGTATCTATTCATTTGAAACAGAAGAGGAAGCCGTGGAGATCATCCGGAATGTCATGCACGAAGATCCGTCCGAAAGAAAGAAAAAAGAAGAAAGACAGGTGCATTTGCATCAGGAAAAATATTCCATGAAGAAGTTCTGTGAAGGATACCGGGAGATCCTTCGGAAAGTGTGTGGAAAGTGAGCGGGAATAAAGAAAAGAAATCTCTTTTCAAAAATGCGGTCTTTAGTGTGATCTATAGACTCCTGAATATTCTGTTCCCGCTGATCAGCTACGGGTATGCCGCGAGAGTCCTGACGTCGGACAGCATCGGACGGCATGCCGCGGCAGCAAATAACGTCTCGTATTTCGTGATCCTCGGATCGCTCGGCATCCAGGCCTACGCGACCCGTGAGATCGCAAGAAGGAAGGAAGATAAGAAAGAACGGGACAGGCTTTTTTCGGAAATGCTCCTGATCAACTTCTTTCTAACGCTTATTGCCTGCATCGCTTTCATCGTGTGCCTTTTCTTCGTGCCGGTCATGCAGGAGGAGAAGACACTCTATCTCATCTGCGCCATCGCCATTGCGACCAACTTCATGAATGTGGACTGGTACTTTCAGGGGACCGAAGATTTTAAGTTTATTGCCATCCGCTCTTTCGTGGTCAAGTTCCTGTCGCTGATCGCTGTCTTCCTGTTCGTGAGAAGGGTGGAGGATCTCTATATTTACGCACTGATCAGTGTGCTCTCCAATACACTTTATCACCTCATCAGTATCGTGCATGCGGGTCGGAAAACGAAATTGAATTTCCGTAGCGGGGATATGCGCCGGCATATGCGGCCGCTTCTTTTCCTTGCGCTATGCACTGTGTCCACGGAGCTTTATGCGAGGATGGATATTACGATGCTCGACGTCATGGAAGAACACTCGACGGTGGCATTTTATTCCTATGCCCAGAAGATCGTGAACCTGATCGTCATCGCACTG
>CADCLV010000059.1 GCA_902802325.1 Oscillospiraceae bacterium | reverse complement strand
TTTTAATTATTTCATTCATAGCGTTTCTCGCCTCCTTATGGCACTAGTGTACTTTTTCAAGTCTTAAGTGCCTTTAAGAAACTCTTAAATCTTTCTTAATTCGGAAAAAGCACTGCCGCGAGGGCATTTCGCGACTTATCTTATACGGTGCGGATCAGAAAAAGGACTTGCAATCCGGGATCCTCATTCGTGATCAGGATCTCTCCGTCCATCTCTTTAAGGAAATAGGAAGTAAGATAAAGACCGATGCCGGCGCCTTCTTTTCCTTCACTGTTTTTTCCGCGCTTATATTTTTCTTTCAGAACAGCGACCTCTTCATCTGTCACGCCCGGACCAAAATCCCGGACAGCTACCTTCAGATACCCGCCTTCCAGCCAGGCTTTCACTGAAATCTCCGTATCCGCATACTTATAGGAATTAATAAATACGTTATCAAAGGCCTGCTGAAGCCGGAGCTTATCCGTGAAGACCTGACAGGGCGGAATGGAAAACTCTCCTGCTTTCTGAAGATAATCCGCATGAAGGATCGCCTCCCGGACAGATTCCGAGTCATTTTCCTTGGGACTTACCTGGATCTCTGTCGCATCGTGCACACTGGACTGGAAAAGATTATCCACCAGGATCGTCAGTTCGTCCGCCTTATAGTTGATGAGGTTAAAGCGTTCCTTCACCTTCTCTTCTTTTGCCAGTTCATAACCGAATTCCGATGCCGATTTAATCGAGGCCACCGGTGTCTTGATATCATGGGAAAGCTTGGCGACCATTTCCTTTTTGGCATCATTCGCTTCCTTTTCTGCTTTCCGGGATTTCTTGATCTCCTCCCGCATCAGATCGAAAGCCTCGGTAAAGTTTCCGAATATATGCTTTCGATCCATCGGAAGCGGCAGGTCAAGATTTCCTCCGGCGACACGCTCAGCAAATGATGAAAGTTCGGAAAAGGGCTTCAGGATCGTTTTTTGAAGGCTCCGGTGATACAGAATCAAAAGGATCGCCTGCACAATGGCACTGACCAGGACCGTGATCACAAGACTTCTTCTCCACGTCTCGATCCGCTCCAGAATATCGTTATGGAAAAGCATCGTGCCAACGACCTGTCCATCTTTTTCCACCTGAAGGATCGCAGCGTTTTTCCGGACAGCCTCATAGACGGATGTTTCGGTTTTATCCGAAGTTTGAAAAAGCACTTCACCCGAAGGTGCGATCAATGCATATTCCATATCCGTCGGGTATTTTTCTTTCTGCCCGAAATTCTCTTCTACGGTTTTGAGGCAGTGGTTGATCGCCACCGTATCCTGCTCATTTTCCGCGCTTTTCTGAAGGAAATTCACCGTCATTACGGCTTCGAAAACGAACGTCAGAAGAATAAGGACGATAAAAGTCTTCTTTCTCATTTTCCGGTTCCTCGGATAAACTTATATCCCTCTTTCCAGACAGTTATGATGTGGGCCGGCATCGATGGGTCTTCCTCGATGGCTTCTCTGAGTTTTCGGATATGCACATTGAGCGTGCCGTCGGAAGTGAACTTATCTTTCCATACATTATCGAAAAGCTCTGTCTTCGTAATCAGTCTGTCCGGATTTTCGATCAGATAAGCAAGAAGCGAAAACTCCATGCTGGTCAGCCGCTTAATTTCTCCGTTCATCGTCACTTCTTTATTCTGAAGGTCGACAGTCAGAGGCCCATCCTTATAGATCTGTATTTCTTCCTTTTTCGTATCCGATCCGAATCTACGGAGGATCACTTTCACCTTCGCCAGCAAAACGCCGAGGGAATAGGGTTTCTCCACATAATCATCACCGCCGATATTCAGGGCAATGATCTTATCGTCATCGGTATTTCGGGCAGACACGAAAAGGATCGGGACCGAAAGTGTCTCTCTTATCTCTTTACATAAAGTAAATCCGCTTCCGTCACCGAGATTAATATCGAGCAATATCAGGCTGACTTCATTTTCCGAAAGAAATGCTCTGGCCTCCGATGCCGTATAGCACGCGGCCGTCTTGACCTCAAACATATTAAAATACTCACAGGTATTATCTGCCAAAGCTTTCTCATCGTCGATGATCAGGCAATCAAACTTCATATCCAATCTCCTCAATTCTTTCTCCTGAAAAGTGCCCCCCGGTAATTTTACCACAGACACAACTTTCTGGGGAACTTTCTCAAACAGTGCATTTCCCGTGGAAAAGAGACAGATTCCGCATGGTATAATGAAAAAAAGAAAGCATGCAAAGGGGGAAATACCGATGAAACTATTTGGAAATCTGGAAAAAGCCGCCGATGAGAGCAGAAAGTTTTTTATCAAAAACTGTATCGGATTTGATACCCCGCGGCTTGCCGACACGGTATATCCTGAAGGGGTAAAGGTCGAATCTGATCTTCCTTATGCCGATGGAAAAGCACTTCCGCCGGCTCTTGCACCTGATGCGGTTTCAGAAGGCTATGACCTCTGCTGTTCGGACAGAACGATGGATATCTATACACCGGATGACGCCAAAGAAAAAGAGATCTACCTTCTCATCCACGGCGGTGCATTTGTATACGGATGCAAAGAACTGGATAAAGAATTCGGTATGCATCTGGCGCTCAGGTCGAAGACAGCTGTGGCCAACATCAACTACCGGCTTATGCCCCGAACGGATCTTTCCGGCGTTCTGACGGATATCTTCTATGCGATCTCCTATCTTTGTGAAAAGGGCTATACCACATTTCACACCACCGGAGATTCTGCAGGCGGTTACTTATGCCATCTGACCGCGATCCTCCTTCATTCGAAAAAAGCCAGAGAAGATTTCGGCATCACGGATTTTCCGTATGAGGTGACATGCAAAAGCACAAGTCCGATCTGCGGTGCTTCCAAGAACTCGAGAAAACAGTTCGCCGGCATTTACTTCGATCCTGAAAAGAAACTTCCCGAGTGCATTTTCGACCTTTCCGAAGCTGTAAAAAAGTACGGATGCCCTCCGGTACTTCTGACCACCGGAGATCAGGATATGATGGAAAAGCAGAATGTGTGGCTTCATAAGAGACTTACAGAGATGGGTGTCCCGGTCACCTACTACTGCGCCGTATCCACTGAAGACCGTCCCATGCATCACGTCTATGCCATCGCCCATCCCACCTGGCCGGAAGGCATCAAGACCATTGAACTGACCATAGAAAACGCCACACGCAAAGACTAAACAGGTCACGTGCGAGCGCCATAATACATGCAAAAAAGCGGCCGGAAAACAGCCGCTTTTTCACTTTCATCTATCTTGTTCCCTGAAAAGCATTACGTCTCGCTTTGAGCGATTATCTGAATCGTCTTTCCCGGTTCATGGATCCGGTTATACATGTAGCTGATGATCAATCCGGAAATAGCCAGGAACGCCAGCATATAGAAAATAAACAGTCTTGTCCGGAACTTTCTTCGTAGCAGTATGTTCGTCACCAGCTGGTAGACCAGAAATCCAAGACCTGCCACCATAATATCCAGGGCGATGACAACAGAAATAACGATCCCGACAGGGCTCTTTAAATCCTTTTCCGTCTCCACGGGATCAAAATGTTCCACCGTCTCCCCCTCCACATTCGTAGTAGTGTATGTATTCACGGTTTTGATGCACATCATGTTCTCGCAGTCATTTGCGGTCATGTACAAAACCACAAGGCCATCTAAAATGATCCCGAATGCCAGAAAACCGACGATAAGAAACAGACACAATTTGGAAAAATCGCGTCTCGGCTTTCTCTTTTGAGTCTGACTCGGGTTAGCTACTTCTTCTGACATTTCGTTTCCGTCCTCTTTTCTCCGATCAATAGTTGTCCGCCGTGATCTCGAAATAGGACTGCGGGTGGTTGCATGCCGGGCATACGTCCGGTGCCTTTGTACCGACTACGATATGACCGCAGTTTCTGCACTCCCATACCTTTACTTCGCTCTTTTCAAATACCTGAGCTGTCTCAATATTCTTCAGAAGTGCACGATAACGCTCTTCGTGGTGCTTTTCGATCGCGGCAACAAGGCGGAATTTCTTGGCAAGTTCCGGGAAACCCTCTTCTTCCGCAGTCTTGGCAAAGCCTTCGTACATATCGGTCCACTCGTAATTCTCGCCGTCAGCTGCAGCCTTAAGGTTCTCTTTCGTGTCACCGATCCCCTTAAGTTCCTTCAGCCACATCTTCGCATGTTCTTTTTCATTTTCAGCGGTCTTCAGGAAGATCGCGGACATCTGCTCGTAGCCTTCCTTCTTTGCCACCGATGCGAAGTATGTGTACTTATTTCTCGCCTGGGATTCACCTGCAAATGCTGCCTCCAGGTTCTTTTCTGTCTGTGTGCCGGAATATGGATTTGTGTTCGCCATAATTGCCACCTCTTTCTACCTTATCGGAATATTGATTTCACCACAATCTCATACGAGAATGCTACACGACTATTATAGTGCTTTTGCCGTAAAAATACTATTCATTAAAGGCGTGTCTTTAAGGACGAGGCTTTCCACATTCTGTGCAGAATTTACCGGCATTATCTGTACCGCATTTGCAGGTCCATCCGCTAATTCCATTTTTCGCCGGCACTCTCATAGTCATACCCAAAAATGCATTCGTTATAGGGGATTCAGATCCGTTCGTTTCTGTTTGTTCGACACTCTCGCACATATTCGGATCGGCTATCCTTCTAAAAAGATCCTCCATCGCTTTCAGATCCTCTCCTTTGCCGGCAGATGCCACCGCGCGCTGGTCAAAGTTCACGATCTCATATGGTTTGCCGCCGAGGTGACGGGAATCGAGTATGATGCTTCCTCTGGCAGACGATGAAACATCCGTACAGCGGAAACGCGGATCCTCTTCGTACTTAAGATCGCCCCAGGATGCCATATCGGCCCTCTCAGCAGTCTGGCGGATCTTCTCCGCCATCTCAGGTGTCATTTTCCATGTCGATACTTCCCGAAGGAAACCCTCGATCACCGTTCTGACCAGGACGACCCTTCCGTCCTTTTCCCAGATCACTTCTTCTGTGAAGCTTTTATTGCTCCCAAGCATCATGCCGGAAGATGAACACGATAACTGGATACGGCTGATCTTCGTATAATCGTAGCGGCGCATGATCAGTTCTCCATCTTCCAGACCGCACAGGAGTATGGCGGAAGGACCGATCCACCGCCGAAATCATGGAGATTTCCGGTAAGAAGATCCACTGCCTGTCCGCAGCCGGCATCAAAATGCGCAGTATATTCGTAGTCTGCCGCATTGATCGCCACCAGGATACGTTCATAGTTTTTCTTTTCCCGGCAGCCTTCCGTTCCTGCTCCGTCGCCTTCCCATTTTCTTTCGAAAATGCACTGGTGGTTGGTCAGGTGTACGGAGCGGAAACTTCCGTAGTTCAGGGCCGGGCTGTTCTTCTTGATCTCCGAAAGCTTGGAGATGAGATCCGTAAGATCTGTCCACTGCGGCTTTTCAAAACAGGGACGCAAGGCCGGATCCCCGTCTTCTTTTCTTCCCTTTTCGCCCCATTCTGAACCGTAATACACGCAAGGAAAACCCGGCATGCCGAAAGCCAGCGTATAAATCAGCGGCAGATGAGCAGGGTTACTAAGGTTCGAGGCGATCCTCGTCACGTCATGATTATCCACGAAACTCATGAGATGAAGTCCCCTAAACCAGCTCCAGTTTTCCGGGCCGAACTGCTGGATCAAGGTGTTAATGATCTCGAACATATTCATGCAGTTAAAGCTGCTGAAAAGTCCCTTATAGCAGGCATAGTTGGTGCAGGAATGGCACATCTCGTCATTGACCCACATCTTATAGTCGCCGTGCAAAAGTTCGCCAAGGAGCAGAAACTCCGGCTTGAGGCCGTTGGTAAATCCGCGGAGTCTTTTCAGGAAATCCCGATCCAGACAGTAGGCCACATCCAGGCGCAGTCCGTCAATATCGAAATACTCCACCCAGTAGCGGATCTTATCGAAAATGTGGTTGACCACCGCGTCATTTCGAAGGTTCAGCTTCACCAGATCAAAGCAGCCTTCCCAGCCTTCGTACCAGAATCCGTCGTTATAGTTGGAATTGCCGTCAAAAGAAATGTGGAACCAGTCTTTATAAGGCGAATCCCATTTCTTCTCCTGCACATCGTGAAAGGCCCAGAATCCACGGCCTACATGGTTGAAAACACCGTCCAGGACCACGCGGATATTTGCCTTGTGAAGGGCCTTCACCACTTCTTTAAAATCTTCATTCGTACCGAGACGGCGGTCGATGAGGCCGTAATCTCTGGTGTTATAGCCATGCGTATCCGATTCAAATACCGGAGAAAAGTAGATGGCATTGATCCCCAGTTTCTGATAGTGGGGGATCCAGTCGATCACCTTTCTGATCGGCGCAGGTGCTTTTTCTGTAGATTTTTTCTTTGCAGTCGTATATTCTACCCCCTGCCCGTTATACTCGGCCGGTGCATTTTCAAAGGGCGCACCAACAAAACCCAAGGGATAGATCTGGTAAAATACGGATTCTTCAAACCACATGATGATTGTTCAAAGACTTAGAAAGTCTCGACCTCCGGTGCTTTTGTAAAGGAAGAATAGGTCGCTGTCGCGTTCTTCAGATAGAAAACTTCCGTGTTTCCATCGTCTTCGCTGTACATAGCGCGGAGATTCGGATATGCGTCGAGCATCGAAGCTCTTGCCTCACGGCGGTCATCCTCGATCAGCTCGCAGGCGATGCGGATCCAGTCACCATTGAGAAATGCGCAGATCTCTGCCTTCGGGTTCGCATGGATCTGCTTGGATACCGGCTTCACCTTACCGGTCTGGATATAAAGCTTTCCTTCGAAGATATGTGCCGTGCCAAAAGGACGGACTCTTGGCTGGTCACCCTCAACGGTTGCCAGGTAATATGTCTGTGCGTCTTTCAAAAACTTACATGCTCTTTCGATACTTTCCATAGTGATTCTCCTTCGAAAAAGAATTAGATGCGTGTGGCAGATCTTTCTTTAGAAAAAGCACCTGCCGCCCACACATCTAATGTTAACTTTTTAAAAGCCGTAAATCAAGGAAGTGACTCTTCACTATTTCTAATTCTGTCTCAATAATGTGCGAAATAAATTTTTAGCTAATCTATTACAGTACTTTCCTTAATTTTATTGATACTTTTTTTGAAGAAGGGTGATTGCTTCTTCGAAATCCTCTGATTTTTTCGTCTGAAGTAGTTTTTTGACCTGAAACATAAAGCTGCTGGTGCGGTAATGCTTTGGCACTGCTTCATCGTACTTCGACAGTTCTTCCTGAAGGTCTGCTATTTCCATCTCGATCTCGCTGTTTCTTTTCTTCAGGGAAATCATTTTTTCTTCTCTGGACCTGATTTCCCGATCGACACCTTCATTAAAGCGTAGAACTTCCGCGTTGTTTTTTCTGCTTCCAATGATCTGAACTCCCAGAAAAACCACAACTGACAGGAATACCATTACAATGCTGAGTATTTGATACAGATCTTCGCCTGGTTTATGGTCCCAGCGGCTGGCGAAGGCGAAAACATAGAAAAGGAGTGCCAAAACCAGAAACGGAATACTGCTCAGAATTCCGATGACCAAATACCAGTTGAATCCGAGCCTTTCTCCCTTTTTCATTTTCTGGCGCGGTTCATAGGGGCGGTCAATTTCTTTCGCATTTTGATGGAGTTCTTTTTTAAGTTTATTGAACTTCGCATAATCTTTTTCGAGTCTATCTGCCAACGCAATGCTATCTTCTCTTGTCATGGATCCGCCCTCCCTTCCAACTTGAACTGATGGTAACACGCTATTTATTGTTTTTCAAGTCTTTTTTATCGTTTTTCGATAAAACGCTTTCCGAATTGCATCAATTTCAAGTTGCTTCACCGGGCTGTATACCGACCGTATATATCCCCCTCCGTCAATGTCTGCTATCATAAATGTGTGGTTGAAAACAAGGAGGTAAGATCCATGAAAGTGGGAATCATCGGCTTTGGAAGCATGGGAAAAATGCTGGCGGAGAAGTTTTCCGCCTCAGGCCTTTTAGATCGGGACTCTCTTCTTCTGGCCAGCCGTTCTCCGGAGAAAATGAAAGACGCGAAGAAATGGGCGACGCTCTGTAAAAGCAATACAGAACTTGCTTCTTCTTCGGATATCGTTTTTCTATGTCTCCGTCCTTTTGATCTGAAAGGCGTGCTGGAAGAGATCCGTGGATCCATTACGGAAGACACTCTGATCGTATCCCTGAACGGCAGCGTTTCCTTTACGAATCTGGAAAAGAGCCTATCGGACACATCTGAGGATGTCGGAGTAACTACGGACACTCCCCCTTCACAGTACAAGATCGCGAAAGTCATTCCGAGTGTCACTGCTGAAGTAGACCGCTCCCAGACACTTCTTTGCTACAACGATCATGTAACTTCTTCCGACAAAGGAAATCTGAAACGTCTTCTCATCTGTATGGGAAATGTGATCGAGCTTCCTGAGGAGGAATTAGGAATGGGTTCGGAACTGGTCAGCTGCATGCCGGGCTTCATCGCATCAGTCTTCGATGTGATCGTAAAGGCGGCCAAGGAACATACAAAGATCCCGCATGACCAGGTCGTCCGGATGGTCCTTCAGACTATGATCGCTACCGGCGAACTGATGCTTGAAAAAAGTATGTCTTTCGAAGATGTGGTGACACGCGTCGCCACACCGGGCGGCATCACGGAGGAAGGCACGAAAGTTGTCTATGAGCAGTTTCCGGAAACGGCGCAAGTGCTTTTCGAGAAGACACTTTTAAAAAGAAAACTGACCGCTGAAAAGGCACAGGCGCAGTTTGAATAAGTAAACTCGTCACAATATACGAGATCTGCGGCGCGCAAAGTGTCCAAAATCAATGAAGTGAGGTACGCAAATGATTAAAGCTGTTATCTTCGATATGTTCGAGACCCTGATCACACTGTTTACGGAGCACACCTATTTCGGTGAAGATGCGGCGTCCGATGCAGATGTCGATCCTGTCCTCTACCGGAAGGTGTGGCACGAAAATGAAAAGGACAGGACCACAGGAAAAATGACCATCGAAGAAGGCATCGGCGAGACGCTTCAAAAACTCGGAGTATATTCGGATGAACTTCTGAAGACGATCGTCGGGAAGCGGCTATTTGCGCTACAGGAGACCTTTGACCAGATCCCGGACGAGTCGGTACAGCTCCTTCAGGAACTGAAGAAGCGGGGCATCAAAGTGGGACTCATCACCAATACTTTTTCTGATGAAAGAGACCTCATTCGTAATAGTAAACTCTTCCCGCTCTTCGATGCAACACGGATCTCATATGAAGAAGGCGTTCTGAAGCCGGATCCGTCGATGTATTCTTCCATCATGGAAGAGCTTGGCGTCAAACCGGAAGAGTGCCTTTATGTAGGCGACGGTGGTTCCAAAGAGCTTTTCGCAGCAAGAGATTTAGGCATGACCGCCCTTCAGGCCAGCTGGTTCCGCTCCCTTGCTTTCGAGCCTCACATCCCCTGCCCGGTGTTTCCGGAATTTCCGCAGGTCATGCATCAGCTGGATGTGCTGGATTATCTGGGGTAAGACAGGCCGCAGTTGAAGTCGGATCGAATCTTCAGAAAAATCCAAGATGCGGATCTTTTCCGGATCTAGTTTCTTTATATTTCCGTCTGTACCGGTATCCAGAATAAGGAAACGTTTTCCGTCTTTTTCGCCGATCAGCATCACCGCCCACGGATATCCGAACATGAATGGTTGATTCGTGATATAGGGACGTGTCTGGATGTGCGGGATCTCACGGTTTTCATAGTGGATCTCACTGGTGATCTGCTTTTGCGGATCTTCAAGACGCTGCGTGAAACCTTGTTTAGAAAGGAAGTCCGCGTAACGCTTTTCGAGCATCTTTTCCAAATTCCTTCCATAGTGGATCGACTGAAAGAATCCGATTAACGACGGATCCAAAAGCGCCAGAAGCGCCAGCCATTTGCACGAGGTCAGAAGTCCTCCGGCCAGAACTAGGATCGCCCCCAGTAACGGAATTCCGGACACATGGGCTTTCCTTTTCCGATTCGAAACAAACACATAAATATTTCCCACATAGCACAGCAGGCC
>CADCLV010000058.1 GCA_902802325.1 Oscillospiraceae bacterium | reverse complement strand
ACCCATCGAGATACTATCGATCAAACCCTGATTCGTTGCTTCCTTCAGAACCCATCTCATTCCGTTCAGTTTTGGTTTGGTCGGGATCGCCGCGTAGTTGATAGTAAATTCGAATCCCTTCGGGTAATTGCGGATTCGATCTACGAGCTTCAATAATTCGCGTTCTGTTTCCTTTGTCATCAAACATACCTCCATTCTCTCGTGTCTTATTCCTCCTCCCGGAACCAACTCCAGTCATCACAGGTTCTGCCGCAGACAGGAGTAAATCCGTGTGATACTGAGAAGTCATACAGCCCATCAGTGTCGTCACAGGTGTATACCTCTTTGAGCCATGTCTCAAAAGTGTTCTCGAACTCATCTCCGCAGAAGTATAATTTCTCTTCCTTCCCGAAGTTCTCCTCATACCACTGTCGCACGATCCTTTCCGGGATCTGAACAGAAGCACAGTTACAGTATTGACATTCGTCTTCAGAATACTGACCAGTCGTGTCTGCGTAGATATCTATGACAATCATTTTCTCTTTGTTCATCACGTTTCCTCCCTTCACCAAACCTTCAGCTCTTCGTTCGCTTTCTCGATCAGATCCGCCCCGGTATACCTCGGCGCGACGTCTTCAATAAACTTCTTGAATACTTCCTCGGCCTGAACCTGAAAATCTTTCAGAGGCTTATCAAGGACATCAATCGGGAATTCACCGTATTCCTCAACCAGATCATACGGTCTGCCTTCGAGCGTCTCGCTATGTCCCTCAACCCCACCGACATACAGCTCGTATCCGAGGCCGGGGGTTTCATCTTCAGTAATGCAACCCCAAGCCCTGAGATCGAAGCAGAGGTCACCAGTCCGGCAACAGCCAACGACCCCGGCAGTATTCACGGCTCCGTCGGGATTAGCTTCCGCTTCCCTTCGGATTGCCACTCCGTAGTTTTTCCACTCTTCTTCGCTCAGATCCCACACAAACTTCATGATGTTCTCCTTTCTTAGTCCCTCCATTCTCCTGCGAGAATTCTTTTTAACTGAACAACCGCTTCCCTGAACTCAGGATAGTCTTCCCATGCCCCGGTACTACATTTCCCAATTTCGCCATCGATCTTTTCCAGAAGATCTATCGCATCCTTTATTCTTCTCTCTTCTTCCTCGTTTGGTTTCTCGATTACTACGTAAAGATTAGCTGTCATATCCGTTCTCCTCCCTTTATCTAATCTCGCTTACCCGATCTCGCTTGCTACTCCGTCTTCGTACAACCCGCCGCTCTTTCTGGCTCTCGTCATGAGCCTGAGGAACAGCCCCATCAGTTCTGAGAAGTTGTCATCTTCGCAGTAGTATTCCAGATCCTCGTCTGTGGTTTTGCTTGTGATATCTCCGTCCGCGACTCCGCACATAAGCCACGATTCGAAGATCTCTTCATCGTTGACACAACGCGCCAGTGTTTCCATTGCCCGGACTACTTCAGTTCTCTTCTTCAGATTCATTTCTCTTCCTCCTCGTTCCCTTCTAAGTTCTTATTAACTGTTTCTAAGTTGAAATCAGGCGGAAACCGTCTGACTCCCGCCTAACTCTTAAGCTGCCTTTTCGACGACTTCGCCTCCCTGAAGGACAAAGCCATTCTTGTAGATCAGGATCTTGCCGCCCTTGATCATCCTCCAGACTTTCTTCAGAGCGGTAATCCTCTCTTCGTATCCCTTGATACCGAACACCCGGCAGTACGCATCGCGGAGACCTCCGACCGTCTTTCCGCCGAACTTCACGAATCCAGCCGTCTCTGTGTTAATCTTTTCCGTTCCCTTGAACTCATCAGGAATCGGGAAGACCGCCGCTGATCCGTGCTTTACGGAATAGACATTGAAGTCCTTATCCTTGTCAGCGCAGATCCGGCAAGTAGAGCAGTTACCTGAGCAAGCGACATATCCATCGGCCTCAACGTCGTCGATCTCGAAGATCGAAACTACCTTGAAGACGCGGTAATACTTCCGAAGTTCCTCGCTTACCTTGAAGTTTCCCCATTCAGAAAGGACAAGCTTGATGCCGTCCCATGACCAGACGGGGATCTCTTCGATGAAGTCCCAGATCACGTACTGCTTCGTGTAGGCATAGAACGTAACGTCGTATCCCATCGCGAGCAATTCTTCGCGGATTTCCTTCATCAGGAAGAAAAATCCCTTGTCGGGAGCATCGCCTGACTCGAACCACCGCCAGTCTTTCAGGTCGTTCTCGATGATGAACTTAATCACGGCTTCCTTGAACTTCTGCGGATCCTCGAGGTAGAGAAGAAGGTTCTCCCAGTCTGCCTTCATCTTCTCTGGATACTGTTTCTCCTGAAGAAAAGCGTAGCAATCATGGAGGCACTCACAGTCTCCCTTGATCGCTCCGTAACAGGTCGTCACAGCGGGAAATCCGCAGTTGCCAAACTGGCACTTCGTGTTACCCATCGAGCCGTGGAACTTTGCTACATAACCATGTCTCTCCGCGAATTCCTTAAATCTCTGGTTCATAGTGTTCCTCCTTTTCCTTTCCCTTTTCGTCTTTTCTTTTCCGGGCATAAAAAGAAGAGACCTGAATGTTCAGATCTCTTTGTTAATTGGTTCGTTATTCGGTTCGTTCAACTCAGCCAAAGTTAAACGTCGGATTTTTCTGCCTGTCTCTACAATCTCGCAGCCACTGTTTAACCTCTTCGTTCCAGTGACTAATTCCGTTGGTGAATCTCCCAGTCGAATAGATGATCTTTCCGTCTTTGTTTATCTGGAGAATCCATGTCTCGTATCCTGAAGAGTCGTATCTCACGCTTATACAGCTACTATCAAGCCGTAACTTACTCTTCTCATGAGTCAGCCATTCGTTGTCTGGGTTTACAAAGAACATTTTATCTTCGTATCTGCCTTCCGCTTTTTCAAAAAGCCAGTCGGCGAGGGCGTTCAACCCTGAGAATGTTTCAGATTCGATGTGTCTGTGGTAGTCGTCAGAATATCTTTCATACTTAACTGTAATCATAATTTCCCTCCTCTCTATCAGACACTCGACCTCTCAGGCGGTCAGCCCGAGGATCTCGCCGATCTGTTCTCTTTGATTCAGAAGAGCCTTGATCTTCTCGAGGAGATCGTCGTTCTCTTCCTTCAGGTTCCTGTAGGTTTCCGCGAGTTTCTGATTGGTTTCCTTTTCTTCCTCGATCTGCTTCTTCAGTC
This sequence comes from Oscillospiraceae bacterium, assembly GCA_902802325.1. Lineage (GTDB taxonomy): Bacteria > Bacillota > Clostridia > Saccharofermentanales > Saccharofermentanaceae > Scatonaster. Next base: position 6,640 of record CADCLV010000058.1, on the reverse strand, counting down.
CGGCGTACTTCTGATCCGTTGCCGGAACGACCTCATCATTCCAGAACTTCCTGATGAGTTCATCTGTCTTGCTGGACTTGTCGAGGATCAGATCGACCTGTTCCTTGGTTGCGTAGGTACGGAGATTATTGTCCGCGCCGACTACCTTTCCGAGACCGAGCTTCCGGCAGAAGTAGTTTGTCTGACCCCGGATACTCTTATATCCGAGTGCCTTGACGATGTCTACCAAGACGAAGCGCGGGGAATCGTTCTCCATCACGTACCTGACGCTGTAAGTTCCGTTGTTGATGACCGCACCGTTGAGTTCTGAAAAAGTTCTGTTAATGCACATAGTATTTACCTTGACCTTTCTTTAATTTGATTTTTATTAGTTTTGTTTTTCTATTCAGTTTTCTTTATTCAGTTTTAGATATTCAGTTTTAAGGCATGATTTCTTCGATCCAACCAATGAGTTCCTCTATCACGGTATAGGGATCTTCCTTCAGGATTCCCTTCGCCTGTTCTACCGATCCGTCCGCATCGCGGTAGTTGTACGGATCCATGTCTTCGTATATCTTGTCGAGTTTCACCGCGATCTCGTCTATCCTCTGTTCCTGAGTCGGAAGATAATCCAGTTCGTATCCGTCGATGACTTTGTCTGTCAGCTTTACATCGTATACAAGAATGTCCCAGTATTTACCACTTGGATCGTCTTCCCTTCGAACAAAGCCGAAGGGAGGAAAAGTGAGCGGGGCAAATCCGCGCAGCCTCATTCCGTATCTATATTCGTCCGCCATTACGCGCTCACCTCCCTTTCCTGAGCGGTAAAACCATTCTCTTCACAGATCCTGTCAATCTCTTCGTTGCTCAGGATCTTCACGATCTTGAGTTCCCTTGAAATAAGCCACGGATCTTTCTGCTTTGCGTTGGTACGGTAGCGGTAGTATCCGTCCGGCAGAGTTCTCAGCCCGTACCTTGCGGTTATGGTCTGCTCCTCCCCGCGAATCTCACACTCACACCAGACAGTGTCCGCTCTCTGGATGAGCGTTCCGTTCTCGGTTCTCTTTCCGATCCAGTCCGTATAAGGGACTTCGGTCGAGTGAAACCCCGGCCTCAGAGAAAGCCTCCCTCCGCAACCACTTGCCTTGACGTGAGTCTCATCGGCGAGTTCTCCGACCTGAGCTTCAAGCCATACACCTACTGGCATCTCGCGCTTTGCCTCAACATACAACGGATACAGCTTTCCGTTGCGGACTCTAAACAGTTTGTAAGTTTTCATTTTCGTTCCTCCTTTTCGGCTATAAAAAGAAGAGCCTGTCTTTCGACAAGCCCTTCGGTTTACCTTGTATTGTGTTTACCCTGTATTGTGTTAGGTTTATTGGTTCATCTACGCCGCCGAGGTTTCCCTCAGCGACATAGTGGACTAACAAACCGCGCTTACTCTACATTCAAAATAAACGCATTGTCTTTCTCATCAGTTACATTGATGAAATCAGCAAACTGATTTTCATTTTCGTTTGCTTTGTTCCATATTTTGCAAACATCCTCGGCTTTCTCTCTGGAAGAAAAATAACCACCATAGAGGAGTCCGCCGTTTTTATGGATAAACACCAGATATACCATATGTCTCCCTCCGGCTCTCTTAGATAAAATCTCTCACGCTCATCCCAGGCGCGTCCCACGGGTTGCTCGGAGAATAATCTCCGTTGGTAGAAGACGGGCAATAGTCGTCATAATACTCAGGGTCGCAGTACGGATCATAGTCCTCTTCGTCAGGATACGGATCCTCGTATACGCCGAGTCCGCAGCAGACCCGACAGCGCTCGCTTTCGCTTACTCCGCCGTCCTCGTAGGGGCAGACACTCATTCCGTTCTCATCTCTCAGATCGTCACACGGCGTTCTCATCTCATATCCTCCTTAAAAATGAATTCTCTACATTCTGCGTAGTTCCCTTCCTGAAGGAATTCGTTTTCAGTGTGAAAGTTACAGTCTTCGAGCAGATCCTCGATCTTCTCTCTATGGAGTCCGGCCTCATGAAGACAGGTCAGAACCAGAAGATCCTGACCTGTAAAACCCCACCCTATATCCGCGCTCAGTTCCGTTCCGTCATCAACTTCTGACAGCGCCTTGTCCCAATTGAGTTCGATTTCATTAACGTCTCTCATGTTTTACCTCCCTTTCTTACTCTTCTTCGGTATCCGTCACGAACTGGTCGAGGTCAGGATCGTAAACCTCTCCCACACAACACCAATCACTCTTGAACAGCCGGACAATGTCTGACTGATCACAGTTACGGACAACTTCCCTTGCTGTCCTTACGAGTTTCTGAACAAAGGACTGTGTCATCAGTCCGTTACCTTCGAGTTCCGCGATTTGCTCATCCGTGATACTGCCGATCATCGTCTGCCCCTTTTCGAGGATATAGCTCAGGATCATCACATACGGGATCCCTCTACCCTCGCGGTCACAGATTGCCTTTGCCTTGTTCTTTCCGTTCATCTCCTACCTCCTTTGATCATCAAATCGAAATACTTCACAGCTTCACCGAGCGTTGCCCATGATGAATCAAACCGGAAGCCAAACTCCGTTGGCCTCCGGTATCTGATCTTGTACTTTCCGCCGAGATCGAATTGCTCATACTCGATCCGGACGACGTTTCCGTTGAACGCTGTCTCTTCTCTCAGGATCTCCTTCATCTCTCTTCCTCCTCCGCATCAATCTCTATACACAGCCATCCGTCCTCGTCTACGAAGATGTCCGTTACCTCACAGTAGTTATAAAAATCGAAAAGGCTATCCTTCCCGTCGTCTCTCGCGATCTCTTCATAGGTTTCTGAAGAGAAAAGCTTTATGTTGGTGTTGTCGTTTACCTTCCAGAGTAATTCGTCAAGTATCATGGTTTACCTCCTCTCTGCTGGGCATTCGCTCCACCCGAATCTGTCACAGTAGTAGAACTGTCCCTTTCTTATCCCGTCTTCGTTTACCTTTCCGATCCAGACTACGTCGGACACACTCAGAGATCTTCCGTGGTAGTCCACCGGATGACCTACGTTGAACTTGACGAACAGTTTCTCAAGAGCCTCGTTGATCGTCTCGCCCTCGATCTCTCCGCTATACACCCTGACATAGTCGTGGATAGACCACTTCCCTTTCGCTTCGTCAAATCCTCTGAAGCAGTAAGATGTATTCATGGGACACTGACGAATCACGTATTCATATTTCTTTGCCATCGTTTGTCTTCCTCCTTTTCTCACAATAAGTTCGTTTCTTTCATAGATATCCAACAGTTTTTAGCTACAATCAGGTGATCTAATAGCGGAATCCCGATCATCTCTCCGGCTTGTTTCACCTGTTCCGTTGAGTGAAGATCTATGTCACTCGGAGTCGGATCCCCACTCGGATGATTATGTGTCAGGATGATCGACACCGCACCCAACATGAGTGCTTTCTGGAAGATCTCCCTTGGTGATATAAGACTTGCATTTACGGTTCCGTGTGACACCTCAAAACACCCGATTAAATGCCCTTTGGTATCCATACAGAGACTGTATAAGTATTCCTCGGCACAGTCCTGAATACCTAAAGAGTCACGGATGAATCCCACCACTATGTCTGGCGAGTTGTATAGTTTCCGCCCGTCTGCCTTGAAAGTTTCCTTCTTCACAAGGTAAGGACATCCTGAGTCGTTTACCTTCGTGATGTATGAATATATATTCATTGTTCACCTACTTTCTTATGATCAGTGTTGTCTTGTCCCCGATGATCCCACACGTACTAAACCCGTCGCCCGAAATTGTGTAAAGCTGTCTTCCGTCCGCGAGCGTCTTAATCTCGCAGTTTGCGTTGCGGAGATGATACAGAACCGCGTCGATCCCTGAAGCGTTATCAGGGATGTCAAAGCGTCCGGTTCCGTTCAGTTTCCAGATGATTTCCTTTGCGAGGCGGACAGTCTTCCGCATCTTTTCCGACTCGATGAAGATGTCGATGCCTCCCGCGTAAACACAAAATCCTTTCATTTTCAGTTCCTCCTTGTTTTGATTTCTCCTTGTTTTGTTTTCTCCTTGTTTTGTTTTCTCCTTGTTTTTGATTTCTCAATAATAGGTACAGTAAAAGCCGCCTCAATTAAGAGGCGACCTCTCAATATCTACTATTCTTCAGTGTCGCTCATGTCAGATCCACTCATCTACCGTGAAAGCCCGGTCAGCGAGTAGATCATTTTCCGAAACCTCGTTTGCGTTGACGTCCTGAACCATAGCATTCAAATCATTGATATCTATTGTTCCGTCATTCGGGACGATCAGGACTTCGTGAATAGAAGACGGAAGGATATAGTAATCTCCGATCTTCTCGCGGATTGCCTTGAGGTATTCCCGGCAAAACAGAATTCCCGCTCCGTTCTGTTTTCCCTCACATGTCAGTGGATTCATAACGCTGAAGTTCTCCATCTCGCTGAGCTTCTTCATCGGGTTATTGAAAATGCTTGCAAAATCCTCAAACAACGTAGGCATTGTCATGAAACGCGCCCGATTCATGGTGTTCTCGACTGCCTTGAGAATCTGTTCTGGGGTATATTTCTCAACGAAAACAAGACCAATCTCAAGCTGATACGCGACGTAGAAGTAGATCCCGTTCATGACGGCGACCGGGCTGATCTCGTCTGCCTTCCTGTTGATTTCGGCGCGGGCTACAATGATCAGGTCATCTTCCGACTTCGCATCCACGTTTCTCTTGATTTCCTTGTAGAGATCTGTTCCCTCTGTTACATTGATGATTTTGTTGATAGCCATAGTGTTGTTCTCCTTTCATTCTTCTTTTCTTGGTTATTATTTCTTGGTTATTATTTCTTGGTTATTATTAAAGGGAAGCCCGTAGACTTCCCTTACTACCCTTATTGCCGACGTTTATTACGCAATTTCTCTCAGTTCCTCCAGACAGTCGCCGAACATCCGCTCGACGTTTCTGTATTCACGACAAACTGCTTTGTAGATCTTTTCCGTTCTCTTATAGGACTCGCGGTCTCCTATCTCGTATCCGAATTCCTTAGCGAAATCCCAGACGTCTCCGGCAGGATCATACTTCTCAATACAGGCGAGGACATCATACTTACTCGGCCTGTTCGTGGTCTGATAGTTAGCTCGGCAATCCGAGAATTCGAACGACCACGATTTTCCATTTCTGTCGATCCTGACGCGGTAAAGGTATCCGCCTGTCATCGAAGAACATTTCCAGTTTCCGTACTCATCATGGATGTGACTGATCGTCATCTTTGCTCCGTTATCCCTCAGGAACCGTTCCGCCTGAATCTCATACTCTGATTTTTTCATCGTTATTCCCTCCTCATTATTCATCCCGCGTAATTATTCATCCCGCGTACTCACGGATCTTCTCGGACACAAACACGCGGTCGCTCGGAAGCGTTGACCACGTCGCAATATTGCCGACTTTGATGTTCCCCTTATAGTTCCATCTCGCATCGACAACATCTGCCTGATTGATAGTTGCCTGATTGATAGTTATCTGATTAACTCTTGCTGCCATAAACACTTACATCCGCATCTTTTTTCGCAAAACAAAAGAGGCCGACACATGATCGACCTCTCGACTACCAAAGTTATTTAATTAGTCCCAATATCCACGGCATCTGCTACGCTTATACGCACACCCTTTGCCGCTCAGACTCGGATCACGGCGCGGCTTTTTCGACGATTCATGCCACTTTTTCCACGCACACGGACGCCCGTACAGCTCGGACAACTTCCGAGTCTTCTCGGCCTCGGTCAACATATCAAGGCAGAATCCCAGATTCTCAAGTGTGGCGACATGGCGATCTCTCGCACGCCTCTCAGTGTGCCGACGTGTGGCGCGAGTGCGATCTTTCGCAACGAACACGTCGTCCGGATCCTCGCAATCTCCCCCGACGCCATCACCCCCGACGCCATCACCGCGCATATATGCGAGAATATCCGCGTTGACTGAATTCATGAGCTTACAGTATTCCTCATAAGAATACTGGCCCCATACCTCATCCTCTGACGGGATATAATCAGTCGGGACATCATACGCTTCCACCTCGGCCCACAGTGCAGCATAGTCCTCCGCATAATCCGGTACATATGCGTACTCCCGCATTTCGGATTCCGCGATTTCGAACAGCGCTCTTTCAAAGTTAGTCATTTTTGATACCTCCAATCATTGCGTGTGTTTGTGAATAATGACTACATAAAATCACCCAGCCACTCTCGACAGGGTGCAATTATCTGACCACTATTCGATTAGTCGACACCTACAATCTCCCCGCTATCTATGCGAGTTCCGCACTCGATCCCGCGCTCATACTCGGATTGTGTGACTCGATTCTCAAACGTCAAGACCACGGAGTCCCCGTCCTGAAGATCAGAATCCCAGACATAAGCGCACCAGACTTCCCCGTCAATATCCCCGCGAGTCGTCCGGAAGTATGCGACGCCTCCAGATTCACCCTCAAAAACGGCGGGTTCTTCTGTCTGATAGACATAGAACGACGTCTGATAATAGTCGTCATACTCCCAATGTCCGGATCCGGAGATAGTTTTCCCCGACGGAACGACAAAAGACAGAACGACAGACAGCGCCAACATCGGCAACGACAGATTCAGAGGATTAAATTTCATCGACATCTTTA
>CADCLV010000057.1 GCA_902802325.1 Oscillospiraceae bacterium | reverse complement strand
TTTCCAGAATGTAATGCCGGGTACGGCCTTTGCCATGATCTCCGGAATCGGCGCCTATGACGGAAATAGTTTTGCCTCATTCCGAATCCTGATCAATGATGAGATCTGTGATGACCCTGAAAATGAAGCAGTGGTCCGTTTCGTATGTGCCTGGTATGAGAATATGTTTGATAACAGAAGAGCCACGCGCAGAGAGATCATTCATTTTGTGAATGAGATCAGAAATGACACACTCTTCGATTGGGATATCTTGTACAATATGCTGTTCACACTGAAAATGGATCTGCATACATGTTCGAATGAAGAACTGGTTAAGCGGACCTACCGCGCTTTCTACTGTGAAGAAGCTGATCCTGTCAGTATCAATTACTGGGTAGGAATGATCGAACGCGGTGAGATTTCCCGGTACCGATTCCTGTTATGTATTATCGAATCGGATAAATTCATGGACATTGCCCGCCGCTATTCCATCGTAGAAGAGGAAGAAGAGGGTGAAGAGGAAACGCTCGAATCCGGCACAGAAGCGGATGAGACAGAGCAGTAAAAAGAAAAGGGGCGATGAGATTGTATCAGACGCAAACCTATATACGTGAATTAGACCGGGCGATCCGGTCGATGGATCTGGATCTTTCAGAACTGGAGAACAGATCCGTTGCCATAGCAGGATCTACCGGAATGATCGGCTCGGCACTGGCGGATCTTCTTCTTCGGATCCGGGATACTCGAAAAGTAAACATGAAACTCTATCTTCTCAGCCGGAAAATGGACTCTCTGAAGACACGTTTTTCGTACTGCGAAGGAGATGAAAAAGTGGTCTTCTGCCAGCAGGATGTATGTGATCCGATCGATCCGGAAATCAAAGCCGACTATATTATTCATGCAGCCAGTGATGCCAATCCGATCGCCTATGCGACCCGACCTGCGGAAGTAATGCAGGCCAATTTTATCGGCATGCTGAATCTGCTGGAATGTGGAAAGAAGAATCAGAGCAAACGCATTTTGTATGTTTCTTCCGGCGAGATCTACGGGAAACTGGACGATACCCACGACGGCTTTACGGAAGACTATTGCGGTTATGTGGATTATGCAGATGCACGTTCCTGTTACCCGTCTTCCAAGCGCGCCTCAGAAGTTTTATGCCAATCCTACATAAAGGAATATGGTTCCGATGTAGTAATCGTCAGACCCTGTCATGTATATGGTCCGACCATGATCGACAGTGATACCCGTGCGGCAACGGCTTTTATCCGGGACGCTTCTTCTGGAAAAGATATCGTTCTGAAAAGTGACGGTTCCGGAAGAAGGACCATGTGTTATGCCTTCGATTGTGCAACAGCCATGCTCTACGTCCTTTTAAAAGGAGAAAACGGAAATGCCTATAATATTTCCGACGAGAAATGCAACGTGTCGATCCGGGAGATTGCGGAAACGGCTGCGGAGTACGGAAATCAGAAAGTGGTTTTCGATATCCCGAATCAGACAGAGGCACAGGGTTTTAACCGGGTGAAGAATGCGGTATTATATTCCGAAAAACTTCGTTCCCTGGGATGGATGCCGGAAACCGGACTTTCGGACGGCATCCGTATTACGATGGATATTATCAAGGAGAGGAAAGAGTCAACATGACGAACGTATATGATCCGGAAACACTGGCTAAGATCCAGGCGGTAGAATTGGAGATGCTGAATGATTTTGATGCCCTTTGTGAAAAACATGGCATTCAGTATTATGCCGTGGGTGGTACCACGATCGGCTGTGTCCGCCATAAAGGATTTATCCCGTGGGACGATGATATCGATATCGGTATGATGCGTGACGACTATGAGAAGTTTCTGTCCGTTGCCAATACCGAGTATGGTAACAAATACAGTGTCCTGAATTTCGAATCCGATAATACCTATCCTCTGATGACCACAAGATGGGTCAAGAACGGTACGGTCTTCCTGGAAGAAAGTCTCAAGCATTTAAACTGCAATTTCGGTATCTTCCTGGATCTGTATGCCTTCGACAATGTTTCCGATGACGATAAGAAAATGAAGAAACAGTGCTTCTGGGCCTGGTTCTGGGGTAAGTGGATGATCCTTCGAAGCGTCAATGATCCGGTTTTGTATCAGACCGGATTTAAGGCAAAACTGATCCGTTTTGTCGTAAAAATCGGAAACGGATTATTAAGACTGTTCCATGTATCTCCGAAGTTTTTCTATAAGAAAGCGATGAAGCATGTGCTGAAATATAGAAATGAACCGACGAAGCGGGTCGCCTACATGTTTGACCCGAAGCCCGGCATGAGTATTATGTGCAAAGAAGATGTCCTTCCGACCATCAAGGTACCGTATGAAAATACCGTGATCGGCCAGCAGAAGAATGTGGAGAAGTATATCCGGTTCCGTTTCGGAGATGACTTTATGACGCTTCCGCCGGAAGAGAAAAGACATAATCATGTTCCATATAAACTGGATTTTGGAGATGACAAATAATGCCGGAAGTCAGTGTAATCATTCCTGTATATAAATCGGAAAAGTGTCTGGAAAAAGCGGTCAACAGTGTCTTATTCCAGTCTTTTTCCGACTTTGAACTTCTTTTGGTGGACGATGGATCTCCGGATGACAGTCTGGCTCTTTGTCAGAAACTCAGTTCACAGGATCCACGTATAAAAGCACTCCATAAGGAGAATGGCGGGATCTGCAGCGCCAGGAATTTCGGCATCGATCACGCGACCGGAAAATATATTGCTTTTCTGGATCATGATGATGAGTATATGCCCGGTTATCTTGAGGAGAATCTGGCACTTCTGAAAAAGTATAATGCGGATTATGTGAAATTCGGAAAGATCTACCGTTGCGTAAATGATGATGGCACAGTGGAAGATCATCACGATGAGAAAATGCTGAAGGCACTTCCGTTTAAAGATGGTGTGGCCGTTTTCTCGGGAGATGAGATCAAGAATAACTACACGAAGATCCGTCAGGCTGTAAAGACTATGTATATCTGGGATGGAATTTACGTGGCCTCTTTGATCCAGGATAACAATATCCGATTTGATACCGGATTCAAATACGGACATGAAGATATTATGTTTAATATCGAGCTCATTGCCAGAGCGAAGACCATCGTATACAGCGAGAAAGAGTACTTCATTCATAACTTTACGAAGATCTCTACTTCCTCTGTTTTCAAACCTGCCCGGGTATATGATGCGATCAAGACAGCTACTGCTGAAAAAAATCTTCTTACCAAATGGGAGATTCCGGAAGAGGTGATCCTTCAGGGATATATGAATGAGTTCTACCGGGTGCTGAATATGATCCATCTGGGAAGAAAAAGCGTGAAGTATAGGGAGAAAAAAGAATACATCATGCATTTTCGGAATGAGACCATAGCAAAGCTTCCGGATATCAAAGGCTCAATCAAAAAGCTTTATAAGAAAGACAAGATGAGCGCGGTTCTGGCCTTTTGTCTTCACCGCAAATGGGTCTTGTGCATCTCTATGATGTTCGGTGCCTATCAGAGTTTCTTTGGATGATAATAGCGATTAAAACAGGATGTTGTAAAAATGGAAATGGATCATACATTTGTAATCTGTGCCTATAAAGAAAGTGCTTTTCTGGAAGAGTGTATCCGTTCTTTGAAAGCACAGACGATGCAGTCGAAAATCATTGCCGTAACCCATACTCCGTCCGCTTTTCTGGATGAGATGATGGCAAAATATGAGATCCCGCTGATCGTCAATCACGGGGAAGGCGGCATTACCCAGGACTGGAATTTCGGACTGAAACAGATCACGACCCGCTTTGCGACTGTCGCTCATCAGGACGATGTCTATGAGCCGGATTACTTAAAAACACTTCTTCCTTTGCTTCGCAAAGCCAAGAAACCGATCATCGCATTTTCGGAATATGCGGAGATCCGCTCCGGAGTGAAAACTACGGATGTGAAGATGCTGAAGATCAAGCGGTTTATGCTTTGGCCGCTTCGTTTCCGGATCTTCTGGCCCAGCCGTTTTGTAAGAAGAAGGATCCTTTCCATGGGGGATCCGATCTGCTGCCCGGCAGTGACTTTCGATCTGGAAAGAGTGGAAAGACCGGTTTTTGAGAATAATTTCCGCTGCGCAGAAGACTGGGAGGCCTGGGAGAAACTTTCCCGCCTGAAAGGAAGTTTCATCTATATTGCCAAACCACTTGTCTGCCATAGAATATATGAGGAATCTACCACCAGTGAAGTCATCAAGGAGGGCGGCAGAATTGAAGAGAACTATATCATGTTCCGAAAATTCTGGCCGGCGCCGATTGCCCGTTTCATCAACAAGTTTTACACCAAGTCCGAAGATTCCAATAATCTGGAAAAGAAATGAACACGTTTGTGCTCTGTGAAAGGGAGTAGAGTCATGCAGACAGAAGACTTGGTTTCTATTATCATTCCGGCGTATAATGCCGAAAAGACCCTGGGGGAAACCATTGATTCATTAATTGGCCAGACGTTCCAGAACTTTCAGATCGTTGTCATCGATGATGGTTCGAAAGATGGAACATTGGCGCTGATCAAAAGTTATGCGGAAAAATACCCGGAGAAGATCAAGTGGTATACACAGGAAAACCGTGGATTATCGGCAACGAGGAACCGTGCCCTGGATGAGGTGGATCTTGGGAATTATGTATGTTTTATGGACGCGGATGATCAGGCAAAACCGGACTATCTGCAGAAACTGTATGAGGCGATCCGGTCTTCTGATGCCGACATAGCTGTTACCGGCTATGAAAAGTACGATGTACTCACCGGAGAAGTTTTTTACCGTCATAATCCCAAGACATGGACAGTGCAGTTTGATAACGGAAAAGACTATGTGTTTCAATATTCGGTGTGGGCGAAGCTTTACCGGACAGATTTTCTGAATTCAAATCATATCCGTTTCGGAGTGGGAGAAGTACTGGAGGACGGACCGTTTAGCATCGAAACGAATCTTCTGGCGAAAAAGGTCGCCATCGTGGACGAATATTTATACCGCTATCGTGCCAACCGGATCTCGTCGAGTGGAAAGAGTAAAAGTAGCGAAACCAGTTCTTCCGTAATGGGCATGGTAAGAAAAAAGAATTCCAAAGCCAGACTTCCCTATAACGGGATCCTTTCGGTGATCCGCGATGTGAGAAAACCGGACATCACGCAGAAGGACGATCAGGTAATGGAATATTGTGTGATAAAAGCACTGGCCGGCTATTGCACGAATATGGGAAAATATATGGACAAAACCACCAGAAAAGAACTGTGCGGATATTGTGACCGTACGATCCGGGAGTATTTCCCGAAGGTACGGAAGAATCCGTATGTCCGCATAGGAAAACTGAAAAAGCTTCCGAAGACACATCGGATCGCGGTAAAGCTTTTTGTCTGTGCCTATTCTGTGAAGATGCTCTACCCGTTTTCCCTTCTGGTCAGTAAAGTCCTGTAAGAGAAAGGCAGGGACAGTGGAGAGAGCGGCAGATGAATAGAAGATTTGAATAGATAGGCTATTTTATGTACAATATGGCAAACAGCGTGGAGGGGTAAAAGACAATGAGTACAACGGACAAGGTAGCCGTTATCTTATGCACATATAACGGGGCGAAATATATTGACGAGCAGATCAACAGTATTCTCAATCAGACCTATTCGAATGTACATTTATATATTCAGGATGACCGGTCCACAGATGATACTTGGGAAGTACTGCAGAAGTATGCGGATAATGACCGGGTGACGCTTTATCAAAGCGAAAAGAATCTCGGATATCCGTTTGCCTTTTATGATCTTTTGTCGAAGGTCAATGATGCTGAGTACTATTCTTTCAGTGATCAGGATGATGTATGGCAGAAAGATAAGATCGAACGGGCCATGGATCTTCTTTCCGGCTCGGACAAGTCGAAGCCGGCGATTGCTTTTGCCAACTATGATGTTTGTGATGAAAACCTTAACAAGATCCGAACCTCCACCGGTCCGAACCGGAAACCGGATTTCCTGTATTCCCTTTATGCCTGCCTGGGACTTGGGTTTACTTGTGTCATTAATCATACGGCAAAGGATCTGATCCTGAACAGACGCTCAACGAGAAATATTACCAAGGACGTGTGGATGGGAATGTGCTGTACCGCATTCGGTGAAGCTTTCTTCGATCCGAAACCGTGTGCACTGCACAGACGCAACCCAGGTGCATTTTCTTCACAGGACAAGAACTTCTTCCAGATTCAGAAAGACCGTATCCGTAAGTTTGTAAAGAACGATGGGTTGAAAAGAGTCTATGACGTAATGAAAGAATTTTACGAGGTTTTTGGTCCGGAACTTCCGGAGGAGAGAAGAAAAGAACTGGAGTTTTTCCTCTATCGTGGATGGAATCCGATCCGCAGACTGAAGAAAGTGTTTTTCAGAAAGCGCCTCCGCTACGACAGAAAAGATGAGTGGATGCTCCGCATGATCTTCCTTATCGGAAAACTGTAAGCGGATATAAGGTGAAAAAAGATGCCAGAGCTGATCTTCCGATCAGCTTTGTTTTTCCCCGGATTGAATTTCTTCACGAACCTGGTTGAGTTCTTTCTGTGCCTTGATCCGATCCTTCTTGATCATTTTATTGGCGGCGAAATATCCTCTGATCATAGCAGACAGATTCTTGATCTTATGCTTTTCAAAGAAGATGACACCGATCACGTAAGCAGACATTTCCCGCTTAACGAAGTAGGCACCGGCAATCTTCGGATATCTTTTCTTGAATACACGTATATTCCGTACGTAGTAGAATTTCCGGAACGGGGAATGATTCTTAACAACGAAAGAGAAGCGGTTAAAAAGCTTCACCTGTTTTCCGTCACCGATCTTGTGCTTGAAATGCACATCATAATCGACTATGACAGCATATCCTTTGGTGATGAGTCTGGCGCAGTATTCATAATCCACGTAGTCAATAAAGAACTCATCATCAAATCCACCGACTTCTTTCCAGATCGCCACGTTGGTCAGAGAGGCAGAGGTGATGGCACCCATTACAAATTTCCAGCCGGTGTAACTATTCACATTCCGATAATAGTTTTCGTCAATAAAGGACGGAGCAATGATGCCGACCCGTTCTTTACTGCAGTGACGGGATAACTGAATTACCAGATCCGGAGGACAGACAGAATCCTGATCCAGCGTGACTACCCAGTCATAGCCTTTGTCTGCGGCATACTGCATAGCTTGATTGAGGGCAGTAGCAACACCGCTGTTTCCCGGATTGGTAATGTGGTGAAGTTTGTCCGGGGCATTGATTTTCGAAACAAGAGAGAGAGTCTCTTCTTCAAAATCCTTGCCGTTTATGATCAGAACAACATCCGAAACCTGCTCCAGAATGGCGGTGATATTCTTTTCCAGCCGATCCAGATCCGGTTTGAAAACAGTGATGGAGGCAATGACTCCGGACATACTATGTTACTTCCTCCTGCGTAGTTTCTTGCTTACTAAACGGATTCCTTCCATAAGCTCATTATCTCTCATAAGAAGGAGAAGTACCAGATAGATCACACCGCCTGCAGCAATCTGGATGACGAAGATAACATGACCGCCATGCCACATGCGATCCATCTGTTCGATTGCGGCGAACATAGCCAAAGACGCAATGAGCTTCTTGATAAAACTTGCCAGGATCTTGGAAGTGTAGATATATTCACGGGTCGTTTTCCACTGGATGACCAGTACCATCGCTTCGGCGATGACGGTCGCGATGGCGGCACCATCTGCATTAAACCGGGGGATCAGAATAGAATTCAGGATGATATTGGAGATAGCGCCGAGACCGAAGGCCAGCGTCATTTCTTTTGTCTTGTTGAAAGAGATCATTAACTGTGAACCCAGAACTTCACCCATACCGATCGTCAGAATGGTAGGAGTCAGGAGCATCACGACGCTGACCGATTCAGTATATTCGGAACCTAAATACCATACTGTCAGATGGTTGGCGATGGAAATGAGGCCGAAAGCCATCGGGATCAGGAAAAGAAATATATACCGGATCTCCTTCATGACCAGCTGCTTAATATTCTCGATCCGTCCTTTAACGAATTCATTGGAGATTCGCGGAAGCATAACGGCGGTGGTGGCAGCTGTAAGCTGAAGCGGTACTTTTACAATGGTCTCCGCTTTGTCGTAGATCGATACATAGGAAATGTTGGAGGCCAGAAGACCGATCATGGTACGGTCGAATTGTACATAAAGAGAACTGGCAGCCTGAGGTAAAAACAGAAGAAGAACAGGCTTGATATGACGCTTGATATTCAACTGTTTTTTCTGTACTTTTCCGATATAGCGGCCTACATACGGATACATGCACAAAGAGCTGACGAAGGTGCAGGAGGCGGTGATCAGTACATACTTGTAAAGATCTCCACGGCTTCGGATCAGAATGAAGACCAGCGCCGTCTGAAGGAGCTTGATGATCACATTTCGGATGACCGGTGATTTCATCTCTTCAAGACCGATAAACAGCCATGTCACATCGAGAAAGTAGCCGACTAAAGACAGGGAATGGATCAGAAAAAAGATCTTATACTGCGAAAAGAAAGAGAAACCGACGAAACCTGCCAGAACTATGCCGCAGAGAAATAAACGGATATATTGAAGTTCATAGTACAGATTGGTGAGTTTCTGCTTATTGTCCCGTACATAGGCAACTTCACGGTTGGCGTAAAGGTTGATACCGAGGGCTCCGAATAATTCCACCAGTGTGACGACGGACAAAACGTAACCGTCGATGCCCAGTTTATCTTTTCCCAGAACACGGGCCAGATACGGAGTAGTCAGGATCGGGATGATGATGAGAAGTAATTTGTAGGAACCATTGTAGAAATAGTTCTTCAGAAGTTTCCCGCTGAAAGAGGCGCCGCCGTTACCGGACTGATCCTTTGCCGGATCATTCTTGTCCTTTGCGGGCGAAGTGATAGATGTGCTGTCTTTGCACATGTTTTCCGTGGCTTGATCCAATGTCTTTCCTCCGAACGAATCTTCCGAAATACTCTGATTTCTTCACAATAGTAACACTATACAGCATCGAGTAGTCTCTGACAATCATTTCTATTTTATACATTATTCCTAATATCTCTATTACAAATACGTTCTGCATTTAGTCATACAGCCCTGCATAGTGGAGAATTGGAATAGCCGCATTTGTATGGTACAATGTACTGTAATTGATTAAGCCAACGGAAGATTTACCCGTAAAATAAAGGAACACTATGAAGAATCTTGTAATTATTCCAGCGTTCAACGAAGAAGACAGTATCGTCGATACTGTTAAAGATGTCGTAGATCATGCGAAGGGCTTCGATTATATCGTTATTAACGACTGCTCTACTGACAATACGCGAAAAGTACTGCGAAAGAATAACATCAACTATGTCGACCTGCCGGTCAACTTAGGTATTGGCGGCGCCGTGCAGACGGGATACCGCTACGCGTATTACCACGGTTATGATACCGTTGTACAGTTTGATGGTGACGGTCAGCATGACGCGAAATATCTCAATGCGATGTTAGATGAACTGAATAAGCATGAAGTGAACATGGTGATTGGTTCCCGTTTTATCGAAAAGAAAGGCTTTCAGTCTAATTCGGTAAGACGCGCGGGCATTACCTATTTTACCCGGCTGATCAAGATTCTGACCCGGACGCGGATCACAGACCCCACATCCGGTCTTCGTATGGTAGACGATAAGCTCATTAAGTATTTTGCTTTTCATTATCCCAGTGAGAGATCCCGGTGGAAATGCGTGCCAGACAGGGCGGAAAGTCTTCCATTAACTTCAAGAAAAGTATCTATTACATGATTAAAGTCTCCATTGCAATTTTCATTGCACGGGTGAGAGGATGATGAGGTAACGACATGACAGCGAGATTATCGATCATAATTGTTGTGGGCATGCTGCTCTCGATTATCTACTTCTTCGGGCTGGTTTCCAAGAACAGATTAGGTTATAAGTATGCATTCTACTGGGCGATCCTGGCATTGTGTGTATCCACGCTGGCGCTTTTTCCGCAGCTTCTGAATCTGATGGCGGATGCCATGGGTATCGCAAATCCGGTAAACGGACTCTTTTACCTGGGAATCTTTTTCCTGTTGTTTGTGGTATTCTCTCTTTCCATTTCCATCAGCAGACTGACTGATAAAGTCAGAAGACTTACGCAGGACTTGGGTATTCTCCGTAAGGAAGTAAACGATCAGATCGAAGAGATGGAGAAGAAAAACGAAGAGAGAAAAGAAGAAAAAGAAGAGAAAAAAGATTGATCCTTTCAGGGCGAAAGTCCGGACAAAACTTCGACTATTCGTCAGCCTTGCCGCTACTGCGGTGAGGCTGCTTTTTTATCAGACGAAGTACAGAATCCTTGCCGAGAACATAAAGCGTTACGAGAAGAATGCTCAGTACGATAAGGATCTCACCCAAATTATACGCATTCGTGAATCCAACACGGGTTTCGGCGGGTTTATTCATGATGAGGGAATAAACATAGTCGATGATCTTAAAAGACAGAAGGTGAAGCGCCATGTAGTGGAAGCTGTTTTTCCCGATATAACAAAAAGCTTTGCGGGTGATCTTGTGGGAACAGATACATGTGGCCAGACTGTAACAGAAACAGATACCCAGCATCGTGATCGGATAGAAACGTACTGCGTGATTTCCCAGTACATTCACGGAAAGATCGAAAAGTGTTGTCTTGGTCAGATAGTAGAGAAGAAGTGCGGAAAGGATATATACCACACGGTGGATATGTACATTTATGGATCTGCCGTAGTTTTTGATCAGCCAGCCGATGTACATCGTAGGGACTGCCAAAAAAGAAATCTGAAGGTGCAGCGGAAGACTCTCCGTCTTTAATGAAAGACACAGATATTCACCTAAGAAACCGCACCCTGCTGCGCAAAGGACCTCCATGACACGACAGAGAATATTGGAGCGGAATCTCCGCTTGAGCGCAGAGGATAACTTGAATAAAAGCCCCAGATAAAGAAGAGAAAAAACCAGTACAGGTAGAAACCACCGGAAAGGATATGGTATAGGATTTCATTTCGGCTATAAAGAGGATCTGAAATCAGGTAGAGCCGGGACAGAAGATTGTGAATACAGACGAAAAATGCATTGTAGCAAAAGTACAAGCCGACGATTTTCGTAAGCCTGCTGCCCATCAGAAAGGAAAGGTTGTTTTCGTATTTCTTTTCGTTAAAACAGTAACCGGAAACGAAGAAGAAGGCCATGATGTGATAAAGCTGAACAAATCTTCCGATCCGGAGGTGAGTATAGGGAAGAACAGCACAGCTGTGACCGCAGATCACACTGATGATCGCAATGGCCTTGATGGCATCCATGACATCATTGCGAGAGTTTTTCTTTAGCTCTGTGCCCATTCGTCTTCCTCTTTGTAAAAACGACCGGGTAAATAATCACTCGGCCGTTATGATCACATAATGTTTTACGTTTCCGTCAACTGAAGCGGTTGGCATATTTGGCGGTGGCGTTCCAAAGGATCCACTCGTCATAGCCGGCATCATAGATCGCCTGGATCTCCTGCTTGATCTCCGTTTCTGTGTAATTCAGGTAGTTGTCTTTTCCGATGTAGGTGGCGGTAAAGGCCTGTACATACGGACGGACTGTACAATAGCCTTCCTGGGAGGCGGCATCTTTACCGCACATCAGGGCATTATACATAACGTCATACGGGTATTTATCCGGTTTGTCGAACATCTTTCCGTTCAGCTCTGTATTCAAGGCATAGTGGGAAGGATATAGCATCGGGCACACGGCATCCACGCCGGTAAGTCCGACAGTATTCCATCCCTGACCGATGAGCTTGCCGTCCAGTTCACTGGAAAGGATAATACCGAACACATCAGCGGTAACCGGAACTCCGGTCGGATCCTGAATGCGGCGGCGGGCGGTCTGCAGGAAGCGGTTGATGGCATCCACGCGGGTCGGCGTTGTGTCTTCCGGACCGAAGTACGGCTTCTCTCCACTCTTGGTGCTGATGGTCGGGAAACGTACGTAGTCGAACTGGATCTCATCCACGCCACGGTCGATGGCCTCATTGGCGATATCGATCAGGAATTCCCAGACACGCTGGTCATAGGGATTTACGAACATGTGATAGCTCTCCAGCTTAAAACGCATGGTGTTGCCATCTACGTCCTTGATACTCATTTCCGGGTGGTTCTTTGCCAAAGACAGGTCGTTGAAGCAGACGATACGGCCGATAACTTTGATGCCGTTCTCGTGGCACTTTTTAATGACGTTATCCAGGTCATAGGCATTGGTCACATAACTGCCTTTGTTCTCCCAGGTCTCATCACCGGTTTCCTTGTTGCGGCTATAGCCGTAAAGGGTCATGGCATTTGCCATTTCGTTGTTACTGTTGAAAAGAACTCCGTTGGCCTCGTCCTTTAGGTCGACTACGAAAGCATTGATGTCAGAAGACTTGGCAAGCTCGATGTTTTCATCCAAGCGCATGCCGCCGGCGATGTAGATGCCGCGGATCTCGTTGTGCTGGACCGGCTTGACTTCAGTAACATCCGGAAGCGGTCCCCAGTAAGATTCTGCCAGATCATTCTTCGGAAGATATTCCTTGACTTCTATGGCAGAAGGCGCCGGAGTCGTGGCTTCGGTGGTCTCGGAAGTATCGGAGGAGTCTCCACCTTCGGAAATGACTGCTGAGTCATTGGTGGCAGCAGTAGTCGTGATGGTCGTTGTATCGGTTTTGCCGGACTTTCCTTTTCCGGCAAGAAGAATAATTACACAAACGAGATCGGCAATTAAGGTGATCACACAGAGACCGAACAGGACCATGACGACTTTGCGGAGAAATCTGGCTCTGGCTCGTTTCTGTTCACGTGACATTGAAGTTCCCATAGGCTGGCCTTTCTTATATAAGCAATCATTATTTACATAGGTTATATTACTATAAAATTGTTTTTTTTCAAAACATCATGATAAAATGGAATAAATCTGTAAGAATGAGGTGATGG
>CADCLV010000056.1 GCA_902802325.1 Oscillospiraceae bacterium | reverse complement strand
GATCAACAAGGAAAGAAATCTGACCATCGTTATCATTACCCATGAGATGGCGGTTGTCGAGAAGATCTGCGATAAGGTAGCGATCATCGACGAAGGAGAACTTGTGGAAGTCGGTGATGTAAAAGAAGTATTCCGGGATCCCCGTTCAGCTGCGGCAAAGAAACTGGTGTTCCCGAGTAATCCTTTCGATGCTTCAACGAAAGAGGGAAGACTGATCCGTATCGTCTTTGACGGCACAAGAGCCAGTGAACCATTTATTGCCAATCTCGTTGAACAAACCGGATTAAAGGTAAATATCTTAAGTGCCAATACCCGAAGCGTAGGCGGGATCGGATACGGACAGATGGTGCTGGAACTTCCGGATGATCCGGAAAAACAGGAGATCATAACTGATTTCTTTATAAAGGGCGGATTAACCGTGGCCGAAGTGGAACGGACAGAAGAGGAGGAAGAAGAGAATGAGTGATTATATTATTAAGACGATCCAGAGCGGTGTACTGGAAACGCTTCAGATGACATTCTTTTCCGCTCTCTTTTCTTATCTGATCGGACTGCCTTTAGGTGTATTACTCTATGCCACATCAAAAGGAAAACTTCTTTCGAACAAAGGAGTCAATGCTACGGTAGGCCTGATCGTAAATCTTTTGCGGTCGCTTCCGTTTCTGATCCTTCTGGTCCTTCTGATCCCGTTTACCCGGTTTGTTGTCGGAACATCAATCGGAACCAAAGCCTCCATCGTTCCTCTGACTGTCGGTGCGATCCCTATCGTTGCCCGAATGGTGGAATCGTCCCTGTTGGAAGTGCAGCCGGGAATTATTGAAGCCGCGACGGCAATGGGTGCATCGCCATTTCATATTCTGGTGCATTTCATTATTCCGGAAGCCATGCCTTCTCTTCTTCAGGGAGCAGCCATCAATGTGGCTACCGTACTTGGGTATTCGGCGATGGCCGGTGTCATCGGCGGCGGCGGACTTGGTGCTATCGCACTTCAGTACGGATATTACCGTTACCAGAAAGATGTATTGTGGGTCACGGTAGGACTTCTGGTCCTGATGGTCATGATCATTCAGGAAGTCGGAAATCTCATCGCGAAAAAGAAGAGAAAAAATTAAATTACCTATTGACATAGTAGGTAAGTGGTGTTAAAGTACGTACATACCAAACGAAAGGAGACGTAAGAAAATGTTCCAAAATACAAGGAAAATGATGATGGTCATGTGTTGTCGAATGTTGAACTCCCGGGCAAATAATGCGGCGGGCGCAAACAGTTCCTTGTCCTTGCGCCTTCAGACGGAGCGATGTTGATTAAGACATCATGACGGATGCCAGTTGCCCGGGAGCTTAAAAACTAAGCGCCCGGTTTTTTTGTGAACCGGATCCCAATCAGGAAAATCTCCTGAAATGAAAAAGAAAAACACGTAAACAGGAAAAATAATCTGTAAAAAAAAAGAAAGAAGGAAAAAAACATGAAAAACACATTTAGAAAGATTCTCACCATTGCACTGACATTGTCGCTTCTGACCTCTGCGGCAGCTTGCGGCAAGAAGTCCAAGGCAGCCAACACGGATTCATCCGACAACAAGACCATTAAGGTCGGCGCGAACATCACACCGCATGCGGAGATCCTTGAGCAGGCAAAGCCGCTTCTGGCAGAAAGAGGAATCACACTGGAGATCGTTAAACTGGAAGACTCGATCACACCGAATACAGGTGTAATCGAAGGATCACTTGATGCCAACTATTTCCAGCATGTTCCTTATCTGGAGCAGTTCAATAAAGAGAATAACTCGGATCTGGTTTCCATCGGTGCGATCCACTATGAACCTTTCGGTGTATATGCCGGCCGTACAAAGGATCTGAAGGATCTTCCGGATGGCGCTACAGTTGCTGTTCCGAACAACGTCACCAATGAGGCCCGTGCTTTACTTCTTCTTCAGCAGGAAGGTCTTCTGACACTGAAGGAAGGTGCCGGAATCAATGCCACGATCGAAGACATTGTTGAGAATCCGAAGAACATCACTTTCAAGGAACTGGCACCGGAACAGCTGGTTGCGGCACTTCCGGATGTGGATGTTGCAGTTATCAACGGTAACTACGCGATCGAGGGTGGTCTTCATGTAAAGGATGCTCTGGCTGTAGAAGCAAATGACGGACTTGCTGCCCAGACCTACGGAAACATCATTGCCACATCGAAGGACAAGCAGAATGATGAAGCACTGAAGATCCTGGTGGAAGTTCTTTCCGGACCGGAGATCAAGGAGTATATCGAGAAGACATACGGCGGTGCAGTTGTTGCACTTCACTAAGTGAGAAGTAAGTGAGAAGTAAGTGAGAGAAAGACGATGATTGGATTTGAGTACTACAACCCGGCAAAGATCGTGTTCGGGGAAGAATCAGAAAAGAAGATCACAGATCTTCTGAAGACACAGAATGTAAAGTCGCTGCTTTTGGTATACAGCGGAGATTTCATTAAGACATTAGGCATCTACGACGTCATCAAGGATGCGGTCAAAGAACTGAATATCAAGTTCAGCGAGAACGGGGAAGTAGTACCGAATCCGAGCATCGATCTGGTAAGAAAACTCGTCGAGCAGGGAAAGAAAGATCAGGTGGATTTTGTCCTGGCTGTCGGTGGCGGAAGTGCCATAGATTCCGCCAAAGCCGTAGCGCTGGGCATCCCTTACGATGGAGATGTATGGGATTTCTTCTCAAAGGGAGTCAATCCGGAAACCGTTCTTCCTATCGGCGTTATCGCGACCACTGCATCCAGTGGTTCGGAAACTTCCAACTGCGCGATCCTTTCTTTCGAGGACAGAAAACTGGGATTTGAAGATGACAGGATCATCCCGAAGTTTGCCATCATGAACCCGAAGTTCACGGTGAATCTTCCGGAGTATCAGACATATGTCGGTATCGCGGATGTCCTTTCCCATCTTCTTGAAAGATACTTTTCCGATGAAAAGTATTCCGACACCACAGATTACCTGATCGAAGGTGCGATCCGAGCGCTTCTGGTCAATGCGGACAGACTTCTTGAGGATCCGAAGAATGTCAATGCCAGAGCCGAGATCCAGTGGCTGGCAAGTGTGGCCCACAATAATTTCCTGGATGCAGGAAGACGGGCAGACTGGGCATCCCACCGTATCGAACATGAACTTTCGGCTCAGTATAATCTCACCCATGGTGAAGGAATGGCGGTCGTGACCGTTGCCTGGACAAAATATATCGCAGGTATCAAACCCTGGAGACCGGCACTTCTGGCAAGCCGTGTATACGGAATCGATTCCTACGATTTTAACGAAACCGAGCGGGCAAGAAAACTTGCAGATGTATTTGAAGCCTTCTTTAGAAAACTTCATCTTCGCACCCATCTTTCGGAACTGTCCATCGGTGAAGAAGAATTTGAAAACATGGCAAAGAAAGCCACAGCCAATGGCCCTGTCGGACACTATGTTCCACTTGAGGCCAAGGACATTGTGGAAGTCTTGAAACTGGCAAAATAAGCCAAAAACAAAATCGTACATTCGCGAAGAAATCGCGGACAAATAAAAACAAAACTAAGGAGATTAAAAAAATGGCTAGGATTAAACTTGTAGAACAGAATGAAGCAAAAGGCGCCGAGAAAGAGCGCTACGATGAACTGGCAGGCAGAAATGCCGTAACAAACATGAAGAAGGGTCTTCTGAATGATGCAGCTACCTATGACGCTTACATGGCCTGGTATACATCCTGGAACCGCCTTGTAGAAGTTATCGGCGAAAAAGATGCGATCCTTTACGCACATGCTATTTCCACCACGAACTCCTGTCAGCTGTGCTCCCTTTTCTTCATCAGCGATGTAAAGGGCCTGGGTCTGGATCCGGCAAATCTCGTTTATGATGAGAAGGAGCAGGTACTGGTTGACCTGGGTAAGTCGATCGTAAAGGATCCGACTTCCGTAGAAGATGAGATCTTCGATCGTCTCAGAAAGTTCTTCAATGATCAGGAACTGGTCGTTATCGTTGGTTTTGCCGGTCAGATGATCGCTACCAATAACTTCAACTCCGTATTTAAGATCGATGTCGATCAGCGTCTCCTGCCGCTGGTTTCCGAATTTAAGCCGGCAACCTGGAGAGAAGGCATCAAGAAGTAATCATAATCTAACTAAAAACAATCAGAAATAACATAATCTTCCTTTTCGGAGCAGGGATTTTGTCCCTGCTCCGTTTTTTCTATACTATCGACATTCCGAAACAAGAGTAATAATATATATTTACAAGGCTATGCATATAGTGAAAAGAGAGGAAGATTCCCGATATATGAATAGAAGAAGAGTCGCATTGGGTTTGATGTCCGTATTTCTGGCCGGCTATATGGCAGTCGGATGCGGAAAGAAATCCGAAACAGAAGATAAGAATTCCACTGCTTCCGGAGAGAGTCAGTCCTCATCGGAACAGGGTGTAGATACAGAGAGCACAACAACAGAAGAAATCACTACGACTACGGAAAGTACTACCGCCATGACCATCATCGACGGCCATGAGTACAGAGATCCTCAGGTCGTATCGAAAAATGTCATTAATCCCCTGGACCGCTGGGAGATCATCCGGGACTGTCTTTTGAAGAATAAAGATTACTACATGTCTTTGGATAACAATGCGGAAGACACCTGGTGCTATAAGCTTATGGATGATCACAAGCAGTCCGGCTCCTACGAGTATTTCCCGATTGCGGATTATAACGGCGTCTATGTGGATAAGAATGTCACCGATGACGATAAAGTCGTGTATCTGACTTTCGACTGCGGTTATCCGTCATCGCGTACACCTCATATTCTGGATATTCTGAAAGAGCATAATGTGAAAGCGAATTTCTTCGTCACGAAAATGTATCTGGAAGAGTGTTCCGACTATGCTGTCCGCATGAAGCAGGAAGGCCACATGGTCTGTAACCACACCGTTCACCATAAGGACCTGACATCGCTTTCTGTTGAGGAGATCGCTTCCGAGATCGTTGATGTGGCAGAATTCTTCTATGAAAAGACCGGCTACGAACTGGATCCGTATTTCCGTACTCCGACCGGATCTTACACCAAGAGATTGATGAAGATCATTGAAGACTGCGGATATATGACTGTGTTCTGGAGCTTTGCTCTCTATGACTATGACCAGAATAACCAGCCGGCTCCAAGTGAAGTCTACGACCAGTTTGTGAGAAGACACCACAACGGCGCTATTATTTTGATGCACAACGACTCTTCGGCCAATGAAGCCGCCCTGGACGATGTACTTACCTATATGCAGAGTCAAGGTTACCGGTTCGCGTTACTTGACGAACTGGAAAAGTAAGATTTTCAGATCGAATGGAAATGCACCCGGCCATTTTTCTAAATGACCGGGTGTTTTTTCTTTATGGGAGAAGGAATGGATCAGTTGCCGAGAAGGGCCTTGACCTGATCTTTCTTTTCAAAAAGTACGCATCCGCCCACATGATCTCCGCTTAAGATATTCTGGCTTTGAAGAGCCATGAAAAGCGGGGAAGAGAGAGCCTCTTTCAGTGAGGAAGTCTTTACGTTGATATCCGAATAGGGTGAAAACGGACAGGGCTCTGCACCGCCATGGGAGTTGATATGGAAGAATCCTCTTCCGGCTGCAATACATCCGCCGGATGTCTTTTCATCTCCGGGGAAGGAAACAAATACGATCTCCGGATGATTCTGACGAAGGTCAGAAAGAGCAGAAGAAAAACGTTCCCGCTCCGGATCGCCGATAGCCAGGTCCTGGCTTTCTTCTGTAACCGGCACATATTCCACATAGATCACTGCCTTGCAGCCACGCTGCGAAAGAGAAGAAATGAATTCTTCAGAGAGCACGTCTTCCAGGTTCTCAGTGGTAACGGTGACGGAACAGCCGTAGATCAGATTCGAAGATGAAAGCCGGTCCATATTCCGGATGATCCGGTCATAGACACCTTGCCCCCGGCGGGAATCCGTGGATTCTTTTCCGCCTTCGATGCTGATGATCGGAATCAGGTTTCTTTTTCTTTCCAGAAGATCCATATATTTCTCATCGAGAAGGACGCCGTTCGTAAATATCGGGAAAAGAATATTCCGGATCTCTCCAGCGGCCTCGATTACATCTCTTCGAAGCATCGGTTCTCCACCGGCCAGAAGAATAAAACTGATCCCCAGTTCATTTGCTTCTTCAAAAACCTTCTGCCACTCTTCGAAGGTCAGCTGATCTTTCGGGGCGCAGTCGGTGGTGGCATGATTGGCGCGGGAATAACAGCCGGAACAGTGAAGGTTACAGTTGGAAGTGATACTGGCGATGAGAAATGACGGGATATGTTCTCCGTTATCTTCCGCGATCCGGCGCTTCTTGGAAGCGGCTTTGGAAGCAAGGGCAAAGGAGGCCATAAAGGCACTGCCTTTCGGGTCTTTGAGGGTTGCGCGGATGGAATCTTTTACTACCCGTTCGACCCCTGCGGTCATATATGCCTGAATATCAAATGCGGAATCTTTCTGTTCCATCCTGATGCCTTTCTTTTTCGTGTTTTTATATATTTTTCTACTTGGCGTTTCTATTTATTCTTCAGTGTAATCCGTATCCATGGCAGCCTGAAGTGTATAGCCGGGGAAGGCTTTCTTTACATCTTCCCGCACTTCTTTAAAAACTGCCATACGGTCTTTCGCATCCAGGCTGATCACCACATCAAAGCGGAGAGTTTTATTCTCCTTGATCAGGTAGAAGCCATGTACCTGACGAACATATTCGTGTGATAGGGCAATGCGGGAAACTTCCTGCCGTGCTTTCATGACTTCTTCGTCCTGGGTGTTGGTGGAATAGACACCAATGGCGGTGAGTACCACGTGATGCTCCGAAACGACTTTGATCTGGATCTCACGAAGCAGCTGGTCCAGACGGTCTGCGGAATAGAAGTCCGGCACCTCGATATGAATGGATCCGTTCCAGCGGTCCGGACCATAGTTATTCAGAACCAGGTCATAGGCGCCCTGTACATCTGGAAATTCCAGTACGGTCTTTTTGATTTCCCGGGCCAGTTCGATGTCATTTCTTTCGCCCAGAAGCTGAGAGATCGTATCCCGCAGCATCTCGATGCCGGCCTTAATGATCACGAGGGAGATAATGGCGCCAAGCCATGCTTCCAGCGACAGTCCGCAAAGAAGGAAGATCACCGCCGCAACCAGTGTGGAAGCGGAAATGACGGAGTCCAAAGTGGCGTCTTCTCCGGAGTTGACCAGAGAATCGGAATTGACTTTCACACCGACTCCTTTTACATAGCGGCCCAGAACGATCTTAACTACCACGGCCACACCGACGATGATCAGAGAGACGATGGAATAGTCCGGAGTCTGCGGGTGGAGAATGTGCTTTATGGATTCCACAAAGGAGGTGACACCGGCATATAAAACGATGACAGAAATGATCATGGAACTTAAGTACTCGATGCGTCCGTACCCGAAGGGGTGCTTCTTATCCGGTTCCTTAGAGGCAAGTTTCGTTCCGATGATGGTGATGAGAGAACTTCCGGCATCGGAAATGTTATTTACCGCATCCAGCACGATGGCGATGGAGTGGGTAAAAAGGCCGATCACGGCTTTAAATGCGGCCAGAAGAACGTTGGTGATGATACCGACGATACTGGTCTGTATTATTTTCTTTTCCCGTGTCATCTCTTGATTTCTCATTTCCGTATTCTTCCTTTTATCTTAAGTGAAAAAGTAGCATAAGAGGTCTTTCCCGAACCGGAAAAGACCTCGTGCTCATCCATCTTTTACAGAGCCGCTTCCACAGCCTTTTTCACTTCATCCATTTCCACAGTCGGCTCAAAGCGGGAAATGACATTTCCTTCCCGGTCAATAAGGAACTTAGTGAAGTTCCACTTGATGTAGGCCTTATCGCCGTACTTCTTATTATTGGCATTGGCAAAAGTTGTCAGAGCGGCCATCTTGATGCCCTTGCCGAATCCCTGGAACGGTTTTTCGGTTGCCAGGAAAGCAAAGAGCGGATCTGCTGTTTCACCGTTTACATCGATCTTGGCAAACTGCGGGAACTCGGTACCGAATTTCAATGTGCAGAACTCATGGATCTCGTCATCGGAACCCGGTGCCTGATTGGCAAACTGGTTGCAAGGGAAATCCAGGATCTCCAGACCCTTATCTTTCAGTTCTTTATACATGGCTTCCAAAGGCTCATAGTGCGGAGTAAAGCCGCAGCCCGTGGCGGTGTTGACGATCAGCAGGACTTTTCCCTTATAGTCGGAGAGGGAGATCTCGTTGCCGCTTCTGTCTTTTACTTGAAAATCGTACACTGTCTTCATGGTCGTTCCTCCTAAATTGGTTTCTTAATGGTTCATCTGCTTTTGGGTATCCAGTAATTCATAAAGAAGTCCGTAGAGAAGTTTGGCTTTCTCCGGATCCAGACGGATGCAGCCGGAGACTTTCAAGGGGACATCCTTTGCCTGCTCCATCAGATCCCGGCCTTTTTCTGTCAGCGTGATGACCACCACACGGTCGTCTTCTGCACTTCTTTCTTTTACGATATAGCCGGTCTGCTGCATCTTCTTCAGAAGCGGGGAGAGGGTTCCGTTATCCAGCATCAGCTTTTCTCCGATCTCGCCTACCGGGATGCCATCCTTTTCCCACAGTACCAGAAATACCAGATACTGCGTATAGGTCAGCCCCAGTTCCTTGAGGATCGGTGTGTAAAGCTGGATCACATTTCTGGATGCCGCATAAAGCGGAAAACAGAGCTGATTACTTAACTTTAATGCTTCGTGATAATCATACTTCATTGCCGTGACTCCTTATGTGTTTGATGCAATTATATTTGATACAACATAATCTGTCAACACGGATTTTCATTATTTCGAAAAAGAGAAAGCGGACAGTGCATTTCCCGAAGAAAAAGACCGCCCCGGTCCATGCTTTATAAATCATCAGGACCGGAAGCGGACATCGGAAGCGAAATGTGTATTTAAAATCAGATCAGGTAATTTTTTATTCTTCTTTTAATGCGGCTTTGACCAGACCGAGGAAGAGAGGATGGGGTCTGTCCGGACGGCTCTTGAATTCCGGGTGGAACTGGACGCCGACAAAGAAAGGGTGATCCGGAATTTCGATGGTTTCCACCAGAAGATTATCCGGGCTTGTGCCGCTGATGATCTCTTTCATCTGGTCACGGTAGATATTATTGAATTCATAGCGGTGACGGTGTCTTTCGCTGATATTTAAGGATTTGTAACATTGTTCCATCTTACTTCCGGGAAGGATCGTGCAAGGGTAACTGCCCAAACGGAGGGTGCCGCCCTTTTCAATCTCGTCATTCTGGCCAGGCATAAAGTCGATGACCAGGTGCTCGGAATTTTCATCAAATTCGCGGGAGTTGGCATCAGATAAACCCAGGACTCCACGGGCATATTCGATGACAGCGATCTGCATGCCGAGGCAGATGCCTAAGTAAGGAAGCTTATGTTCTCTTGCATATCGGGCAGCAAGGACCATGCCTTCGATGCCGCGGTCGCCGAATCCACCCGGAACGAGAATTCCGTCTGCGCCATCCAGTACAGAAGAGTAGCTGTCCTCTGTAAGATGTTCGGAATCGATCCAGGTGATGTCTACTTTGGCGGAGCATTCATATCCGGCGTGATGCAGCGCCTCGGCCACAGAAAGATAGCAGTCATGGAACTGGGTGTACTTTCCCACCAAAGCGATATTGACCTTCTTCTGGCAGTTCTTGATGCGGTCCACCAGTGCCTTCCATTCTGTCAGGTCACAGGGCGGCACATTAAGGTGCAGGTTCCGGCATACGACGTCGGAAAAGCCACTGTTCTCCAGCATAAGCGGGGCCTCGTAAAGGACCGGTACGGTGGTGTTCTCGATCACGCAGTCCGGGGAAACGTTACAGAACATGGCGATCTTTTTGAAAATGGACGGATCTTCGATGGGTTCATCGGTACGGAGGATAATGATGTCCGGGGAAACGCCCATGCCCTGAAGTTCTTTTACCGAATGCTGGGCAGGCTTGGATTTATGTTCTCCGGAGGCTTTCAGATAGGGAACCAGAACCACATGGATGTAAAGCGCATTTTCTGGTCCCACTTCACGGCCCACCTGCCGGATGGCCTCGATAAAGGGCTGGCCTTCGATGTCACCGATGGTGCCGCCGATCTCGGTAATGACCACGTCGGCCTGGGATTCCACGCCGACGTTATAGATGAAGCTTTTGATCTCGTTGGTGATATGCGGGATGGTCTGAACGGTGCTGCCCAGGTATTCGCCCCGGCGCTCTTTGGCCAGAACGGAAGAATAGACTTTACCGGTGGTCAGGTTCGAAAACTTATTCAGATCCTCATCGATGAAACGCTCGTAGTGGCCCAGGTCCAGGTCGGTCTCAGCGCCGTCCTCGGTCACGAAAACTTCGCCGTGCTGATACGGGCTCATAGTGCCGGGGTCCACGTTGATGTACGGGTCCAGTTTTTGTGATGCGACCTTAAGGCCCCGTGTCTTTAAAAGTCTTCCCAGGGAAGCGGCCGTAATGCCTTTGCCTAATCCGGATACCACACCGCCGGTTACGAAAATATACTTTGTCATATAGATTCCTCCTTTTGCGCGCCTATGCGCAATGTTTT